>JAFBAK010000337.1 GCA_019247795.1 Hyphomicrobiales bacterium | reverse complement strand
CCGCCGAAATGCGCCGATTGGCTGAAAAAATGAGGGGCCCGGCTTGCTGAAGCGCCTCGTCGCGAGCCGCTGCGTCGATGCCGGGCTCGCGAGAACACCGGCCTTTAACTGGCTTAGACTTCCGTCGAACTTGCGTGAATGGCCGTTGACCAACCGTTCCCGGTGCATACATATTTCGGCCTGAGCGGTTCGGGACGGGATCATTCGTGTCCTTTTCGGCGCGCGCCTGATTCGCAGCAAGGCGGTCGGGCGCGCCGGTTCTGGATTTGCGAAGGTAAAGCGAGGGCCACCTCCGATTTTTCCCACACGGAAAGGCCGGGAGAAGTGGACGAAAGGGGAGAGAGACAATGACAGCGATCGATGCCAGAACAGGCACGCTAGGGGCGGCAGGCTTTCTTGATCGTGAGCGTATCGTCGCTCGTCCCGGGTTCAATCGGTGGCTGGTGCCGCCGGCGGCGTTGTGCATACATTTGTGCATCGGGATGTCTTACGGGTTGAGCGTCTTCTGGCTCCCGCTGACACGCGCCATCGGCATCAACAAATTCGATGCCTGCGCGGACGACTCGATGCTGAGTGAGCTGTTCGCGTCGGGTTGCGATTGGCACTTCACGAACCTCGTCATCGTCTTCACGATCGGCATCGTGCTCCTCGGGCTTTCGGCTGCGGCCTTCGGCGGATGGGTCGAGCGCGTCGGGCCGCGCAAGACGGCCTTTGTCGCGGCCCTTTGCTGGGCGGGCGGTTTCGTGATCTCGGCGCTCGGCGTCTACGTGCATCAACTTTGGATCATATGGCTCGGGCTCGGCTTTATCGGCGGCATCGGGCTCGGGCTCGGCTACATCTCCCCCGTGTCGACGCTGGTCAAATGGTTTCCCGACCGGCGCGGCATGGCGACCGGCATGGCAATCATGGGTTTTGGCGGCGGCGCGATGATCGGTTCGCCGCTCGCCAATCTTCTCATGAATTACTACAAGACCTCGACTTCCGTCGGCGTCTGGCAAACCTTCTTGACGATGGGTGCCATCTATTTCGTGTTCATGATGGGAGGGGCTTTCCTCTATCGCGTTCCGCCCGCGAACTGGCGACCCGAAGGCTGGACGCCACCGGCCGCCACCAAGGCCATGATCACGTCGGGCAATGTCCATTTGAACGATGCTCACAAGACGCCGCAGTTCTGGCTGATCTGGTTGGTGCTCTGCCTCAACGTCTCGGCCGGCATCGGCGTTCTCGCCGTGGCCTCGCCCATGCTTCAGGAAATCTTCGGCGGCTCGCTCATCGGCGTGCCGGACATCGGCTTCTCGAAGCTCGACCCCGACCAGAAGGCAGCGATCGCGACGATCGCGGCGGGTTTCGTCGGGCTCCTGTCGCTCTTCAACATCGCCGGGCGCATCTTTTGGGCCTCGCTTTCCGACAAGATCGGCCGGAAGACCACCTATTTCATTTTCTTCGCTCTCGGCATCGTTCTTTACGCGCTTGCGCCGAGCTTTGCCCATATGGGTTCGCGGGCGCTCTTCGTGGCGGCGATGTGCGTGATCCTCTCGATGTATGGAGGCGGCTTCGCGACGGTTCCCGCTTATCTCGCCGATATGTTCGGGACGCAATTCGTCGGCGCGATCCATGGGCGGCTTCTCACCGCCTGGTCGGCGGCCGGCGTCGTGGGCCCCTTGCTCGTCGCCTATATCCGCGACGCCCAGCTCCGGGCCGGCGTCGAGAGGGCGCTCGCTTATGATCGCACCCTCTACATCCTCGCTTCGCTCCTCGTCATCGGGCTCATCTGCAATGCGCTGGTGCGCCCGGTCGCGTCCAAATGGTTCATGTCGGAAGAGGATGTCGCGGCGCTGCAGGCAAGGGCGGCGACCACCGCTTCCGGTTCCGGCGGAAGCTACGGGATCGGCAAAGGAACGCTCGACGGCAAGGCGATCATCGCTTGGCTCGTCGTCGGCATCCCGATTCTCTGGGGTGTGTGGAAAACCCTGGACAGCGCGGTCGCCATTTTCCGCTGATCGAGCTCACCAGAAATCGGGCTCGGCTTGCTTCAGAGAGCCGCCGAGTCGCAAGGCCGCGACCTTGGTGGCGAGCCCGCTCTTCGGATCGGTCTCGACCGCGAGCCCGCACAGGGTCGCTTCGCCGCTCGCGGCTTCGAAACGCGAAGCCGGCGTCGGCTGTAGAAAACGACGCAGCGGCTCGCCTTTCTCGACGCCGATGATCGAATCATAGTCGCCCGTCATGCCGCAATCGGTCTGAAAGCCCGTGCCGCCCGGCAGGATGCGTTCGTCGGAAGTGGGCGCGTGAGTGTGGGTGCCGACGACGAGGCTCGCCCGACCATCGAGAAAATGGCCCATTGCCTGTTTCTCGCTTGTTGCCTCGGCATGCATGTCGATCACGGCCGCATCGCAGCCCGCCCCCAACGGACACGCCGTGACTTCCCGCTCGGCAGCGGCGAAAGGGTCGTCGGCGAGCCCCATGAAGACGCGGCCGATGAGGTTGACGACGAGAATTCGGGCACCCGCCTTGGTTTCGACGATCGCCGCGCCGCGTCCGGGAGTGCCGGACGGCCAATTCGCGGGACGAAGCAAACGCGGCTGACGCTCGATGAAGACAAGCGCCTCGCGCTGATCCCAGGAGTGATTTCCAAGCGTAACCGCATCGGCGCCCGCCTCGATGAGCTCATTGCAAATCGTCTCCGTGATGCCTGCTCCACCTGCCGCGTTCTCGCCATTGACGATGACGCAATCGAGTGAAAATCGCGTTCTCAATTCAGGAAGCCGTTGAATGACGGCGTTTCGGCCCGATCTTCCCATCACGTCACCAATGAACAAAAGGCGCATCGCTTGTGCTCCCGGCCGATCTCATTCGCTTTGTGTCACTTCTACGAAGCACGATCTTTTTTGAGGAAAAGCGGCTTTGCCCCTTCCTGGCCACGCATTCCTTGTGTGCGACCCATAGAGGAAGAGAGCCTCGAGTCCACTCGCCCACACGCTCGGATCACCATTAACCATCATCTTTTCGGGAAAGTGATCAGCTTGCTGGATCACGCCGTTCGCAGTCTCTTTGGCGTTCTCTTTGGCATGGCCCAATCCGCTTCGATCATGGTAAGACCATTTCGCAAAGAGGATCGCCGATCTTGATCGAATACGCGATGCTGATCACGTTGGGAGCGTGCGGCGCCAGTCTCATCTGGCTCGCGATCTGGCCTGCCTTGGCGCGTCGCACCGAAAGGCTGGCGCGGCGGCGCATCGAAGCGGGTCTCCCCATGTCGGTCGCCGAATTCGCGGCCGAACGCGACCAGTTGCGCGCGGCGCTCGCCGTCAAGGAGGCGCGCCTCGAGAAGCGGGCCGAAGCGCTCAGTCTCGAACAGGCGCGGCTGCTCGCCGAGACCGGCACGCTGCAAGCCCGCCTCGCCTCGCTCGAGGAAGCTCTCGCCGAGGAACGCAAGCGCCATGGCGAGACCAAGGCCGAGCATCAGCGCGCGAGCGAAGGCTTGATCGAGGCCGTGGCCGCTCTCGAGACAGAGGAACGCGAGCATGCCGCGACGCGCGAGGAGCTCGCGGCGCAAGAGGCCGCCTATCGCGAGGTCACGGCCGGACAAGGCGCATCCGGGGATGCCGTCGAGCAGCGGCGGCTCGAGCGTGCGGCTTTCGAGGCGGAGCGTGGCAATCTGCTCGGGCGCATCCAGACGCTCGAAACCGCCCATGGCGCATTGCGCGCCGAGCACGCGGCGCTGATGAAGCTCCATGACGGGCACCACGTGGAGAACGCGGCGCTCAAGGCCGAGCGCGAGACGCATCTCGAACGCTTGGAGCGCCTCGAACGCAGCATTGCGGCGCGAGAGACGCGGCTCACGGAACTCGGCGAGTTGAAGACGCAACGCGAGATCGAGAAGACGGATGCCGAGGTGCGCGCCTCGGAAATGGCGACGCGGCTCGCGGCGAGCGACGGCCATGTCCGGCGCTTGAGCCTCGAGCTTCAGGAAGCGAGGGAGCGCCTTGCGGACCTCGAGGCGCTTCACGAGAGCGCCGCGCGGCAAGTGGCAGAGGGCGCTGCCGCGGTCGAAGCGGCGCGCCGCGAGCTCGAGGCCGAGCGCGGGCGAGGAGAGCGAGCCGAAGCCGCCGAGCGCCTCAACGTTGCGCGTGCCGAGGCCGAGCTGCGAGAGCTGGCGCAAGCCTTCGCAAGCGCCAGGGCCGAGCTCGGCTCCGCGGTCGCCTCACTCGACGAAACCCGCGCCGAACGCGATCGCCTGCAATCGCAAATGTCCGACGGAAGCCCGAGCGCGCCGGAGAAGCTCGTCGCCATGATCGAACGCCTCGCCGACGACATTGCGCGCGCGAGCGGCGCCGGTCCCTTGCCGGCGAGCGCCGATCCGGACCGCTCTCCCGACGAGGCGCAGCGCGCCGTCGCCGAGTGAGGCCGGTGTGACGCGCGTGACTGCCGCCTCGGTCCTCCCGTCGCGAAGGCTCGGACGGACGCCGCTCCAGGTGAGCGCCATCGGCTTTGGTTCGGCACCGCTCGGGGACCTTTACGCCAAGCTCGACGAGGAGGCCGCGACCGCGACGGTGAGAGCGGCGCTCGCCCACGGCGTGACGCTCTTCGACACCTCTCCACATTACGGCAACGGCCTTGCGGAGCAGCGTGTCGGCGCCGGGCTCCGCGGTGTCGCGCGCGACCGCTATGTGCTCTCGACCAAGGTCGGGCGTTGGATGGACCCTCTGCGATCGGGCGGGACGGCGGTTGCGCCCGGGGCGGCCGCGCCCGGCTTCGCCGGAGGCCTCAAGCACAAGGCGGTGATCGACTATTCTCGCGACGGCACGTTGCGCGCCTTCGAGCAATCGTTGCTGCGGCTCGGCGCGGAGCGGATCGATATCGTGCTGATCCATGATGTGGATGTGTGGACGCATGGCCAGGACGCGATCGAAGCGCGCTTCAAGGAAGCCATGGAGGGGGCCTATGTGGCGCTCACCCGCCTGCGCGAGGAGGGCATCGTGAAAGCGATCGGGGTCGGCATCAACGAGACCCGGATGTGCGAGCGCTTCGCAAGCGCCGGTGATTTCGACACGATGCTGCTCGCTGGCCGATACACCTTGCTCGAGCAGGATGCGCTCGACGGCTTCCTGGCGCTCGCGGCCCGCAAAGGCATCGGGCTGATGCTCGGCGGCGTCTTCAATTCAGGGATATTGGCGACGGGCGCCATCGCGGGCGCGCATTACAATTACAAGCCCGCGCCGCCTGACATTTCGGCAAGGACCGAGCGGCTCGAAAAGATCTGCCGCGCCCACGGGGTGGCTCTCGCCGATGCGGCCTTGCGGTTTCCGCTCGGCCATGAATCGGTTGCGTCGGTGGTGCTCGGCGCCGTCAGCGCCGAGGAGGTCTCACGCAATATCGCCTCGCTCGCCCGGCCGATCCCGCAGGCGCTGTGGGCCGATCTCAAATCGGAAGGGTTGCTCCGCCAGGACGCCCCGACACCGGATTGATTGAAACGTCGTTCCCTCGCGGGTCATTCAGTTGTCATCCAGCGGCATTGTGCCGGTGGGCTTGCCTTGCGCCGACAACGTGATGCGTTCGATCCTCGCCTCGGCGAGCTGCAACAACGCCTCGCAACGCAGCTTCAGCGCCTCGCCGCGTTCGTAGATCGCGATCGATTCCTCGAGCGGAACGTCGCCACGCTCGAGCCGCCCGACGATCGTTTCCAGCTCGGCGAGCGCCTTCTCGAACGGCAGATCGACGATGTCGGCGTTCTCGACCCCATTCGCGGGTTCTTTCGCGCCTGAGGGGGCGGGTTTGGCGAAATCGGTCATGCACGGCTCCGGTGAGAAGGCTCTTTATGGGACGCCGCGTTCATCGGTGCAAGGCACGATCGCCGGCTCACACATCGGCGCTCCGCAAAGGGGATGCGGCGGGGAGCTTTTCTCGCCTTTCCGATTTTGTCACGGCTCGATCCGGTGACGTGCCCGAAGCTGGATGGCCAGCAACAGGAGCGCGAGCCCGTAGAAGACGAGGTCGATCGCGAGGAAAAGGCCGAGCACATAGCGGCTGTTCACCGGCCATGACGCGATGATGATCACGCCGAGGATGAAGGTGACGAGGCCGGACAGGACGGCGACCCGCCAGGGTGCGTCCGAGCCCATCTGCGAGGCGACATAGATGCGAACGAGACCCGTCGCGCAAAGCCCCGCGCCAAGGCAAAGCGTCAAGACGACCGCGGCGAGGAGCGGATTGAGCACGCAGATCGCGCCGGCGGTCCCGATGAGAACGCCCGCCGCGCACAGAAGCACGAGACGACCCCAATCCTTCATGTGCAGGCCCATGGCGGTCTCGGCGATGCCCGCGACCATCATCATGATGCCGTTCATCCACACGCTCGCCACGGTGGCACTCACCAGTGAGCCGAAGGCGATCGTGCCGCAGAGGATGAAAGCCGCTCCGAGCGCCGCAAAGCTCACCCAGCGGGCGCGCAGGCGCGAAACGCTTGAACCGAGGCCCATGTGGGGCTTGAGGGCACTGGACCGGTGCAGCTCGACAGGCGCCATTTGAGGTCTCCTCCTGCCGGCTGCCTCGAAACGCCGCGCCTTTCATAGCACAAATGTCGTTCTTGGATGAGGGCGGGAAGGCTCCGATCCGCCCTCGATCCGATTCCTTCACCATGCGCGAGGCGGCCGCATTGCCCCTTGCGCTTGATCGCATTATGTCGAGGCCATGCCGAGGCTGACCTCGCTCGCCAATCCGAGCCGTTTCATGGCCTTCGCGGTCCGCGCGCTGCCTTGGCTCGCGGGGCTTTCCGCCCTGCTGTTCGCGTTGGGATTGTGGCTCGCCTTCACGGCGCCGGAGGATTACCAGCAGGGCGAGACGGTGCGCATCATGTATCTGCATGTGCCGGCGGCGTGGCTCTCGCTGTTCATCTACACCGTCATGACGGTCTCGGCGGTCGGCGCGCTGGTCTGGCGCCACCCGCTCGCCGAGGTTTCGATGAGGACTGCGGCGCCGATCGGCTGCGTCTTCACCTTCCTGTGCCTCGTCACCGGCTCGCTCTGGGGCAAGCCGATGTGGGGCACTTGGTGGGTCTGGGACGCTCGGCTCACCTCCGTGCTCGTGTTGCTCCTCATCTATCTCGGCATTTTGGCGATTTGGAATGCCATCGAGGATCAGACGCACGCGGCGAGGATCGCGGCCCTGGCAACGCTCGTTGGCTTCGTGAACATCCCCATCGTGAAGTTTTCGGTTGAATGGTGGAACACCTTGCATCAGGGGTCGTCGGTGTTCACGCTCGAGGGACCGAAGATTGCGCCGGAGATTCTTCTGCCGCTCCTGATGATGGCCGTCGCCTTCACGATTCTTTATCTCGCCCTTCATCTCGCGGCGATGCGCAATCAGATCCTGCGCCGTCGCCTGCGCCGGCTTGCCATCCTGGCCGCGACGGAAAGACCGCCGGTTTCCAGGATCGCCTCGGTGGAGGGTGGAGCGCACGCATGAGCATTCTGGCGCTTCCACATATCGGCTTCGTGATCGCCGCTTACGCGATCACTTTCATCGTGGTCGCCGTGCTCATCGCCTGGATCGTGCTCGATCATCGGGCCTTGCGCCTCGCCCTTGCGGCCTATGAGAGCGAGGCGCGGAGCCTTCCCGATCTCGATGGAACCGGCCGATGAGCGACGTCGCCACGACGCCCCGACGGGCTTTTGCCAAGCCCTGGCTCCTCCTTCCGCTGGCGGTTTTTCTCGCGCTCGCAGGGCTCTTCTTCGCGCGGATCGGGCATGATCCCGCGCTTTTGCCTTCTCCCTTGATCGGCCAGGAAGCGCCAGCCTTCGTGCTTCCTCCACTTGCCGGACTCACGCGCGACGGCGATGCGGTGCCGGGCTTTTCCGATGACGATCTGAGAGGCGGCACCGGCACCCTCGTCAATGTCTTTGCCTCATGGTGCGTGCCCTGCCGGGAAGAACACCCGGCGCTGATGCAGCTCGCGAAGCAGAAGGGCGTGACGATCCTCGGCTTGAACCACAAGGACGAGGCGGAGAATGCGCGGCGCTTCCTCGGCAATCTCGGCAACC
>JAFBAK010000267.1 GCA_019247795.1 Hyphomicrobiales bacterium | reverse complement strand
CTGGGATGACGGCGAACCGCAGCAGCGACGCGAGTGCGTCGTCAGTCGCTTACGAGCCCGCCAAGCCCCTTTGAAACAGCCGGCCTCTGCCCTCGAGCGGCGCCGCATATCCGGCGAGGCGCAGCATGTGCCAGGCAAGCGCGTGATTGCTGGAGGTCACCGGCTTGCCTAGCTTCGCCTCGACCTCCTCGACGATGCGCGCGACCCGCAAGCTCGTGCATGAGACGAAGACGCCGTCGCAAGCGTCGGACGCACCGAGCCGAAGGACGGCATCCCCGATGGAACGCGCCGCGATCCGCGCCACGACGTTGTCGTCATCCTGGTTGAAGGATCCCATCACCGGGATCTCCATGCCGCGCGCCCGGAAGGCGGCGCGCAAGCTCTCATTGATGCGCCTCACATAGGGGGTCAGCAGCGCGATGCGCTTGACGCCGAGCGCATCGAGCGCCGCGCGCGCCGCGGTGACCGGGTCGGTGACGCGCATGCCGGCACGCGCCTCGCGCACGCGCTCGGCGACCTTCTGTTCGCCGATCACGAGGGCGCCTGAGGTGCAGGCGAAGCCGATGACGCCGAGCTCGACCGCGACCGGAAGGAGATTGACGGTCGGCACCAGCCTCGCCTCCATCTCGGCGAGCGTCTCGGGGGTAATCTTCGCGTCGTTGTGAAGCCGTGCCCCGTAGAGCGCCACGCCGCTTTCGGGAAGAAGAAAGCGAAACTCATCCTCGATCGTCTGGTCGGTCTCGAGCACCAGAAGGCCGAGTGCGGCTTTCGTGCCGATCCCGCCATCCGTCTCGAATTCCATGTTCTCCCGATCGACGAGCAAACCGTCGCGATCAGCGGCGCCCTTGAGCTCCAGAATATCCTGATCCATCGCCTCGCTCCTATCTTCCGGTGAAGCAGCGGCTTCGGCTGATTACCGAATGACGCGTCAGCATGTCTTTCGTTGGGCAGCTCTTTCGTTGGGCAGCCTCTTTTGTTTGGCAGGCCATTCTTCGGCATCGGGCCGTCCACTTGCGCCGACCCCTTCCGGCCTTCCTCTTGTGGCGGCAAATCTGCCGACTTATGGTCCTTCCCGCAACTCTTTTGGAGAAAGAACGATGAGCATTCGCAGGGTCGGCTCGGGCGCCAGGATGAGCCAGGCGGTCATTCACGGTAACACCGCCTATCTTGCGGGCTGCGTCGCGCGCGAGCCCGACAGCAAGGATGTCGCCGCACAGACGAAAGACATCTTGGAGCAGATCGATGCGACGCTCGCTCAGGCCGGATCCGACAAATCGAAGCTTCTCTCCGCCACGATCTGGCTTTCCGACATCTCGACCTTCGACCAGATGAACAAGGTCTGGGACGGCTGGGTGTCGCAAGGCAATACCCCGGCGCGAGCCACCGTCGAGGCGAAGCTCGCCGCGCCTCGCTTCAAGGTGGAGATCGGCGTCATCGCTGCGATTTGACAAAGCCGCCCGGCAAAACGCCGGGGAACGGGAGGGAAAAGCGATGCGCGCCGTCATCTTGGGATCTGGCGTGATCGGCGTCACCACCGCCTATGAGCTCGCCCGCGATGGCCATGAGGTCACGGTGGTCGATCGGCTCGCGGAGCCGGCTCTGGAGACGAGCTTCGCCAATGCCGGCCTGATCGCACCGGGCCACGCCTACACCTGGTCCTCGCCGCGGGCGCCCGGCATTCTCTGGCGCTCGCTTTTCGACAAGAGCCAGGCCCTGCGTTTCAAGCCGAGCCTCGATCCGCGTTTATGGAACTGGACCGTGAGGTTCCTGCGCAATTGCACTGCGGAGCGGGCACGGATCAACACGAAGCGCAAGGTTCGGCTTTGCATCTATTCGCAAGGCGAACTGCAACGCATCAGCGCCGAGACCGGCGTGAACTATCATGAGCTCAAGGGAGGTCTGCTCTACCTCTACCGTTCTGCGAAATCATTCGAGCGCGGCGCCTCGCATACCAGGATTCTTGCCGACGAGGGCCTGGAGCTGCGCGCGGTCGACCGCGACGAGATGGCGCGCATCGATCCGGCACTCGAGCCTGTGAAGGAGCAGTTCGCCGGGGCTGTCTTCGCGCCGACCGACGGCAGCGGCGACGCGCGCGTCTTCACCGTGAATCTGGCGCGCTATTGCAGGGAGCGGCTCGGCGTCAAATTTCGCTTCAACACCGAGGTAACGGGCTTTGCGACCTCCGGTGACCGCGTGACCGGCGTCACGACGAAGGACGGTGTCGTTTCGGGCGATGAGTTCGTGATGTCATTGGGGGTGTTCAGCCCGTTTCTGGCCACGAAGCTCGGTGCTTCGCTGCCGATCTATCCCATCAAAGGCTATTCGGTGACGCTGCCGCTCGATGGCCACAACAACCCACCGACGATCGGCGGCGTGGACGAGGACAATCTCGTCGCCTATGCGCGTTTCGGAGATCGCATCCGCGCGACCGCGACCGCCGAATTCGCCGGATACGACAGATCGCACAAGCCTGCGGACTTCACCTACATGCTCGGCGTGATGCGCAAGCTTTTTCCAGATGGGGCAAATTACGACAAACCGAGCTATTGGGCGGGGTTGCGGCCGATGACGCCAGAGGGCACGCCGATCTTCGGCCGCGGCCGGTATCGCAACCTCATGTTCAACACCGGGCATGGCCATATGGGGTGGACCATGTCGGCGGGCTCGGCACGAATTGCGGCCGATCTGATCGCGGGGCGAAGGCCGGCGATCGACCTTACCGGAATGACGCTTTCCACCTAGCGTTCCGGCCCGATAGCATTCGGGCTTGTCCGCGGGACGTCAGGCACAAGAAAAGGATATGGCGATGGCGGTCCAATGCTCTTCCCGTCGCTGGGCGGCGGTGGCGCTTGTCCTTGGCCTTGCCGGTGCGAGCGCCAGCGGCGGCGCGGCACGCGCGGCCCATGACGAGCTCACGATCGGCATTTCGCAATTCCCCTCGAGCCTTCATCCTTATATCGAGGCCGAGGATGTGAAGCTCTATGCGCTCGGCTTCGCCACACCGCGCATCACGGGTTACGGCGAGGGGGCGAAGCTCTCCTGCATTCTGTGCACGCAGGTGCCGACGGTGCAGAACGGGCTCGCCAAGATCGAGGATCGCGCCGACGGCTCGAAGGGAATGGCCGTGACGCTCGAGCTCAAACCCGGGCTCAAATGGGGCGACGGGGAGCCCGTGACGACGAAGGACATTGCCTTCACGGCTCGCGTCGCGGCGGATCCGAAATCCGGATTTTCGATGCCGAAGGGATGGGCGAAGATCGACAAGGTCGAGATCGTCGACGATCGCAAGGCCGTCATCCACCTCAATTCCCTCTACGTGAGCTACAACGAATGGGCACAACTCCTGCCCGAGCATGTCGAGGGACCGGCCTATGAGAAAGTCGCCGGAACGGGCGGCTACAACAAGGAGAGCGTGTTCAACCGGGCGCCGACGACACCGGGACTTTACGATGGGCCCTATCTCGTAAAGGACTATCAATCGGGCGCACAGATCGTTCTCGAGCCGAACCCGTATTGGAACGGCGAGAGACCTCACTTCAAACGCATCGTCTTGAAGTTCATCGGCAATACCGCCGCGCTCGAGGCCAATCTCCTGTCTGGCGATGTCGACATGGTGGCCGAGGGCGGCATCGGCCTCACCGTCGATCAGGCGATCGAGCTGCGCAAGAAATACCCTGAGCGATTCACTTATATGTTCCTGCCGAATCTCTACATGGAACATATCGAGCTCGCGCACGACAACCCGATGCTCGAGGATTTGCGCGTGCGCGAGGCGCTGGTCTACGCCGCCGACCGCAAGACGCTCACTGAGAAGCTCTTCGACAACATGCTCCCGGTTGCCGCGAGCTTCGTGCCGCCGAGCCATGCGAACGCGGCGAAGGACCTCGCCCCTCTTCCTTACGATCCCGCCAAAGCCAAGGCGCTCTTGGCGGACGCCGGCTTCACGCCAGGTCCGGACGGCATCTGCCGCAACCAGAAGGGTGACCGGCTTTCCTTCGAGTTCACGACGACCGCCGGCAACCGCGTGCGCGAGCTCGAGCAACAGGTGCTGCAGTCGAACTGGAAATCCTCATGCATCGAGGTGACGATCAAGAACGAGCCGGCCCGAACCATGTTCGGCGAGACCCTCAAGAAGCGGAAATTCACGGGCATGGTCATGTTCGCTTCCGGCCTCGAGATGACCGAATCGCCGCGCAATGGCTACACGACGAGCGGCATCCCGACGGAGGCCAACGGTTATGGCGGCGAGAACTATTCGGCCATCTCGATCCCGCGCTTCGACGAGCTCACGGATCAAGCCGAGAAGGAGTTCGACCCTGAGAAGCAGAAGGTGCTCTGGGCCGAGATGCAGAAGATCTACGCGACGCAATTGCCGCAAGTGCCGATCTACTTCCGCGCCGACGCGCATGTCGTGCCCAAATGGCTGAAGGGCTACACGCCTTCAGGGATCGGCGATGCGACCTCGAACTGGTCTTTCAACTGGCGGGCCGAATGAGGTCAGTGTGTCAGTTCCACGGGTTGGGTGAGACAACCATGCGAGTCGAAAGGTTTTTTCGATGGACAAAACCGCTACTCATGGCTTGCGCAATTTGCTTCGGCACCGCCTCGTCGAGCTTTGCCGCGCATGATCAGCTCACCATCGGGATCGCGCAATTTCCTTCGAGCTTCAACCCCTACATCGACGCCGAGACGATCAAGGACTATGTCCTCGCCTTCGTCACGCGCAAGGTGACGGCCTTCGACAAGGATTGGAAGAACTCCTGCCTGCTTTGCGCCGAGCTGCCGACCGTGAAGAACGGTCTCGCAAAGCTTGAGGATCGAGCCAACGGCCAGAAGGGCATGGCGGTGACGATCAAGCTGAGGCCCGGGCTCAAATGGGGCGACGGCGAGAACGTCACCGCCAATGACATCGCCTTCACGGCGCGCGTGGCGCGCGATCCGAAATCCGGCTTCTATCTGCCCAAGGCCCGGGCGCATGCGGAGAAGGTCGATGTCGTCGACGATCTGACCGCCGTCATTCATCTCGATTCCATCCAGACGAATTACAATGAATGGGCCGAGCTTCTGCCCGTGCATATCGACGGTCCCGTCTATGAGGAGGTCGCGGCGAGCGGCGGCTACAACAAGCAGACCGTCTATAATCGCGCGCCGCTGACGCCCGGCCTCTATGACGGGCCTTATCTCATCAAGGAATATCAATCGGGCGCGCAAGTGGTGCTCGAGCCGAACCCTTATTGGAGCGGCACGAAGCCATTCTTCAAGCGCATCATTCTCAAATTCATCCAGAACACGGCCGCGCTTCAGGCCAATCTCCTTTCCGGCGATGTGGACATGGTGGCGGGCGAGGGGGTGGGCCTCACCATCGATCAGGCGCTCGAGCTCCGCAAGCAACACCCGAACGACTACGTTTATCTTTTCGTGCCGAGCCTCGCTTATGAGCATATCGAGCTCGCCCACGACAATCCGCTTCTCGCGGACCTCAAGGTGCGCCAGGCGCTCGTCTACGCCGCCGATCGCAAGACGCTGACCGAAAAGCTGTTCCAGGGCTTGCAGCCGGTCGCCAATGCCTTCGTGCCGCCGATGAGCGCGAACTACTCGAAAGACGTGCCGAGCTACTCCTATGATCCCGCGAAGGCGAAGGCGCTTCTGACGGAGGCGGGCTTCACGCCGGGGCCGGACGGCATCTGTCGCAATCAGAAGGGCGAGCGCCTTTCCTTCGAGTTCACCACGACGGCCGGCAATCGCTTGCGCGAATTGCAACAGCAAGTGCTTCAATCAAATTGGAAAGCCGCCTGCATCGAGGTGACGATCAAGAACGAGCCGGCCCGCACGATGTTCGGCGAGACGCTGAAGAAGCGCAGCTTTCCCGGAATGGTGATGTATGCCTCGACCTTCGGCGTCACCGAATCGCCGCGTCGCAACTATGCGACAAGCGGCATCCCGTCGGAGGCGAATTCCTATGGCGGCTCGAATTATTCCGGCATCTCGATCCCGCGGCTCGACGAGTTGATCGATCAGTCCGAAAGCGAGCTCGATCCCGAAAAGCAGATCGGCCTTTGGGCCGAGATGCAAAAGATCTACGCGACGGCGCTTCCGCACGTGCCGCTCTTTTTTCGCGCCGAACCGCATATCCTGCCGAAATGGCTCAAGGGCTATGTGACCACGGGACATTCCGATCTCTCTCCGCTCTGGGCGGAGGAATGGCGCGCGGAGTAGGTCAGCGCGCGCTCTTACGTTCATCTCCGCGAGCGGAGATCCAACTTCTCGGGTTTCGTGAGAACTTCTCGCACGGCGACCAGCGGTAGCGAGGAGCTTGCTCTTGCGGATTTGCGCGTTGCCGCTACTTAGGCGCTCGCTTTGCCCCTTGCCGTCGCGGACCCCATGACCGAAACGCGCTTTCCCCACTTCGCGGCCGCCGCGCCGCATCTTCTCGCGGCGGAGAGCGGCCGCGCCGTCATGGCCGAGGGCGGCAATGCGGTCGAGGCGATGCTCGCCATGGCGGCGACCATCGCGGTCGTCTACCCGCATATGAACTCGCTCGGCGGAGATGGCTTCTGGCTCATCGCCGACCCGAAGCGGCGCGTGCGCGTGATCGATGCCTGCGGTGGCGCGGGCGCGAAGGCGACAATCGCGAGCTACCGCGAAAAGGGTTACGACACGATCCCCTCGCGCGGTCCGCTCGCGGCGCTCACGGTTCCAGGCGCGGTGGGCGGCTTTGCGCTCGCCTTCGAGCTGGCGCACGCCCTCGGCGGACGCCTCTCGCTGGGAGATATTCTCGCGGATGCGACGCGGCTTGCCCGCGACGGCTTCTTGGTCTCCGCCTCGATGGCGCGCAACGAACCTTCCGAATTCGAGGCGCTCGCCGAGGCGCCCGGCTTCGCCGACATCTTCCTCACCGAAGGCAAGTTGCCGAAAGCAGGCACCCTGCTGCGTCAACCGGCGCTCGCCGACACGCTGGCCCAGCTTGCACATGCGGGTTTCATGGATTTCTACCGAGGCGATGTCGGGCGCGAGGTCGCTGCCGATCTTGCGAAGATCGGCAGCGCGGTGACGCGTGAAGATCTCGAGGCGTACCGCGCCAGCGAGCGCGAGCCGTTGAGCGTCGAGCTCGAGCGCGGGCACCTCTTCAACGCGCCGCCGCCGACGCAGGGCCTCGCCTCGCTCATGATCCTCGCGCTTTTCGTGCGCCTCGGCGTCGAAAGGGCCGAGAGCTTCGCGCATGTGCATGGCTTGATCGAAGCGACAAAGCGCGCGTTCGCCGCACGCAATCGTATCGTCACCGACTTCGACCGGCTGAAGGAAGACCCCGCAAGCGTGCTCACCAAGGAGCATCTCGATCGCGAAGCCGCGCTCATCGATCCCAGGAAGGCCGCGCCCTTCGGCGGCGCGGTGCCGATCGGCGATACGGTATGGATGGGAGCGATCGACCGCGACGGTGTCGCCGTGAGCTATATTCAGAGCACCTACTGGGAATTCGGCTCCGGCTGCGTTTTGCCGCGCACCGGCCTGCTTATGCAAAACCGCGGCGTTTCCTTCTCGCTCGATCCCGGAGCGCTGAACCCGCTCGAGCCGGGACGGCGTCCTTTCCACACGCTCAACCCGCCGCTTGCGCTCTTCAAGGATGGTCGCGTGATGTCCTATGGCGCGATGGGCGGAGACGGCCAGCCGCAATTCCAGGCGGAGCTCTTCACGCGCCACGTGTATTTCGGCCAGCCGCTCTACGAGGCGATCGACGCGCCGCGCTGGCTGCTCGGCCGTACCTGGGGAAAAACGAGGATCGATCTCACGCTCGAGAACCGCTTCGATCCGAACCTCGTGCGGGCGCTCGAACAGGCAGGGCACCCGGTGCTCGTGCTCGATCGCGCCTATGACGAAGGCCTTGGCCATGTCGGTGCTTTGGTTAGCCACCGCGACGGGTCGATCGAGGCGGCGCATGATCCGCGCTCGGACGGTGGCGCGCTCGGAGGCTGATAAATGGCATCGCGATTGTTCGCTTGCACAAAGGAAACGGCGCGGCACGCGCGCATTGAGCGCCGTAGCGTGAGGCGGCCGGCATGAAGTTCACGTTTCTCGGCACGGGGTGCCCCGTCGCCTCGGCCATGCGCGCGGGACCCGCGCATCTGGTCACCGGCTCACGAGCGCGCCTCCTCATCGATTGCGGCGCCGGCGTCTCGCAACGGCTCGTCGCCGCGGGCGAGCGAGGCGCCGATATCGATGCGCTCATCGTGACGCATTACCACTCGGATCACGTTGTCGATTTCTACCAATTGCTCGTGTCGAGCTGGCACCAGGGGCGCGCGCGCCCTTTCGTGGTGCACGCGCCTGCGAGCGTGATCTCGCATATGCGCCGCATTCTTGCGGCTTATGCGGATGAACGCGAGCTTCGCATCGCTCATGAGCGGCGCCCGTCGAGCCTTGGCCTCGAGGTCGAGTTTCGCGAATTGGCGGCCGGGCGCTCGATCAAGGTCGGTGATCTCGAAGCCGAGCCTTTTGCGGTCGATCATCGGCCCGTCACGCCGGCCTTCGGCCTCATCCTGCGACAAGGCAAGACGCGCATCGTGTTCTCGGGCGACACGCGGCCCGCGTCCTCGCTCGTCGAAGCGGCGCGCGGCGCCTCGCTTCTCGTCTGCGAGGTGTTCGTGGATCGCGAGATGGTGCCGACCCCGGGGGTGCGCTCGGCGGAGACGATTTCGGCGGTTCGCTCTTACCACCTTACGCCCCGGCAAATCGCCAACACCGCGCGTGAGGCCGAGGTCGACGCGCTCGCGCTTACCCATTTCGTGCCGCCGAACGCAGATCGCGCGGCGCTCGTGGCCGAAATTCGCAAGCGTTTCCGAGGACCTGTGATCGCGGGTGAGGATCTGATGTCGATCGATCCGGCGGCGCGCACTCTCTCGTTCTCGGACACGCATCTTGGCTACTGATACTGCTTGCCTTCAAAAGGATCTCCTCATGGATTTCGCGCTTGCCTCTTTGGCCAGAGGGCCCTTTTCGCGTCTCTTCGGCGCGAGCCGTAGAGCCGGCTTGGCGACCGCGCTCACCGCCGTATTCCTGGTCGTATTTGCGGGGAGCCCGAACGCGCAAGCGGCCACGCTCGAGGCGGTGCGGATGCGCGGTCAATTGATCTGCGGCATCAACCCGAACCTGCCGGGCTTCGGGTACCCGGACAAGGATGGCGCGTTCAAGGGTTTCAACGCCGATCTCTGCCGTGCTGTCGCGGCGGCGGTTCTCGGCGATCCCGCCAAGGTGAAGTTCGTCCCCCTGACGGCCACGATCCGCTTCGAGGCGCTCACCTCGGGTGAAGTCGATCTGTTGACGCATAATTCCTCCTGGACGATGCAGCGCGACACCGGCGCCGGCTTGCACTTCACCGGCGTCACCTTCTTCGACGGCCAATCCTTCATGGTGAAGAAGTCGGCGGGCATCACAGCCGCGACCGACCTCGGCGGCGCGTCGGTCTGCACGCAACAAGGCTCGACGAGCGAGCTCAACGCCGCCGATTTTTTTCGCGCCCACCGGCTCAGATACGAAATCGTTTCATTTGCGAGCGATGACGATGCGGCGAAGGCGTTCGGCGACGGACGTTGCGACGTCCTCACCTCAGATACGTCGGCGCTTGCCGCGGCGCGGCTGAAGCTCGCGGATGCGGACAACTACGCGATCCTGCCCGAGCTGATCTCGAAAGAGCCGCTCGGCCTCGTGGTGCGCGACGGC
>JAFBAK010000224.1 GCA_019247795.1 Hyphomicrobiales bacterium | reverse complement strand
AATGAAATGATCACTCTTCGAACGGCAGCCGTGGCCGCAGCGCTCTTGGCCTCCGCACCGGCGTTCGCGCAGGGCCAAAACTATCCGCGCCCCAACGAGAGTCAGGCGGGATGGACCGGCAACAACTATGGCAACCTCTATGGAGCGGGCATGCCGAGCAATGGCGGCTACGTCGCGCCCACGGAGACGGCCCCCGCCCAGCCTTTTGGCGGCGGGACCGTTCCAGGTGTTGTCGGGGGCGCAGCCGTCGGTGCCGCGGTGGGCGGGCCGGTAGGGGCGGTGGTGGGCGGCGTGATCGGCGGAACCGCCGGCAGAAGCTTGATCCCAGGTCCGGTGCACGAATACGTCATGTCCGAGAACGCAGTGCCTTCGATCCCTTACGAAGGCCAGTTCGCGATTGGACAAAGATGGCCGAGCGGAATGGAACTCTACGCCGTCCCAAATGACCGACGTTTCGGATATGCGCGGGTCAACAACCAGCGCGTCGTCGTCAACCGGCGCACGCATCGGATCGTCGAAGTCGACTGACGGCAAACTGCTGCGTAAGCGTACAGCGTAAGTGAAGCGTAGGAAGGGCCCGGCACGCCAGCCGGGCCCTTCTCCTTGCGCGCCGCAGAGGAGCAGCCTGGAGCGTCGACGGCAAAGGAGACCCCTCCTGCTTCTCGCTTCATGAGAAAAGCTTTACTCCTCCTGCATGAGTGTCATCGCCCATCTCGGGATGTACGATCTTGCGGAAGTGAGGGCCGCGGCCGATGCGGTTTGGACCGGAATAACTTGCCGACTCCGCGACTTCGGACTTCCCGAAATCCCGCTCACCCTCTCTCGCACCCTCACCCATCACGACAGCTGGCGTCATCCCGAACTCCTCTTCGGGCAGAGTTGCGGTTATCCGGCGCTCCACGATTTTCGCGATTCGATCAGGATTTTCGCCACCCCGATTTATGATGCTCCCGGTTGCGAGGCAGAGAAGCATTGCAGCTTCCTCGTCGTATCGGCGGGCTCGCCCATCCGCGAGCTCGCCCAGTTGCGGGGTACCTGTTTCGCGCTCAACTCCTGGGACTCCAACACGGGAATGAATTTGCCTCGCCTCGCCTTTGCTCGCTTGGCGAAGCGAGAGCGCTTCCTGGGCAAGATCGTGGAGACGGGGAGCCATGCGGAAAGCCTCAGCTTCGTTGCTGAAGGCCGGGCGGATGCCGCCGCGATAGACTGCGTGACCTACGCGCTCCTCGCGCGTCATCGCGCGATGCTCGTCGCGAAAACGCGCATCCTCGCGCGAAGCGCGCCGAGCCCATCCTTGCCCTTCGTGACCGCACGATCGACCAGCGAGGCGACCGTGAATGCGCTTCGCCGAGCCCTCGTCGAAACCCTTGCAGACCCTGGTCTCGAGGCGGCACGCGATGAGCTTTTCCTCAAAGGCGCAGTGCCGGCCAAAGAAGAGGACTACCGTGTCCTCCTCGATTATGAGGAGAAGGCGCGGGAACTCGGTTATGCGCGCCTAGCCTGAAACCGACAAGCCATTGCAGGCAAGCCGCGCGCGACCCGCATCACGCTCGTTGCGGCATGTCTTCACGGCGCGCTCGAGCGCATCGAAGCAGGGTGGCCCGGAAGCTTCAGAACTTTGCCCGTGTCGACGACCTTGTCGCCCGTAACCTTGTAGATCTGGAGATTGTCGTCGTTGAAATTCGCGACATAAAGATATTTGCCGTCCGGGCTGAAGGCCACGCCTTCGGCGAGCCCTCCGGCATTGACCGATCCCACTTTGTGCACCTTGCCGCCCGCGGTCGAGAGCACCTCCACGATTGTGTTGGGATGCGCGTACCAAACGCCCTTGGGCACGGCGCCGCTGCCGTTCAACGCGAGTGCCACGGCAAGATTGGCGCGGGGGCTGACATCGAGCCCTTCAGGGATCGGAGCGATGCCGACATAATCGATCACGTGAGGGGGTGTCGCCTTGAGATCGATGACGGTGACCGAACCTGCCCCGCCATCCGCGACGCCACCGTTGCCCTGATTGGCCGTGAGAGCAAGCCGGCCGTCTGCGGTGACCTGCACATTGTAGGGATACGGGCCGACGGCGAGATCGGTCTTGTCGTAGGTGACCTTCTCACCCTCGACGTTCAGAAGAGACACTTTGTTGACGGTGTTCTTGGTGGCGAGCGCGTGTTTGCCGTCGGGCGTGAACGCAACCGCGGAAACCGGATCATTCATGGCGATCGTGTCGACGAGCTTCACCTCCTGACCCTTGATCGTGAGAACGCTCACGCTCGAATCGGCACGATTGGCGATCAAGACAAGATTGCCGCTCTTGTTGATGGCCAAACCGGAGGGTTGCTTGCCGACATCGACGGTCGCGATCAGCTTGGGCGGCGCGCCCTTGAGATCGATGACGAACAGCTTGTTGTCGGGAACTCCCTTCCAACCGGCTCCATCCTGCTGATAGGCGATCGAGTTGGCCACGAGCGCCAGACTCTCGTCGGGAGTGACCGCGAGATTGGTGGGCGGACCGATGACGGTGTTGATCAAAGGCAGGGACGCCACGATTTTCGGTTCGATCGGGTTTTTGATGTCGACAATGACGACCTCATCCTTGCCGGGCTCGGTGAAGACCGGTTTGCCCGCATCGTCCCAATGCAATTTGTTGTCGTCGCCGATCACCACATATTGCGCTCGCGCCATCGTCGGCTCGCCGAGCAGCAGGGCGACCATCGCGCCACAACCGAGCCAACCCCCAATCCCTCGCCTCATGACTCTTCCTCCGCTTTCGCCGACCGTTCGGCCGTCGTTCTCGCCGCTTCAGCAGCCGTCCTGCAACGCCGAGAGCAGCCCGAAGACACTAGCGCTCGCTCAATGCGGCGAAAAGGCACAAGATCGTGCATGTGAGCTTCGAACCGGGGCGATGCGAGTAGCAGCCGGCGAACTCAGCGCCCGCTCACGCGGCGTCCTTGCGCTCGGCGAAGCCGCGCGCCTCGAAGAGCCAGCCCAGCGCCAGCAAGGGCCCAAGAAGAAAGAGGCCGGCGAAACCGAGGAACAGAGGCCAGATCGACAGGCCCGTCACGACGTAGGAGTCGCTCCCGCGCAAGCCGATGAAATCGACGCCGCTTGCCGGCGAGGAGCGCGTCACGCTGACGACGCTCGGCAAATGGATATCGCCCGTCGCGTTGGTCGCGATGCGCCTCACGGAGCCGCCGGTCGCATCGGCAATCGGACGAAGGCGCTCCGTGTCGGAAATGACGTCCTGGAACTCCTTGGAATCGGCAGCGCCTGCCGAGACGAGCGCCGTTTGATCGCCCTGCTTCAATCGATAAAGCCCTTCCTCTTCCGCGACGAAGGAGCCCTTCCAAAGCCCCTCTTCGGACTTGGAAAGCGACAAGGTCGAGCTTGCGCCGCTCGGCGCGGTCACCTCGACCGCGGGCAAGCTGTCGCCGAGCGTTTGGCGCTCGACCAGCACCTCGCGCCCGTCCGCGATCGCCCGCAGCGCCTCTTCGTCAAGCTCGGGCTCCTTCATCAACCAATGCGACAGGCGCCGCAGAAGGTCGATGTAAGGCCCCCCGCCCTCGTAGCCGCGTGGCCAAAGCCAGAGCTGATCGGTGAGGAAAAGACCCACGCGGCCGTCACCGACGCGCGCGAGATCGAGGAGGGCCGTCTCATCGGGTCCGTCGAGCACCACGTGGCCGTCGCGAACCCGTGCGCCCACGGCACGCAACCACTCTCCCCATGGGCTCTCCTTCGAATCCCAGTTGGGAAGGTTGCGCGTCACGGGATGGCGCTGCCCCTCGATGCCGACATGCGCGCGATACGGCGTTTCGATGATCCGCCCATCGGGAATCGCCGGCAGAATGGGTTCGAGCTGCGTGTTCCACAGGCCGCCGCGTCCGATGAACTCCGGACCCGCCGAGATCAGCAAGGCTCCGCCACCCCGCACATAGTCGGCGATATTGCCGAAATAGCGCTGCGGCAATGTGATGTTGTTGGTGAAGCGATCGAAGATGACCAGATCGAAGTCGTGCAGCTTCTCCTCGAAGAGCTCCTTTTGCGGGAAAGCAATGAGGGCAAGCTCGTTGATCGGCGTGCCGTCGGATTTCTCGGGTGGGCGCAGGATGGTGAAATGCACGAGATCGACGGAGGGATCCGACTTCAACAGATTGCGCCAGACCCGCTCGCCGGCGTGAGGCGCACCCGACACGAGAAGCACGCGCAGTCTTTCGCGCACGCCTTCGATCATCACGACCGCCTTGTTGTTGCGCAGCGTCAACTCGTCAGGGGCGGGAGCCGCGTCGATCTCGACGACCATTCGTCCCGCATGCGTCACCGGGATGGGGATCGAAAGAGCATCGCCGGGTTTCGCCTCACTCGACGAGATGCGCTGCCCGTCGACGCTCACGGTGATCGGCACCGGGTCGCTGAAGCCCGGATCGAGCACCCGCGCCTTGATGGTGACGTCCTTGTTGACGAGGCCGAAGCGAGGCGCTTCCACAAGTTCGATGCGCCGATCGCGCTCGCCGGGATGGCCCGTGATGAGCGCGTGAAAGGGACCGCCGAAGCCGAGCGCCGACGGGTCGCTCGGAACATCGTGCACGATCCCGTCGGTGATGGCGACGACGCCCGCGATCCGCTCGCGCGGCAGATCGCCGATGGCGGACGACAATGCGCGGAAAAGGCGCGTCCCATCATCCTTGCCGCCATCCTCGACCTCGACGACGCGCAAGTCGACACCTTCGACCGCGGCGAGGCGCTTTTGCATCTCGGCGCGCGCCGCATCCGTCTGCCGGGTCCGCTCGGCGATGGTCTGCGAACCCGTGCGATCGACGACGAGCACCGCCGTGTCACGCAGCTTCTCGCGGTTCTCGATGACGAGACGGGGATTGGCGAGCGCGATGAGCAGCGCCGCAAAGCCAAGCGCGCGCCAGATCGCGGTGCGCCGCCGCGCCATGATGAACGGCACGGTCAAGACCACCGCCAGCACAACGCAGCCGATGAGCGCCCACCAAGGGATGAACGGCTCGAAGGCGAGCTTGGTCATCACTGCCCCAACCGTTCGAGAAGCGCGGGCGCATGCACCTGATCGGCCTTGTAGTTGCCGGTGAGCGCATACATCACGAGATTGACCCCGCCTCGCAATGCAAATTCATGCTGGCGTCGCCCGCCCGGAACCAGCGAATAGAGGGCCTCGCCGCTCGGTCCCGAAGCCCAGCCGGCCGCGAGATCGTTCGAGGTGATGATGATCGGGGAAACATTGTCGCCGGCGCGAACGGGCTTTGCCCCGTCGACCGGAGACGGCGGCAGGACTTCGATCCAGGTACGGCCCGAGTCGTAGCGGCCGGGAAAATCGTCGATCAGATAAAAGGATTTGGTCACGACATGATCGTGCGGCACGACCTCGAGCGGAGGCACCTCGACGGTCTCGAGGATCTGGCGCAACGCCGCCGCCTCGGGCGTCGGCGGCCCGTCCGGGCGTTCGACGAGGGCGTCGCGCGTGTCGAAGATCACCGTGCCGCCGCTCTTCATGAAGGCGTCCAGGTTGCGAATTGCCTTTTGCGAGGGACGCGGGCGGTCGGCCACCATCGGCCAATAGAGGAGCGGATAGAAAGCAAGCTCGTCACGCTCGAGATCGATCGCCGCCGGGGGGCCCGGCTCGAAGGCAGTGCGGCTGCGCAAAATCAGTCCGAGCGAAGAAAGCCCCTGCCGGCTCACCTCATCGACGCGCGGGTCGCCCGTGACGACATAAGCGAGGCGAGTGGTCAGGGCCGGCTCGAGAGCAGCTGGAAGCTGATCTGCCGCCCGAGCCTCGCGCGAATAAACGCCGGCGAGCGCGGCAAGGCCGCCGAGCATCAAGATCAGCATCGCGGCGCGCCCAGCGAAACGTCCCATCGAAGCGAAGGCTCCCATGAGCCAAGCGGTTGCCAAGGCGTCGACGAGGAAAAGAAGGAATGCCGCGACGAGGAATCCTCCCCGCAAGTCCGTTGCCGGCCGTGCCCCGAGACTCGCCTCCTGCAAACGGGGCAGGAGGGCCTGAACCGGCGCCAGAGTATCGCCGGCAGCGAGCGCGTTCACGGCGACGGGCGAGGAAACCTCGCCATAAAGGCCCGGTGGCGTCGCCGCATCGGCGCGCGGCTTGCGCGCACGCGGCAAGGGCGCCACGTTGACCGCTGCCGCCTTGAGCACGCCGTAGCCGTCGAGCACCTGCAAGGGCCGTGCCTCGGCCGGGAGAGCGCCCGAGGTTTCGCCAGGAGCCGCGAAGGCCGCGAGATCGACGAGGCGGCGCAGCATGTCGACGAAGAGGCCCGAGAGCGGCAGGTTCGACCAGGCGGGGTCGGCCGTCACATGCATCAGCACCAGGGTGCCGGCGCCGCGCCGTTCGGCCGTGACGATCGGCGTGCCATCCGAAAGCGCGGCCCAGGTCTTGCGCGACAAGGCGCCATCCTGCTCGGCGAGCAGCTGTCGATTGATCGTGATCTCGTCGGGGGTCTTCAACCCGGCAAACGGCGAATCGGCAGCGAAGGGTGCAAGCGTCTTCGGCGTCTCCCAGGACAGCACGCCGCCGAGAAGTCGCCCGCCGCCGCGAAGCCGCACGGGAGTGAGCTCATCGGCAGGGGCCGCCGCGAGGCGCGTTCCGGCAAAACGGATGATGACCCCGCCATCGGCAAGGAATTTGTCGAGCTTGGCGCGCGTGTCGTCATCCAGGCCCCCGACATCGGCGAGCACGAGCACATTCGCCCCTTCCTCGATGAGCTTCGGCACGGCGGTTGCGGGTACGGTGCGCATCTCGCGCACATCGGCGTAGGGCGAAAGCGCCTCGACCACATAGTGGGCCGGAGACAAGAGGGGCTGCGCCACATCCGCGGTTTCACCGGTGATGACGCCGACGCGTTCGCGATGGGACGCATTGTCGAGAAGCACGACCGCGCCGGCCGAGCGCTCACCTGCAATCTCGATCCGGGCGATCTCGTTCAACAGCTGCGTAGGCATGTCGAAAGTTGCTTTCGTCTGCCGGCCGTCACCGCCGGCGAAGCTGAATGGCCTTTCTCCCATGGGGCGGCCCTTCGCATCGAAGGCGTGCAGGGACCCCTGGTCGCGCCCGTTCGGGCCGGCACGCACGACCGTCACGGAGAGGCCGTTGGTGTCATGCACCGCGCCGGCAAGCGCGAGCGGAGATGCCGTGTCGGTTCGCACCAAGGTGACGTCGTGGCCCTTCAGGGCGTCGGCGAATGCCGGTCCGTGCGGGTCGGCGCCAAGATCGACATTGTCGCCGATCCACACGACCTGCGCGTCCGGCGACTTTGCAAAAAAGCGCTGCAGGGCGGGAACGAGAAGGCTGCGGTCAGGCAGGAAAGGCGCAGGCGCGAGCGCCTGAAGGCGCGACAAGGCGGCGTCCTGCGGCTCGAGCGTGATCTCGCGCGGCGCTTCCGCGGTGGAGATCACGGCGACCGGCTGCGCGGCACGCCCGGCCCGTTCGGTCGCGTCCTTCGCCGCCGTGACGCGCTCGGCCCAATCGGGCGCCGCGGGCCAGCCCCCGTCGATGATGACGAGCAGCTTGTGGCTGACGCTCGCGGCGCCGCGCGTCGAATCGAAGCTCGGCCCGGCAAGCGCGCAGATGACGAGCGCCGCGATCGCGAGCCGCAGCAGGAGGAGCCACCAGGGCGTGCGGGCCGGACTTTCCTGCGCGGGAGCGAGATCAGCCGCGATGCGCAAGGGCGGGAAGCGGATCTCGCGAGGCTGTGGCGGCGTCACGCGCAGGATGAGCCACAGAAGCGGCAAGACGAGAAGCGCCGTGAGCACCGCAGGCGCCGAGAAGACGAGGGACGTCAGCAACGCCATCACCCGGCTCCCATCGGCGCCGAAGGCGCAAAGGTGCCTTCATGGCTCGCCATGGCGATCCGCCCCGCAAGCGAGACCAACGCCTCCGTCGCCGGGCGGTCCGTGCGATGCAAGGCGAAGCTCCAATTCAGGCGCCGGCACATCTCCGAAAGCGCGCCTCGGTGCCGCTCGAGGCGTTCGCGGTAGCGCTCGCCGAAAGCTGCCGCATCTCCTACGCGCAACCGCATGCCGCGCTCATCCTCCGCGAGGAGCGCCTGGCCGGCATAGGGGAAAACCTCCTCGGCCGGATCGGCGACCATGATCATATGGCCCCGCGCGCCGAGCCGCGCCATGGGCTCGATGGCGAGCGCGATCTCGCTTTCAGGCGCCAGGAAATCGCCGATCAGCACGGCTTCCGACCGGCGATTGAGCATGACATTGCCCGGAATGTCGCCATGGGCGCCCGCGTTCGTGGCGATGATGGCTTCCGCCAGACGCTCGATGATCGAACGGCTGGCGCTCGGGCGCGTGGCGCCGATCAAACCCACCCGCTCCCCGTTGCGCACCAGGATCTCGGCGGTCGCGAACATGAGGACCAGCGCCCGGTCGGCCTTGGCGGTGGGCGAGAGGTGCGATTTGAACTCCATCGAGCGCGACCGATCGGCCCAAAGCCAAAAGGTTTGCGCCCCCTCCCATTCACGCTCGCGCACGAAAAGCCGCTCCTCGCGCGCCGAGCGGCGCCAATCGACGAGAAGTGCGGCCTCACCGGCCATGAAAGGTCGGAACTGCCAAAAGCTCTCTCCGACGCCGGGCCGTCGCCGCCCATGTGCGCCCTGAACGACGCTCGCGGCGATGCGGCGCGCTTCGAGGCCGATGCGAGTGAGACGCGCCGCGAGACGTTTCGCCTCGACGACCTGAGTTCGGGCGCGCTCGGCGCCTGCATTCGGCTTCGATGAAAGGTCCTGCGGCATCCTTCCGGTCAAATCCGCGCCACCAACCGCTCGATGATCGTGAGAGGCGTTTCGTCCTGGGCGCGCGCCTCATATGTCAGCGCGACGCGATGCTGCAGCACGGGCCTCGCCAAGGCCCGCACGTCATCGAGCGAAGGCGCGAGGCGTCCGTCGATCAGGGCGCGCGCCCGAGCCGCCAGCATCAGGGCCTGACCGGCGCGAGGGCCTGGCCCCCAAAGAAGCTTATCGGCGACACCCTCGGCGCCATCGTCGGGGCGGGCGGCACGCACGAGATCGAGGATGGCTTCGATCACGCTCTCCCCGACCGGCAAGCGACGCACCAGGCGCTGCGCGGCGACGAGATCGTCGGCGCTCATCACGGGCGTGGCTTGCGCATCCTGCGGACCGGTGGTCTCGATCAGAATGCGACGTTCGGTCGGGCGATCGGGATGTCGGATATCGATCTGCAACAGGAAGCGGTCGAGCTGCGCCTCGGGCAGAGGATAGGTGCCTTCCTGCTCGATCGGATTTTGCGTCGCGAGCACATGGAAGGGCTGGGGCAAATCGTGACGCATGCCCGCGACCGTCACATGCTGCTCCTGCATGGCCTGCAATAACGCGGATTGGGTCCGCGGGCTCGCCCGATTGATCTCATCGGCCATAAGCAGCTGCGTGAAGACCGGCCCCTGAATGAAGCGGAAGGCACGGCGGCCTTCGGCCGATTCCTCGAGGATCTCGGCACCGAGAATGTCGGATGGCATGAGATCCGGCGTGAATTGCACGCGCTTGGTCGAGAGGCCGAGCACCACTCCCATGGTGTCCACGAGCTTCGTCTTGGCAAGACCAGGCACGCCGACGAGCAAGGCGTGACCGCCGGCGAGCACGCTGGTGAGCGCGAGTTCGACCACCTCTTCTTGCCCGAACACCACCTGGCCGATCGCGGTCCTGGCTTTCGCCGCGAGCGCGACAACGCTCTCCGCGCGTTGCAGAACGGCTTCGTCCATCGATGTTACATGTTCGCTGTTGACCGGCATGCAAAAACTTTCTTCGGCATCGAGAGCCGCCATCTTGGGCTCGGCCTCGAACTCTCACAAGACCAAGTCTCACAAGACTTGTCGAAGGGGGCTTTTCTGCGGCGCGCTCACGAAGTTGTGCATACTGGCCAAAATCGCAGCAAAACTAGTGCCGAAGCGAACCTTCTCGCGCCAATAAATGTCATTCGGTGCGGCATGGCTCGATCGGCGCGATCGCGGGCGCCGCAAGAGGCCGAAAGAGAATGCATATGGGGCAGAGTTTCCTTTGCCGGCGCGGCGTTGAGTCGCTGCGCCACCATTGTCCGACCGACAGGCACTGACCATGGCTCTGTCGCATTGTGCATCGATTTGCCGATGGAAGGAGATTGTCACTTTTAACCGTTGCCCCAAGCATCCCGGTCGCGCGGCAACCCGGTTCAAGCAGGGCAAACTTGGCGAGACATTGGAAATCCGCCATTTATAGGCGATGCGCCGCTTCGCCTCCGACAACGCCGACGCACTTTCCGGCCTCATCGCGGCGAGCGCCCGCAACGGGGACCTCGCCAAGCCGCGCCCGGTCGAGCGCTGGAACCCGCCCTATTGCGGCGAGATCGATATGGTGATCCGCGCCGACGGAACCTGGTTCTACAACGGTTCGCCGATCGGCAGGGCCGCTCTGGTGCGTCTGTTCGCGTCGATCTTGCGCAAGGATGATGAGCGCTACGTGCTCGTCACTCCTGTCGAGAAGGTCGGCATCACGGTCGAGGACGTACCCTTTCTCGCGACTGCGATGCGTATCGAGACATCCTCGCACGGCGAAACCCTGGTGTTCGAAACGAATGTCGGGGACGTCACGCGCCTGGGCCCCCATCATCCCATGCGGTTCGAAAAGGGCGCGCATGACGGGATCAAGCCTTACGTGCATGTGCGGGGCGAGCTTTGGGCGAGGCTCACCCGCACGCTTGCGCATGATCTCGCCGGCATCGCGGTCGAGCGCGAGCAGAGAGGCGAGGCTTGGTTCGGCATCGCCTCTGCAGGTGCTTTTTTCCCGATGTGCCGGGCAAGCGAGATGGCGGAGATGGGAGCGTGACGGGCGACTTGACCTTTGCGCGAAAGCCAGGTCCCGCGCCGCTGTCTGCGCAGGAGTTCACCGAAAGGGCCGTGCGGTTGCTCTTGCCGCTCGCGACTGAAGCCGAAGCGCAGGACGAGACGGCCTTACGGAATGACGGAGGCGATCATCGTCTCGACGATGCGCTTCCTTTCATTGCTGACCCATCCGCCATTCGGCGAGCCGCCGTCCTCATGCCGGTCGTGGCTCGTGCCGAGGCGACATTGCTGCTCACGGAGCGGGCGGCGGGCCTTGCGGTGCATGCGGGGCAGATCGCCTTTCCGGGCGGCAGGCTCGAGCCCGGCGAGACTGCGCTCGCCGCGGCATTGCGGGAAGCGCAGGAAGAGATCGGCCTTTCGCCCGAGTTCGTCTCGCCGCTCGGCGCGCTCGATCCTTATCTCACCGGCACGGGCTTTCGGATCACGCCGATCGTGGCGCTGGTCGACCCGTCATTCCATCTCGTGCCCAATTCCCACGAGGTGGCTGATGTCTTCGAGGCGCCCCTCGCCTTTTTGATGGACCCGACGAACCATGAGATCCACTCGCGCGAGCTGCGCGGACGGCTCCGGCGCTTCTACGCGATGCCGTGGGAGGGTCGCTACATCTGGGGCGCGACCGCCGGGATGATCCGCATTCTTTACGAACGGGTCTATGGACAATGATCCGATACGTCGACGAGCTTGGCCTTTTCCTGCTGCCTTTCGCGCTGTTTTTCCTGTTCCTCGCCATCTCCGGACGCGAGGTCTTCGCGCCCGAGCATTGGCGCGGCGCCCGGGGCTGGCTCGCCATTGCGGGCGTCGCCTTGGCCATCGCAGGTCTCGTGACCGAGACGTTCCGGGGCGAGCGTCACGACGGCGTCTACCGTCCCGCGCATATGGAGAACGGGCGTCTCGTGCCGGGGGCCTTCGTCCCGCCCGCAGCGAAGCCGTGATGACGCCTGTCATGAAAGGCGGGGCGTTCGACGGCCTCGACAAGCTGCTGCGCGATCGCGAGGTCGCCGAAGTGCTCGACGCTCTCAATGGCGACGGGGAGGAAACACGCATCGTCGGCGGCGCGGTCCGCAACCTTCTCATGGGCTTGCCGGTCACCGAGGTCGATCTTGCCTCGACAGCATTGCCCAACGAGGTGACGCGTCGGGCCGCGCTTGCCGGATTCAAGGCCGTGCCGACAGGGATCGAGCACGGCACCGTGACTCTCGTGTTGCGCGGCCGGCCCTTCGAGGTGACCACCTTGCGGGAGGATATCGAGACGGATGGACGTCGCGCCGTCGTCCGCTTCGGGCGCGACTTCGCGGCTGATGCGCTGCGCCGCGATTTCACCATGAACGCGCTGACGCTCGACCGCGCCGGTGAGGTCCATGACGCGGTCGGCGGCCTCACCGATCTAAAGGCGCGCCGAGTTCGTTTCATCGGCGATGCGCGCACGCGCATCAAAGAGGATTTCCTGCGCATCCTGCGGCTTTTCCGCTTTCACGCGAGCTACGCGACGGGCCCGCTCGATGCCGAGGGATTGGCGGCGGCGATCAGCTTGCGCGAGGGGCTGCGCCTGCTCTCGGCGGAAAGGATCCGCAACGAGCTTTTCAAGCTGATCCGGGCGCCGGGGGCGACCGCAACCGCCCAAGAAATGCTGGCGGGCGGCTTTTGGCCGCTCATCCTCGGCGGGGTGCCGCATGTGAGCCGGTTCACCTCGGCCATCGAAAGGCAGAGCACCTTTCCGGAGATGAACGAGGCGGTGTCGCGTCTCGCGGCGCTTGCCCTGCTCGCGAGCGAAGACGCGGCGCGGCTTCGCCATCGTCTACGGCTCTCGAATGCCGAGGCGGCATCGCTTTCGTCGATCGCGAGCATCCTTGAAAGCCTTCAAGGCGTGTTGTCGCAAAGCGATGATGCGCGGCTGAAATGGGAGATTGCGCGCCTGGTGCTCGATAATGGGGCAAAGAACGTCCGGACGGCGCTGGCGATCGCGGGCGCAGGGCCGCGATCGCATGATCTTTTGGAACTCTCGCGCTTTGCGGACGCGATTCCCGCATTTCCGCTCTCCGGCGCCGATCTCATCAGGCGGGGAATTCGGCCGGGGCCTGAAATCGGCCGGCTGCTTGCGAAGGCGCGGATCGATTGGATTCGTCGAGGTTGCCCGCTCGAGAAGCCGGCGCTGGCCTCGATCCTCGAGCGCGCGACAGAGAAAGGGCCGGCGCCGAACTGACCGGTCGTTCCTTCCACCCCCATATGTCGTTCGGACCGCGCTGCGTTACGGCCGTGCGATCGGCGAAGACTGATTCGCCAGGCTCGGTGAAAGCCGTTATCCTTTTCGCAACGGGTGAGTTCCGATGAATGACAGCGACCCTCCTCGCCGATTCGATGCCGATCGCAGCCCGAGTCAGGGCGACGCGTCGGGATCGCCGCGCGATGTGGCGAGACGGCTCAAAAGCCGCTCCCGGGCGAGGGCACGCGCCGAGGCGCAAAGAGCGGCTTCGGCCGCGAGCGATGGGTTCATTCGCCGGACCTACGCGCTGCCGCGCGAGGAGGCTCGAATGAGAGCGCGCGACTGGTTTGAGCGCTATCCAAAGGCCGCTTACATGACGAAAGTCGAGAGTTGGCGGCAATTGCACGACGGACGCATCGAATTCACGATGCGGCGCCTGCCGACCGCGGATTAGGCATTTCGAAGCCGGTTCGGCTCCATATCTCGGTGCGCGCTCTCGGTGCGCGCTTCTCGGTGCGCGGTCTCCCGCCCGACAGCGGCTCTTTCAGGGAACAATCCCTGCCGCCAGGCGTAAAAGCACATCTGAAGGCGGCAACGTATCTCGCAATTGCCGCGGCTCGAGAAGGAACGGGTCATGAATTTCGGCAATCTTTTGCACTGGGCCATCATTTTCCTGGTGATTGCGCTCGTAGCGGCGCTGCTCGGATTTGGCGGCCTCGCGGGCACTGCCATGGAAGGGGCGCGCATCCTGTTCTGGGTCGCGATCGTCCTTGCGGTGATCGCCTTCCTCTTCAATTTCATGCGGGGAAGGGCGTAGCTTTATCGGACTGAGCCTCGCTCACCGATGAATATCACTTCGGCCGGGAGTTTCCCGGCCGAAGTGATATGCTTGGAATAACCCGCGCCCCAGCAAGCCGACCCGTGCCCAAGACCGCCGTGAAGCACTCCAGGCGCGTGAAACGGCTTATCTCGAATTGTCCGAAGATATGTCGACCGGGTCGTGATCCGGCTCTTCCGCGGTTTGGTCCTCGATCGCGATCTTGCCCTCGACCGCATCTTCATGAAGGCCGAGGGTCGAGGCGAGGCGTTGACGCGCACGATTGACGCGGCTCTTGATCGTACCGACCGCGCAACCGCAAATCTTGGCGGCTTCGTCGTAAGAAAAGCCGGAAGCGCCGATAAGAATGAGCGCCTCGCGCTGTTCTTGCGGCACGGCGGTCAGCGCCGATTTGAAATCCGCCATGTCGAGATGGGCAATCTGCGTCGGCTCGCTTACGAGACCCGCCGCATAGCTGCCATCCGCATCCTCGACCTCGCGCCAGCGCTTGCGATATTCCGAATAGGCCGTGTTGCGCAGGATGGTGAAGAGCCACGTCTTCAAGTTCGTGCCCTGCACAAAGCTTTGCTGGTTGGCCCAGGCCTTGATCAGCGTCTCCTGGACAAGGTCGTCGGCGCGATCCGGCGAGGCGCCCAGCGACCGTGCGAATGCTCTCAGGCTTGGAATGGTGGTCAGGAGTTCCCGAGTGAAAAAGCCGGCATCTTCGCTCTCGGCTTTCGTCATCTCGGCTTCGATTCCTTTTCGGCCAGCGCGCGCAGGAGATCGACGAACTTATCCGGAATCGGTTCAGCTTCCAGCTGCTCGTAAAGCAGACGCAGCTTGCGTCCGATCTGTTTTTGCGCCTCGTCACTGAGCGAGGGCGCTTTTTCCTTTTGGTCCGTTTGGGGATTATGCGGCATCATCTGGGCCCTGGCAAACCTGGCGACGGAACACTTGCCATCGGCAAACCCGCCGGCGAAATCCCCAGCGGAACATCCCGAAGTGGACGCGCGAGCTGCGCTTTTGTTCCGTTCCAGGTCTTTCTGGGGATAATTGCGTATCATAGACTTCGTTGACAACGAGTTGACAAGCTTTTTTCCACCGCTAATGCCGTCCGCATCGCCGTTGCATGATCGCCGTCGCATGGAGGAAGGCAGAATGTCCATTGCCGTCCAGGTCGCGCAGCACCTGCCGTATTTGCGTCGCTTCGCCCGTGCGTTGACGGGAAGCCAGACCGAGGGGGACGATCAGGTTGTGCGTCTTCTTGAGGCGTTATTGGCAGATTCGAGCCTTCTGGCGACCGAACTGCCGACAAAGCCTGCTCTTTATAGGGTTTTTATGAGAACGCGGCACGATGCCCTTCGTCGGGCGAAGGGACGCGAGGAGGGTGGAAAGCTGTCGCTGGCCGACGACCGATTGAGCCGTCTCACGCCGCTCTCGCGGGAAGCTTTTCTGCTCACGACCGTCGAGGAATTCAGCGTCGAGGACGCGGCGCGCATCCTGGAATGCAGCGAGGCCAAGGTCCGCGAGCTTGTCGAGCGGGCGGGACGCGAGATCACCCGTCAGGTCGCGACGGAGGTGCTCATCATCGAGGATGAGCCGATGATCGCCATCGACATCGAGGCAATCGTGCAAAGCCTCGGGCACCGTGTGCACGGGATCGCGCGCACGCACGGTGAGTCGATCGCGCTTTTCAAATCGGGCTCTCCCGGGCTCGTTCTCGCGGACATTCAGCTCGCCGATGGCAGCTCCGGCCTCGAGGCCGTGAACGATCTTTTGCGCTTGCGCGAAGTTCCCGTCATCTTCATCACCTCATTCCCGGAGCGACTGTTGACCGGCGAGCGCCCGGAGCCGACCTTCCTGCTCACGAAGCCGTATCAGCCCGATACCGTGCGAGCCACGATCAGCCAGGCGCTCTTCTTTGACGAACGTTCGCATGCTCCGAGCTGAGCTCGGCTTTGCTTGCATGCGCTCACGCGGTTGAGCTTAGCTTCGGTGTTGCCGGGGTGAGCCACAGGGCAAAATTTCGGGAAGATGGCCGATGCCGTCCCTGATCCAAGCTCGCATGGCGTCGTCCGCCGAGATGCCGGCGATTTTTTCCGACGAAGCGCTGATCGCGCACGCGCTCGCCTTCGAAGCCGGTCTCGCGCAAGCCGAGGCCGAATGCGGCGTCATTCCTGACAGCGCGGCGAAGGCGATCGGCGAAGCCGCGCGGAGCCTGAAACCGAACGCGAAGGATCTGGGCGAAGCCGCCGCACATGCCGGCACGCTCGCCATTCCGCTCGTGCGCCAGCTCGGCGAAGCGGTCGCGGCGATCGATGGCGGAGCCGCCGGGCATGTGCATTTCGGCGCCACGAGCCAGGACCTTGCCGACACGGCCCTCGTTCTGCAGCTTCGCGATGCCTGCGCCTTGTTGCAGCGCGATTTCGCGCGCCTCGCCACCGCGCTTGCGACGCTCACCGAGAAGCACCGCGGCACGGTGATGCTCGCGCGCACCCTGATGCAACCGGCGTTGCCGACGAGCTTTGGCGTAAAAACGGCTTCATGGCTCATCGGCATCGAGGACGGGCTCTCGCGCTTGTCGCGTGAAAGCGAGCATGCGCTGAGCCTGCAATTCGGCGGCGCCGCCGGCAATTTGTCCGCGCTCGGTGACAAGGGCACCGAGGTGGCCCATCGCCTCGCCGCGCTTCTTCGCCTGTCGCTTGCGCCGATGCCTTGGCACACGCGACGCGACGCGATGGCGGGCCTCGGCTGCGCGCTCGGCATCCTCACCGGCACGCTCGGCAAGATCGCGCGCGATCTTTCCTTGTTGTCGCAAGCGGAGATCGGTGAGGTCGCCGAACCCTCGGGTCAAGGTCGGGGTGGCTCCTCGACCATGCCGCACAAGCGCAACCCGATCGGCTCCATGGTGGCGCTCGCGGCTGCGACGCGAGCACCGGGACTTACGGCCACGCTTCTCTCCGCCATGGTGCAAGAGCAGGAGCGAGCGCTTGGCGGTTGGCAAGCCGAGGCGCCGACACTCGCGGCTTTGTTCGAGACCACACATGGGGCGGCCTTGGCCTTGGCGGATGCCATAGGCGGCCTCACGGTCGACAGCACCGCCATGCGGCGCAATCTCGAGCGCCTAAACGGCCTCGTCCTCGCGGAACGCTTGATGCTTGCGCTCGCGCCGAAGCGCGGACGCAACGAAGCCCACCATGCAGTCGAGGCCTTGTCGCAGCGCGCGGTCGCGGAGAACCGCCATTTGCGCGACCTCGCCCTTGACGACGATACGGTCGCCGCCGAGCTCTCTCCCGAGCGGATCAGGGAGATCTTCGATCCCTCGACCTATCTCGGCTCGTGCGAGGCCTTCATCGGCAATGCGCTTGCGGTGCATCGGCGGCGCGCGGGCGAGACGAAGGGATGACAATGCGCGAAGGAGCAAAGCCATGGCGTTCGTGACGCGAGAGAAGGCGCGCCTTTACTGGCGTGCCGATGGCGACGAGGCCAAGCCGCCGCTCCTTCTCCTCAATTCGCTCGGCACGGACCACGCCATGTGGAACGCGGTGATGCCGCTCCTCACGCGCGATTTCCGCGTGCTGCGCATGGACACGCGCGGACATGGAGCATCCGACGCCCCGAAAGGCGACTACTCGCTCCCGATGCTTGCCGACGATGCCCTCGCCGTTCTCGATGCGGCCGGCGCCGCACGCGCTCATCTCTGCGGACTGTCGATGGGCGGCATGACCGCGCTCGAGCTTGCGATCGAGCACCCGGATCGCGTCATGCGCGTCATCGGCGCGAACACTTCGGCGCAAATGTCACCCGAGCTCATGCGCGAACGCGCGCTGCTGGTTCGCAAGGAAGGGATGCCGGCCGTTCTCGACGCGGTGCTGGGCCGCTTCTTCACGCAAAGCTTTCGCGACAGGAAGCCGCCGCTTCTCGGCACGACGCGCACGACCCTGCTCGCGACCGATCCCGAAGGCTACGCCGGGTGCTGCATGGCCATCTCGGGCATGAAGCTCAAGGACAAGCTCGCGCGCCTGAAGGCACCGCTCCTCGTGATCAACGGCGCGCAAGATGTCTCGACGCCGCCCGCCGAACATGGCGAGCTCATCGCCAAAGCCGTCGCCGGGGCACGGTCGGTCACGCTCGATGCGGCGCATCTCTCGGCGGTCGAGCAGCCGGACGCCTTCGCCGGCGCCGTCCTGGCTTTTCTCAGCGAAGGCGTGGCGCAAAAGGACGTCTCCGCGGCGCGCGAAGCTCTTTTCGAGGCGGGCCTCGCGATGCGCCGCGCCGTGCTTGGGGATCCGTGGGTCGACAAGTCGCTTGCTTCGCGCAATGCGCTGACCGGCGAGTTTCAGAACTTCATCACCCGCATCGCTTGGGGCGAGATCTGGACGAGGCCCGGCCTCGACCAGCGCACGCGTCGCCTCTTGGTTCTCGCCATCACCGCATCGCTGAGCCGCTGGGAAGAATTTTGCCTGCATCTGCGGGCCGGCATCGAGCAAGGCTCTCTCACGCTCGATGATGTGAAAGAGGCGCTCATGCAGATCGCGATATATGCCGGCGTCCCGGCGGCGAATACCGGGATGCAGCACGCACAGGCCATTCTGAAAGATGCCGGCAAGCTCTGAGATGACTTCTCTTCGCCGCCCCGCTGCCAATGATCCCTTCGCGAGGATTGCCGCGATCGGCGTCGTCCCGGTGATCGCCATCGAGAACGCGGAAGATGCGATCCCGCTTGCCGACGCGCTGCTCGAGGGCGGATTGCCGGTCGCCGAGATCACCTTTCGCACGAAGGCCGCGGCGCGCGTGCTCGCGAAGCTCTCAGCCGAACGGCCACATCTTCTCGCCGGCGCCGGGACGGTGCTCGACCTTGCCTCGCTCGAGGCGGCACGCGAGAGCGGGGCGCAATTCGCGGTCGCTCCCGGTTTCGACGCTCGCATTGTGGAAGCAGCCGCCAAAAGAGGTTTTTCTTTCGCACCCGGCGTGATGACGCCGAGCGATATCTCGGCGGCCGCAGCCCATGGCGTACGCGTCGCCAAATTTTTCCCCGCCGGTGCTGCCGGCGGCCCGAAGGCACTCGAAGCCATCGCGGCGCCCTTCGCGCATCTCGGCTTCGCCTTCATGCCGACCGGAGGCGTGAGCTTCGACAATCTCGACGATTGGCTGAAGCTGAACAGCGTCATCGCGGTTGGCGGGACTTGGATCGCCCGCCCGCAGGACATCAGGGAAGGCCGCTTCGCCGAAATCGCCAAGCGCGCGCGTGCGGCCATGGAGAAGGCAAAGGCGTTGCGAGAGGCCCGTGCTTAGCTCCGGCAGATGAATCGGGAGAGCGGAATATCGTTTTCCCGAAAGCACTAGAGGCTTGCCCATGATCCGATCGCGTCGGATGCCGTCGCGCACCGGCACCCCGTTCGCGCCTGACGTCTTTCGCTTCGCCCCGAGCCCGAACGGTTACCTGCATCTTGGCCACGCGCTCTCGGCGCTCATCAACGCTGACGCGGCGCGCGCCTGCGGGGGGCGGCTTCTCTTGCGTATCGAGGACATCGATCCGGCGCGCTGCCGCCCGGAATTTGAGGCCGCGCTCATCGAGGATCTCGAATGGCTGGGAGTAGGCTTCGAGAGTCCGGCGCGTCGGCAGAGCGAGCATATCGACTTCTTCCGCGAGGGTTTCCAGACGCTCGAGCGACGCGGGCTCGTCTATCCTTGCTTCTGCTCGCGCGCGAAGCTTGGCCGCGCGGTCGCCGAGCACGAAGATCGCAGTGGCGAAAAATGGCCGCGCGATCCGGACGGCGCCGCGATCTACCCGGGGATCTGCCGCGATCTCGACCCGGGGGAATCCGCAAGGCGAATCGCAGAGGGGCAAGGACATGCCTGGCGACTTCGCGTGATGCAAGCAAGCGACATCGCCGGGCCGATCACCTTTCGCGAGCATGACACGGCAGAGCCCAGTTCATCCTGGCGTGCCGTCGAGGGCGATCCTCTCGCCTGGGGCGATGTGATCCTCATGCGCCGCGACGCGCCGGCGAGCTACCACCTCGCGGTGACGCTCGACGATGCCGCACAAGGCGTGACGCAAGTCGTGCGCGGCATCGACCTTCGTGCGGCGACATCGATCCACCGGCTGCTGCAAAATCTGCTCGGGCTTCCGGAGCCCTCCTATCATCACCACCGTCTCATCCTCGACGAAGAGGGACGCAAGCTCTCGAAAAGTATCACCTCGACGAGCCTGCGCGAGCTGCGCGCGAGCGGTGCGACGCCGCTCGATATTCGCAAGCGCCTCGGGCTTTCCCCATCGAATCCGGCACAACGACAAGACGCGTTACGCCGCTGAGCTCCGATGCGCCCGCGCCGGCTCAAGAGCCGGCCGAATGCGGCGCGAGATACCAGATCCACAAAGTCACGGTCACTGCGGCGATGGCCGTCGAGATGGCGATGGCGGTCGCGGCGAAATCTGCCGCCTCCTTGTATTTGTAGGCGAAGAGATAGGCATTGATGCCGCAAGGACAGGCCGCAAACAAAGTCGCGACGCCGGCCCATACAGGGTCGATGGCGAAGACCTTCGTGGCCAAGACATAAACGATGAGCGGGTGCAGAACGATCTTGATCGCCGTGACAATCGCCGGGAGCCCGATACCGGCCTGCAGGCCATAGCGACGCATCGCGATCCCCATCGAGAACAAGGCGCAGGGGACCGCCGAGGCTGCGACCATGTCGAGCACGGATTTCACCGGTGTCACCTCGGCGACCGAGAGGCCAAGAACGCGCATGGCCGAACCGAGCGCCATGGCGATCAGGATGGGGTGGCGTGCTAGACGAGAGACGATGGCCGACACTCGCAGATGGCCGCCCTCGGCGAGCACGGTCGCGGCCGTCATGGTGACGGGGAGATGGACGGCGATGAGGAGGAAGAGCGGCACTTCGCCGGCCTTGCCGAACGCCTTGAGGATGAGGGGGATGCCGACAAGGACGGTGTTCGCCTGGCCTGCGGCAAAACCGGCGACCACACGCGGCAAGCGCCCGTAGTGGAAGAAGCGTCCCGCGACCCACATCGCGAGTGTCCAGACCACGGCGACGCCCCCGAAATACGAGATCCAGTAGCCCCAAGGTTGCTCGCTCGGGATGCGAGCCGTCGACAAAGTCTCGAAGATGAGGAAAGGGATGGCGATGTCGTTGACGAATTCCGAAAGCCCATCTCCCATCCGGTCCGTCACATAGCGGGCGAGCCTTGCGATGTAACCGAGAAAGATGACGCCGAAGACCGGCAGCACCACGAGGAGCGCGTCGAACATGCAAGGGCTTCGGCAGGGTTGAGGGAATTCCGCCTTAGCACGGAGAACGCGATCGCGCACAAGGGCTTTAACTCGACACGCCTCATCGGCGCGGGGAAGTGCGCGCCGGTTCGAGCAAATATGCGGTCTCGGGAAAGCTTGGGCGAAGGCTAGCGAGAAGCCTCGATTTTCGCGGATCTCACTCTAAGGTTCAGCGCGGATCGCGGCCATCATCTGCTGGAGCTTTTGGAAGTCGCGCTCGTTCCGATAAGGCGTGAGATCGAGATCGTCCGGCACCTTCCGCAGCTTTTCATCGTCGATCTCCCGCTCATGCGACTTGGTAAAGGCATTGTATTCGCGCCAAGCGAGGCCTTCGGCTTCGACCGCTGCTCTTTCGGTTCTGAGCGCGATCTGATGCGCATGCAGATAGTGCAGGCCGAGCTCGTCGAGGAGCGCCTTTTCCACGGCCTCATGCAGGATGACGAAACGGTCCGTATGCACGCGCTTGCCACCGAGCACGGCGGACCGCGGGAGGTGGCGGTCGATATAGACCTTCTCGCCGTTCTGGCTGTATCCAGCGATGTAGGGAATGTCGTGCTCGCGATCGATCTTTTTCACACGGGCCACGACGGCCTTCAGAACGTCGCTCATGACGTTTTGGTCGATGTCTTCGCTCTTCGTGTGGACCTCTTTCTCGGTCTCTGCCGAAATGGGAGCCTGGACCAGCATCTCAGTGACGCTTCAGCTTCTTGGCAGCGGCGTCGAGCTTCGTGCAGTCATTGCCGATCTTCTCCATGAGTCCGCGAGCCTCCGCCATGCTGAGGCCGTGCTTGCGCGCAAAATCCGCGACCTCGTAGGCGATCTCCCGCGGGTTCTGTTGGCGTTCGATGCTGCTCATCTTGTCGAGGTCCTCTACCATTACGTACTCCTTGACGCGTTAGAACGGCATAGGCTCCAGAAAGTTTCCTTGCGGGGAAGCTCGGCCGGGGACGCGACGGTCCATCGGACAGCATCAAAACCCGGACAACTCGTGTGCTACCTGACCTGGACAACTCGTGTGCTTACGACACTGTCGGTAGCGGTCCTTGCCTCGCTCGCCGGCGCCGCGTATAGGACGGGCTTGCGCCGAGCTTCGGCGCAACCCTGGTGCGGGCGCGTAGCTCAGCGGAAGAGCACTACGTTGACATCGTAGGGGTCACAGGTTCGATCCCTGTCGCGCCCACCA
>JAFBAK010000221.1 GCA_019247795.1 Hyphomicrobiales bacterium | reverse complement strand
CAAGGCCATCAGCGCGAAGGCGTAGGTGGCAAAGTCGGATTTCGAAACCGCGACCCCCCTGCCATACATGACGCCTTCCTTCACGACCGCGCCATAAGGATCGACCGACCAGCCTTCGCCGGGCGGCACGACGTCGCCATGCGCATTCAGTGCGATCACCTTGCCGCCAGACCCGAACCGGTGCCGGATGATGAGATTCGTCGCGCTGATCATGCCGTTCGCGCGCACGAGATCGGCAGGCACAGGATGACGCTCGACTTTGAATCCGAGAGCCGCGAGAAGGGTCGCGGCACGCTCCGCATGCGCTTGGCAATCTCCGGGCGGATTGTCGGAGGGCACCTTCACCAGCTCCGCGAGGAAGCGGATTTCGTCCTCCCGCTTCGCTTCCACGGCATCGAGGATGAGAGCCGCCGCGCTCCGCGAGCCCGAAGAAGCTCGTGTGCTCATCTCAACCGAGACCGAGCTGTGCGATCGCGGCCTTCAGCGCGCTCCCGCTGTCGTCGGCAACGGCCGCTTTGCGCAATTCCTGGACGCGCTTCGCGGGCTCGGGTTTCTCGGCGAGGTGGTCGATAAGACCGATGATGCTTTCGTAGTTCGCAACGCCGCGCTCATGCGTGTCGCCATAGCCTTTGACAAGGCCACGGCATTCGGCAATCTCGACCGCGAGCACGTAATCCTTGGCCGCGGCAGCGAGGATCCGCTCGAGCCAGGAGGTGAGCCGCGCCTCTTCTTCGACGAAGCGCAGCGAGGATCGTCGCCAGGCCTTCAGGCTGGCGACGAGATAGAGCTGCAGGAAGCCGCGGATCGAGGTCGTCTTCACGACCCGACCCTTCCTGGTGGCGTTCTCGACGGCAGAGCGGAGGATTCCAGGCCGCAGCATCGAACGGCCCAACCAGGCCGGCACGGATTCAGCGATCTCCTTGAGGCGCGGATGCATGAATTCGGCGATCTCGACGATCTGCCCTTCACGCGCACGCACTTCCTCTCGCACGCGCGCGAAGCGCGAGCCGCGAATTTTGAGCTCGGCGACGCGGATCGTGTCCTCATAAGCCATGCCGAGGGCGAGCTCGCGTGCCGTCTCGATGAGAAGATGCCCCGAACCATCGCCATGGCGCCGCTCCGCGTCGGCGATCGGCTTCAGACGCAGGAGATAATCTTGGGCGTAGTCGAGATCCTGATAATCGGCGAGACGCTCGATCCCGACGCGCACGACGGGGCGCGCCGTCGCCGGAAAGGCGCTCTCGGCTTGCGCGATGAGCGCTGCGAGCGAAGCGCGCGATGTGTCGGCGAGGACACTCGAGGTCGACGCTTGCACCGCAGGTCGATCGCGCGAAGCGGCGCCATCGGTCGCGGCCGCCGCAGCCTCGCCCCTCACGGCCGCCATGCCCGCCGCAAAGCCGCGCTTGCTTGCCGCCACGCCGACACCCGCGCGTTCGATGGTGGCCTCGAACGCCTCACGCTCAAAGGGCAAGGTGCGCGATTGCGCGAGCGCGCCGAAGAGCACGGCGCTGATCACGCTCCCGGTGCGCTCGGCCGCGGCGGCGAGATCGGCCCCGAAGAAGCTCTTTGCCGAGTTGCGGCACGCTTCCAGCAGCACCGGCGCGTCGGCGCGCCCATCCGCCATGGCGATCTTTTCCGTCATGGAGAAGACGCGATGGGTGGAGGCGATGAGCGCGGTGCGATCGGGCGTGACGAGGCCGCGCTGTACGGCGCGGCCGGCCTCCATCAGCTCGGAGGCGATGATGATGTCCACATCGCCCGGCATCGGCATCAGCGCCATCACGGGTTCGGGCGCATCTTCGGCAAGTGCGCGCTTCGGGAAGAGCTCGACGTAGTAGATCGTGGCGCCTGTGCGTTGGGCGACCCCCGGCACCGAAGTGAGCTGCGCCAGATAGCCGCCATGCTCGGCAAGATCGACGATCCACTCCGCGAGCACGCCGCCGCCCTCCCCTCCCATCGCCAGAATGGCGATGCGGATGGCGCGCGCCTCTTGCGCAGCTTTCGCCTGCGTGTCGGCGCGATCAAGCATGCGCGGTCCCCTGATCCGGCATCAGGCGAAGGCCGCTTTGCGGGCGAGCCTTCGCTGGAAAAAGCCGATGACGGCCTCGCGCAGCCTCGCCTTCATCTGGTCCCACTGGCTGGGGTTCTCGATGATCGAGGCGCGATAGAAGGACGGGCAGAGCTTCGCCGCATGCGCCACCTCTCCGCAAAGGCCGCAACCCACGCAGGAATCGAGCACCTTCGTAACCGGCTCCTTGCGCAACGGGTCAGGATGCGGCGCGATCGTGAGCGACGGGCAACCCGAAAGGCGGATGCAGGAGTGGTCGCCCGTGCAGGTGTCCGCGTCGACGCCGAAGCGCTCGCGCACGACGCGCTCGCCGCGCTCGACCGCCGCGCGCATCTGCGGCCGCACGCGCCGCTGCTTGTTGAGCATGCACTCCGATTGGGCGACGATCACTTTCGGACCTTTCTCAGCGGTGGTCAGCGCCTCCTTCAGCGTGTCGCGCATTTTCGTGAGGTCGTAAGTGCGCGTGATCGTGCGCGCCCATTCAACGCCGACGCCGCGCACCGCCTTCTCGATCGAGTTTTGCGTGGCGCGAATGGGGTTGTTCCAGAACGAGGACGGGATGTCCTGGCCGCCTGTCGCCGAGGTGTAGCCGTTATCGACGACGATGATGACATTGTCGCTCTTGTTGAAGACGGCGTTGCCGACGCTCGAGGCGAGGCCGTTGTGCCAGAAGCCGCCGTCGCCCATGATCGACACGACGCGCTTCTCCGCCTTGACGTTAAAGGCCGATGCGCCCGCCCCGCCGAGCCCGTAGCCCATCGTGGTCGCCCCGATATTGAAGGGCGGAAAAATCGAGAACAGATGGCAGCCGATGTCGCAGCTCACATGATGCGGGCCAAGCTCGCGCTCAACGAGCTTCATGGCGGTGAAGATCGGGCGTTCGGGACAGCCGGTGCAGAATGACGGCGGACGCGGCTGGACCTGCCCGTTCACGGCAGCCATCGCGCTTTTTCGCGAATTGTCGCCCTCGACCGGGCGTTCCTCGGGGAGCATGTCGCCGCGATAGCGAGCGA
>JAFBAK010000113.1 GCA_019247795.1 Hyphomicrobiales bacterium | reverse complement strand
CGCCTGGGCGCCGCCGATCCGGTAGATCTCGTCGATGCCGGCGAGCCTGGCGGCCGCGAGCACGAGCGGATTGTGGAGGTTCTCGGGTGTCGGGGCGGCCATGACGATGCGGGGAACGCCGGCGACTTTCGCCGGCACGGCATTCATCAGCACCGAGGATGGGTAACTTGCCGTGCCGCCCGGCACATAAAGGCCGACCGCCTCGATCGGCGTCCAGCGCAAGCCGAGCCGCACGCCGAGCGCGTCGCTGAAGTGATCGTCCTTCGGCCTCTGGCGCAAGTGAAACGCCTCGATGCGCTGGCGCGCGAAGGCAAGCGCCTCGAGCGCCTCGCGCGGACAGGCCGCCACCGCTGCCTCGATTTCGGCCTCGCTCACCCGCAACGTCGCGACTGAAAGCTCGAGTTTGTCGAAACGACGGGAATATTCGATGAGCGCCGCATCGCCTCGCTCAGCGACGTCACGCAAGATCATCGCGACCACCGCCTCGATATCCTCGGCCGCCTCCCGTTTTGCGCCGATGAGCGCCCGGAACCTTTCCTCGAACCCGGCTTTCGTGAAATCGAGGCGTTGCGCCATGCGAGCCTCAAGCGCCTCCGGCGCCGAGCGCGGCAGGCATCACCTCATCGAGGTCCTTCATCAGTGCTTCGAGGCACTCGACCTCGAGCCGGATCACCTCTCCCCCCATGAAATGCAGCATGACGGTCCCGGCGGGCGCCGTCGTGTCGTCGAAGGTGATGGCGAGAAGGACCAGAGCACGTTCCTTCTCGGAAGGATCAAAGCCGATATGGCGTGCCGACAAGACGCGCTCGAAATGTAGTCCGGAATGGCAGCGCCCGTCGATATCGGGCGGCGCCTCACGGCATTTGCGATGAAACACCATGACGAAACGCATGCGCTTTCGCAGATAGGCCACGTTGGAGAGCGTGAGGCGGGCGTCCTGAAGATGAGCGGAAATGACCGCGAGGTCCTCCGTGTCGAAAGCCGCGAGCGAAAGCGCCATGAATCCCACCATCATTGGGCGCGAGGGCCGTCGCTCGTCTATCCGCTCGAAAGTCGAGGCGCAATGGTGCGCCAGCCTTTCACTTTGCAAGCCGGAACCGAGGATTCCCGCCCCGGCTACGAGAGGAACTAAGTCGCGACCCTCGCGCATTCTTCGAAAAGAGAGAAGCGTGTTTCGGCAAGATGATGCGCTCGACGCGGCTCTTCAAGAGACAAGGACGTTCGCCGACTGGGCAGACCGTGGGCGAGTTTCCCCGGAAAAGGCGCTGTTCGTCACGCCAGACGACCAGAAGGGATGCTGCGGCTTGCTTTTGGGAGAACTTGCTTGTGAGAAGGCTTGCTTTCAGGAGACCGGCTGGCGAAGATTTGGCGCCTTTTGATCGCCGGGTGTCCGGCAACGACCTCAGGGACGGGCTGTCGATGCGCGCAAAATTCGCTTTGCTCCTCTTGCCGATGCTCGCCCTCGCGCCACATCCGGTCCTTGCGGCGGACGTGCTCAATATCGGGATCGAAGGTGATCCGGGCCCGCTTGATCCCGCACGCAGCGGCATTTTCCTCGATCGCAACATCTTCGCCTCTCTTTGCGACAAGCTGATCGATACGGATCCCGACATGCATTTCGTGCCGCAGCTCGCGACGAGTTGGGAGTGGTCGGCCGATGGCCTGGCGCTCACGCTGCATCTGCGCTCGGGCGTCATGTTCCAGGACGGCACCCACTTCGATGCCGAAGCGGTGAAGATCAATATCGAGCGCGACAAGACGCTCGCGAGCAGTCTGCGCAAGCCGGAGCTGCGGCCTGTCTCCTCCGTCGAGGTTCTCGACCCGCTGAGCGTGAAACTGCATCTGTCCGCCCCCGACGCGCCGCTTCTCGCCTTTCTCGCCGATCGATCCGGCATGATGCTGTCTCCGGAATCGATCAAGAGACTCGGCGACGACGTCGCGAACCATCCGGTTTGCGCGGGCCCGTTTTCGTTCACGGAACGGATCCCCCAGGACAGGATCGTGCTCGACCGCTTCCCCGGTTATTGGAATGCGAAGGCGATTGCGGTCGACCGCATCGTGTTTCGCCCAATGCCTGACAGCTCCGTGCGCCTCGTCAACCTGCAGTCGGGTGAGCTTCAGATCGTCGATCAGCTCGCCGCCACCGACGCGGCCGTGGTGAAGGCCGATCCGCATCTTCGTCTGGCGCAGCATGCCTCGGCGGCTTACCGGACCTTGCAGTTCAATCTGGCCCACGGGCCCCGTTCGGAGACGCCGCTCGGGAAAGATCCGCGCGTGCGAAAGGCTCTCGAGAAGGCGATCGATCGCAAGGCGCTCAACGAGGCGGTCTTCGAGGGCTTGTTCATCCCCAACAATCAAAGCGAGGTGCCGAACAGCACATTCTGGAATCCCGGCCACCCGGTTCCGGAACGCGATCTCGACGGGGCGCGCGCCTTGTTGCGAGAGGCGGGCGTCGATCATGTCACCTTCGGGCTTCAGCTCGCCAACACGACGATCGATGCGCAGATCGGCGAGGTGATCCAGGCCATGGCCAAGGAAGCAGGGTTCGACATCAAGCTCGAAGAGCTCGAGACGAACACCGGAAACGTGGCCGATCTTGCCGGCGATTTCGATGCCGCTTTGCTCACCTGGTCGGGACGGGCCGATCCCGACGCCAATCTCTCGATCTGGATGGCTTGCAACGGGCCGTTCAACTTCGGCAAATATTGCAATCCGAAGATGGATGAATTGCTCAAGGAGGCCCGCGAGGCCGGTGACACGCAAAAACGCGTCGCGCTCTATCGCGAGGTCACCGATCTTTATCTGACGGACATGCCGCAGATCATTCTCTTCAATACCACCAGGCTCTGGGGGTTGAGCGAGCGCGTGGAGGGTTTCACTCCCAATCGCGACGGGTTGATTCGACCGCAAGGGCTGCGACTGAGATCGAATTGACGAATCCGATGCGTGAGGGCCTTAGATGATCCAGCAATTGCGAATCTACGAGATCTTCGAACGGAACAAGCTCGCCTTTCATGCGCGTTTCCGCGACCACGCCGCGCGGATCATGCGCAAATATGGTTTTCAGATCTTGGGAATGTGGGAAGCCAAAGGGAAAGAGCGGACGGAGTTCATCTATCTTCTCGAATGGTCCGATGAAGCGGCCAAGAACGCGGCGTGGGATGCCTTCATGCGCGACGCGGAGTGGGCCGAGATCAAACGGCTCACGGCAGCCGAACACGGTTCACTCGTAGGAGCGATCGAAGACAGGGTCCTGTATGCGACCGACTATTCGCCAAAACGGAGCTGAGCTGGCCGAGAAGATGGAATCTCTTTCTTCGAAAACGATTTTTCCCTCGGACGACCTGCTGGCGATCGCGATCGCGCGAGGATCTGATCCCTTTCGTAGGTCAAGACCCTTTGTCTTGAGAGCCACCGGACGAACCCGTGTCTTCAGCGGGCGTTGATCGCGCAAGAAGCGTCTCCAGCACAACCTGCCAGATCAGGTTCTTGAGAACGATCACGGGCGGATTGGCCAATTCACGCGGCGTCGCGACACGCGTGCCGCAACCTTCGGCGAGGCGCGAGATCTTGATCTCGCCATCGGTTTGGTAGGGGTCGCCCTCGCCGTTCACGCCGTCCAGCGTCGGGCCGATCCCGGTGACTTCATAGACCGCTTCGACGACCTTCGCGGCCTCGAGCGTCCCGGTGAGGAAATCGCGCTCGGCGTCGATGTCGGGCGCAATATGATGGGTGACTTGGCCGGTGAAGCGGTTGAACCCCACGCCCCGATCGAAAGTCGCAGCGCCGAGCCATACGGAGCGACCTTCCTCGCCCTTGCGCAAGACCTTCCACAAGCGGACATGATGGCGCCGGTCGGCGCTCTGGCCTTCGGCTTTCTCGAAAGCGAGATCCTCACGTCTTCCTTCATAGAAGAGCGGACTGACCGGCGCTTGCAGGTAGGGTCGATCGAGCATCACGCTGCCGATGATCGCAAGGCTCGAACGCAAGGTGATGGGATCGGCAGGGTGCCATTGCGCGGCATGCATGGCGCAAACCACATCCTCTTGGGTGCCGACGAGGCCGACATTCATCGGGTCGCCCGGAATGTCTTGTGCCGTGCGGGTGACCATCGGCAGACCGGCAAGCCCTTTTTGATGCTCGTAATGCGACCAGGCTGCCGGCAGCGCGACATAAGCGAGGACGCCGTAAACGAAGAGCACGGCCAGGAGAACGAGCCCGTAAGCCGCAAACCTCGAGCGAAGCATCCGGCGAGATGTCGAGATCGCGGACATTGAAGGCGCGCATTCTACCGGCGCGCGGCTTGGCGCGCTCGCGCGTAAGCGGCCACAATGAACTCGCCGCCCTGCCGCAGGCCTTCGGCATCGATGCCGTGTCCCAGCCGAGGCGAGAGATGCCACTCGCAGGGAATCCCGGATTCGGCGAGGGACTCAGCCGAATCGAAAAGCGCCGTGGCCGGAATGAGGTCGTCGGCCTCGCCGTGAATGAGAAGAATGGGCGGCTTGCTCCTGGCCTCGGCCTTGAGGCTTTCTCGCCCTTTTCCGGGCTCGAGCACAAGGAGGCCCGAAAAGCCGACGATCGCCGCGGGCGCCGCCTCGCGTCTCAGCCCGCAATGGAGCGCCATCATGGTCCCTTGGCTGAAACCGACGAGCGCGAGCGCGGAGGGGCCAAGCGCGTGACGACGAAGCTCCGCGTCGAGAAAGGCGTCGAGCGCGGGTCGTGCTTGCGTGACGCCTTTCCATCGCTCGGCGGGCTCGCGCAAGGTGAGCGCGAACCATTGCCGACCGACCGGGCTCATGGGAAGCCGTTCCGGCGCGTTCGGCGCGACGAATGCCGCTTGCGGCAGGAGGCGTTGCCACTGCCGGCCAAGCTCGATGAGGTCCTTGCCATCCGCCCCGTAACCGTGAAGCAGCACGATCAGCTGCGCCGGCGCGCCCGAGCGTGGCATCAGGCGAGGTCCGTCGAGTGCGGGTGAGGTCATCGGAAGCTTTTGCCGGTGAGGTTCGAGGGCATCGTCGATAGGCCATTTGCGCCGGCAAAGCGACCCCCGAGCACAGGCATCGGAGGTCGGAAAGCTCGCTTTGCGTTCGGTCTACATGATGCCGGTGCGATGGAAGATCGCCTGCGTGCCCTCGCCCTTCTCGATCAGGCGGCGCACCTCTTCTTCGCCGTCGACCTTGACGAGCGCGGCCTCCACGACTTCGTCGAGATGCGCCTTCGGTATGACGAGCACGCCGTCGTCATCCGCGACGATGATATCGCCCGGAGCGACAATCGTGCCATTGGCGAAGCGAATCTCACACCGGAAATCCGTCACTCGGCCGCGGCCGCGCTGATCTTGGGCATAGGCCCCCGCCGAGAACACCGGAAGGCCGACCGCGAGGATTCCGCTGGTGTCGCGGTGGAAACCGTCGAGGACGGCACCGGCCGCTCCGAGCGCGTGCGCTCGCGTGCTCATCAGTTCTCCCCAGAGCGCATACCGGGGCGAGGCACCCGTGCAGATATAGACTTCACCTTGCCGCAAATCGTCGAGCGCCTTGAACATGAGGCCGAAATCGCCTTGCGTCGTGCAATCCTCCTCACGCACCGGCATTGCACGCCCGACCAGCATCTTGTGGGGCAACACCGCGCGAATGTGAGGCGGCAGGAATTGCTGGCGCAGTCCCTGCATGTCCATGACATCGCCGATGACCGAAGTGAAAAGCCGTTCGCGGATTTGGGCGAGCCGATCCGCTCCCGCTGAACGCGGCGTCGTTTCGACCATGTCGAGGCCGCGCTACTTCTTCGAACGGGATTTCGATCCGCCCGCTTTTGAGGCGCGCGACCTGGAGCCGCGTGACCTGACACTGTGGGAGCTCGCCGCATGCGATCGCGTGGTCGACGAATCGTGCGCTGCCGGCTTGGTTTTTGCCTCAGAGGTGGCTTCCGAAGTGGCGCGCGAGGCGGCACGGGAGGCGGCGCCAGCGACAGTAGTTCCCATCTCACGGACCTGGGCGCCGAGGCTTTCAGCCTGCTTTTGCACGAAGCTTTGCTGAAGCTTCAGGAATTCCTGTGGATCCCTGGCGTGCAGCAATTGGCGTGCGAACTCGAAAGCGGCCGCGATGTTGGTCTCGGCGTAGTTGACGGCCTTTTGCGTCACGTCCCGGGCGCCGGCCTGCGTGGCCTGCGCGGTCGATTCGACCGCGGAGAACACCTTCGTCGCTTCTTTCATGTAACGGGTGACGGCTTCGCGCGCTTTTTCCAAAGTCGTCTCGGCGGCATTTCGCACGCCTTGCGACATCGCTTCGGTCGAGTATTTCGGTTCCATCTGGCTCTCCCTTCTCAGACGCCGTCAGGGAAAGGTAGCGCGCTGGCGCCCGCAAGTCATCGGGGCTTCCGATATTCTCCAGAGCCGGCATCGCGGGGAGGCCTTGGCGCCGCCCGCGCATCCTGCGCGACGTCAGGCTCAGAAGATCTGCGAGAAGAAGTAGTAGAGAAGCCCCGACAGCACCATAGCGGCGGGCAAGGTGAGAACCCAGGCCAAGGCCAGGTTGCGCACGGTCTCGAGCTGAAGGCCCGAGCCATTGGCCGCCATCGTTCCGGCGACGCCGGATGAGAGCACATGAGTTGTCGAGACCGGAAGGCCGTAATTGTCCGCCGCGAGGATCGTGCCCATGGCAACGAGCTCGGCGGCCGCACCTTGCGCGTAGGTGAGATGCGTTTTGCCGATCTTCTCGCCGACCGTGACGACGATGCGCTTCCAGCCGATCATGGTGCCGAGACCAAGCGCGACGGCGACCGCGATCTTCACCCAAAGCGGGATGAATTTCGTGGAGGCGTCGAGCTCCGTCTTATAGGCGTTAAGCTTGGCAAGATCGGGCGCCGAAAGATCGTTCGCCTTGTCCTTTGCCAGAAGCCGCACCGCCTCTGAGGCCAGATACATATCGTTTCTCGTATTGCCGACATCGGTCGCGGGAATTTTGGCGATCGAGCCGTAGCTTTCGACCTGTTTCGCGATGTCGCGCACGAGCGCCGAAAGCGATGGATAGGTGCCGCCATTGATCTCGTGCGAGGAAATATAGCTCGTCACGGCCGGTCGCGGATTGCCGAGTACCGCGTAGCCGGCGGCCTTGGCATCGATGATCCTGGACGCCGCGAGCGAAGCTTCGCGGAAGGTTGCGACCCGATCGTCCGGGAGGGCGCGATTGAGCGCATAGGCCGTCGGAACCGTGCCGATGAGGATCAGCATGATGAGTCCCATCCCTTTCTGGCCATCGTTCGAGCCATGGGCGAAGGACACGCCCGTGCAGGTGAAGATCAGGAGGGCTCTGATCCACCAGGGAGGGGTCGCGGCGCCTTTGGGGGCCTCGTAAAGCGCGGGTTTGCGCACGAGCGCCTTCATGACGAGGAGCAGGATCGCCGCGCACACGAAACCCACGATGGGCGAGATCAGAAGCGTCTTTCCGACGCTCAGCGCCTGATCCCAATCGACGCCGGAGGTGCCGTCGCGTCCGCGCAGCCAAGCGTTCGTGATGCCGACGCCGATGATCGAGCCGATCAACGTATGCGAGCTCGAGGCGGGCAGGCCGAGCGACCATGTGCCCACATTCCACAAGGTGGCCGCGATCAAGAGCGCGAACACCATGGCAAAGCCGGCGCTCGATCCGACCTGCAAGATGAGTTCCACCGGAAGCAGCGACAGGATGCCGAAGGCGACGGCGCCCGACGAGAAGAGCACGCCGAGGAAATTGAAGAAGCCCGACCACAGAACCGCGAAATTGGCCGGCAGCGAATGGGTGTAGATGACGGTTGCCACGGCATTGGCGGTGTCGTGGAAACCATTCACGAATTCGAAGCCGAGCGCGATGACGAGAGCGACCGCAAGCAGGGCGTAGGGAAGAAAGCTTGTGATCCGCGCCTGCGTAGCGTCGACGTCGACATAGATGCTGTAGGCGACGAAGAGGAGCCCGGCAGCAACGACCGCCAGGAAGCCGAAGATCGCGAGCGGCGTGACCGGATGATCGAGCCGCGGCCTGTCCGCGGCCGGGACGGCGCCGGAGATCGTGATGTCGGACATGGGGTCCTCGCGGCGCGATGAGGAGATGCGGAAGATCAACTAAGCGTGAACTATGATGACGCTCCGTTACATTTCGATGACATTGAGCGGCTCCGGATTTCTGCCGCGTGGCGACCCTCGCTGATCGCCTGCAGGTTCCGGCCCGGAAATTGCAACTTCGGATCCGCTATTCAAGGGTTTGACTTCATCCGAGTCGCCAAAAATGATAGGTGACGCTGGTTTGTGAAAGGAATCGCAGCCATGTGCCGCTGGATCGCCTACAAGGGCCGAACGATCCCGCTCGAACGCTATGTGACGGAACCCCAGCACTCGCTCGTTCACCAGAGCATCGGCGCCAAGGAGGCGCTTGGCGCGACGCAAGGGGACGGCTTTGGGCTCGGTTGGTACGCCAAGCACGAAGAGCCGGGACTCTACCGCGAAGTTCGGCCGGCCTGGTCAGACGAAAACCTCAAGCATTTGTGCCGGCACATTCACGCGCATCTGTTCTTTGCTCATGTGCGCGCCGCCACGTCCACGCCGACCACGCGCCCGAATTGCCACCCCTTCACGCATGGCCGTTTCATGTTCATGCACAATGGCAGCCTCGGCGACTGGGACGCGATCCGGCGCAAGGTCGAGGCTTTGATTCCCGACGCGCTCTACACCTCGCGGGTCGGGACGACGGATTCGGAGGCGGCCTTTCTCGCCATTCTCGGCGCCGGAGCCGAGACGGACCCGGTCGGCGCGCTCACGCGCACTGTCGAACGGATCGCCGAAATGGTGCGTCAAAGCGGCAAGCCCAACGCGTTCCGCTTCACCTCGGCGCTGACGGACGGCGAGACGCTTTACGCGGTCCGCTATGCCATGCCGAAAGAGGCGGCGAACACGCTCTATTTTCGCGAAGAGGGGGAAGATGTGGTCGTCGCCTCCGAGCCGCTCGATGCCGAACGCAGCTTCTGGAAGCCGGTGCCGGCGAACCATCTCCTTGTCGTGCCGAAGCGCGGCAAGCCGCGGCTCGAGCCTTTCCTCGACGAGGCCCGTGTCGCCGCCTGAAGTTCGCGATATTCCTAAGACCTCCTCGGCCCCCGTCTTTCAGTCGGGTCACTCTCAATGGGGGTTACCCCGTTTTGATGTCCCGAGATTTGCGAGCCGCAGCGGCTGGCTTGAGCCGGCAAGTCGCTGAAGGACTTCGCTCTCGCTGCCGCCGTGCCGTCAAAGGCGAGCCGCCCCGCTTCCCAGGGCGATGCAGCGTTGCTACATGCCCGATATGTCTACGCATCCTTTCGAGCTGATCCGCAACTTCGCGATCATCGCGCATATCGACCATGGCAAGTCGACGCTCGCCGATCGTCTGATCCAGACGACCGGCGGCCTTTCGTCGCGCGAGATGGTCGATCAGGTGCTCGACAACATGGAGATCGAGCGCGAACGCGGCATCACCATCAAGGCGCAGACGGTGCGGCTCACCTATCCGGCGAAGGACGGCAAGACTTATGTCCTCAACCTCATGGACACGCCGGGCCATGTCGATTTCGCCTATGAGGTCTCCCGCTCGCTCGCCGCATGCGAAGGGTCGCTGCTGGTCGTCGATGCGAGCCAGGGCGTCGAGGCGCAGACGCTGGCCAATGTCTATCACGCGCTCGATGCCAATCACGAGATCGTGCCGGTCCTCAACAAGATCGACCTGCCGGCCGCGGAGCCGCAGCGCATCAAGGAGCAGATCGAGGAAGTGATCGGCCTCGACGCGCATGACGCGGTCGAAATCTCCGCGAAGACGGGGATCAACATCGAGGGGGTGCTCGAGGCCATCGTCACGCGCCTGCCGGCCCCGAAAGGGGATGAAGGGGCGCCACTCAAGGCGCTCCTCGTCGATTCCTGGTACGACGCCTATCTCGGCGTCGTCGTTCTGGTGCGTGTCGTCGACGGCGAGATGCGTAAAGGCCAGCGCATCAAGATGATGGGCACGAACGCCGTCTACGAGACCGAGCGCATCGGGGTCTTCACGCCGAAGATGACGGATGCGCAAAGGCTGGGGCCGGGCGAGATCGGCTTCATCACGGCGCAGATCAAGCAGGTCGCCGATACGCGGGTGGGCGATACGATCACGGATGATCGCAGACCTTGCATGGAGCCGCTGCCGGGCTTCAAGCCGGTGCAGCCGGTGGTGTTCTGCGGACTTTTTCCGGTGGATGCCGCCGAGTTCGAGACGCTGCGCGCCTCGCTCGGCAAGCTTCGCCTCAATGACGCGAGCTTCACCTATGAGATGGAGACCTCGGCGGCGCTCGGCTTCGGCTTCCGTTGCGGATTTCTTGGGCTACTGCATCTCGAGATCATTCAGGAGCGGCTCGAGCGCGAATTCAACCTCGACCTCATCGCGACGGCGCCTTCCGTCGTCTACAGGCTGGTCATGCAAGACGGCTCGGAGCGCGAGCTGCACAATCCGGCCGATATGCCGGATGTGATGAAGATCGCCACCATTGCCGAGCCGTGGATCAAGGCCACGATCCTCACGCCGGACGAATATCTCGGCTCGATCCTCAAGCTTTGCCAGGATCGGCGTGGCGTCCAGATCGATCTTTCCTATGTGGGCAAGCGCGCCATGGTGGTCTACGACTTGCCGCTCAACGAGGTGGTCTTCGACTTCTACGACCGGCTGAAGTCCATCTCCAAGGGCTACGCGTCGTTCGATTATCAGCTCACCGATTATCGCGAGGGCGATCTCGTCAAGATGCAGGTGCTGGTGAACGGCGAGCCCGTCGACGCGCTCTCCATGCTCGTTCACAAGACGCGCGCCGAGATGCGCGGACGTGCCATGTGCGAGAAGCTCAAGGATCTGATCCCCCCGCATCTTTTCCAAATTCCGGTGCAGGCGGCGATCGGCGGCAAGATCATCGCGCGCGAAACCATCAGGGCGCTGCGCAAGGATGTGACCGCGAAATGCTACGGCGGCGACGCGACGCGCAAACGCAAGCTCCTCGACAAGCAGCGCGAGGGCAAGAAGCGCATGCGCCAATTCGGCAAGGTGGACATCCCGCAAGAGGCATTCATCGCCGCGCTCAAGATGGATGGGTGAGACAGGCAACTTAACGCCTCATGGCGAGGTCACATTGCGGTCAATCGGCCGACACAGCCCGCTGCTTGACTGCAACGGGGCTCCCACGGAGCACAAAAAATGCAAAAGCGCTTTTTCCCGGACGGACTTTGCCTTGGTGCGGCGTTCGTCGCGATTGTGAGCATCACTCTTCCCGCGTTGGCGTATACGGGCGAGGAGCTTTCGAGGCACGCCCGCGTAACCATCGAGGAAGCTCGCGCGATCGCGCTGAAGGCCCACCCCGGAAAGATCACCGACGAAGAACTGGAGCGCGAAGCCGGCGGAACGGGGCTTCGCTACTCGTTCGACATCAAAAAGGGCACCTCGACCCAGGAGGTCGGGGTCGACGCGCGGACCGGGCGAGTGCTCGAAAATGCGAAGGAAGGAAAAAACCCGGACTGACCCCGCCGTTACTCCGGCTTGAAGTTCATCGCCACGCCGTTCATGCAGTAGCGAAGCCCGGTCGGCGGCGGCCCATCGGGAAAGACATGCCCGAGATGACCGCCGCAACGCGAGCAATGCACCTCGGTGCGGAGCATGCCGAGGGAGCGATCGTCGGTCGTTTCGACCGCACCCGGAAGGGGGTCGTTGAAGCTCGGCCAGCCTGTGCCGCTCTCGAACTTCCGTACCGATTTGAAGAGCTCTTGCCCGCAGCCGGCGCAAGAGAAGGTGCCGGCACGCTTCTCGTAATTGAGCGCGCAGCTTCCGGGACGCTCGGTCGCGTGGTGTCGAAGCACCTGATACTGCTCGGGAGTGAGGATTTTCCGCCATTCCGCGTCGCTGTGCGTGACCGGATAGACCTTTTCGGCCGCCAAATTTGCCATCACCCGTTCTCCCGTTGACGTGCGGCTCGCCCTCTCGGGCACCTTCCTCAACGAAGATGGGCGGTTGCCGCGCTATCATCAAGGCGAACCGCGACGCATCTTTCGCGTGAAATTAGCCAATCATTCACCACTCGGACGTTAAGCAGGAGGGAGAAGGCCGCCGGACAACGCGTATTTTCGGCTGAGCGGCTCTTCCGAGGTTCGTCATGCGTAACTTGTCACGAGCGCGTATCCTTGCGAGCCGCATCTTTTTCCTGGCCTCGCTTTCTGCGGTCGTCATTATTCCGCTTGGCGCGGCTCATGCCGAAAAGCTCGTGGTGACGACCGACAAGGCCAAGATCATCAAGCTTCCCAATCAAACCAAGACCGTGATTGTCGGCAATCCCATTGTCGCCGACGTCACGATCGGCAAGGACGGGCTCGTCATCTTGACCGGCAAGAGCTTCGGCACGACCAATCTCATCGCACTCGATGGCGCGGGCGCAATCCTGAACGAATCGACCATCCAGGTGCAGCAGCCCAACGAAAACCTCGTCATCATGCAGCGCGGCATGGATCGCGAGACCTATTCCTGCACGCCGACCTGCATGCCGAGCGTGGCGCTCGGAGACGAGCAGAAGTACTTCACCGATACGGGAACCGCATCCTCGACCCGCAACAAGCTCGCGACAGAAAAATAAAAGAGCGCAATCGGCGACCACTACGCGCGCGCGACGACCTTCCATGATTTCGACAGCGAGGCCGTCCCTCATTCAACTATTGGTGTTCGGAAGACCCGGGCAAGCTCGCAACGTGGGCCACGAACCTCGTAGCAGCCGTTAGACTAGAGCCGCGCCGGGGGTGGTCGATGAAATGGCGGCTTCGCTGCCGGTGCCGTAATCGGAACGCGATTTCAGTTCGTAGGACTGCGCCAAAAATCGTGAATTCTCGCCCGGTAGGCGTTCCTTTCAGCAAGCGGGCGAATTCGGCGCGGGCGCCGGAATGCGTTTTCGCAATTTTACCGGTGCGCTCCATGATGAGAGCTTCGGCGGCGTGAAATGCGGCGTAGTAGGCGCATCGTGCAGCGACATGCGCGAGACCGATGCTTGCGATCTTGGGGCCGTCATTCAAATCACTCCTAGCCTTTTCCAGAAACTGGGCGGCTCCGGCGTCATAAATCAACGCCGTCGGCACGTAGCTCGCGCATGAGGGGCGAAAATTCGCGATAAGCGCCTGATGGAAATGGCTTAGCCGAGATCACAGCACCGGTATCAATGAGGATTTCACTGGTGATTTGCGATAGATGACCCAGTTCGCTCCAAAGCTCATCCTGCTGCCTAAGAAAGACAGCGACGTCGTAGTCTGAATCCGGCTGGAAATCACCGCGTGCGCGCGAGCCAAATAGCACGACGCGCTCGATTCGCTCGCCATATACCTCTTGGAGAGCGGCACGGAAGCGACTCAAGATGGGGTCGATGATCGTTGCCATTCACCAGAGTATAGCATGGAGCTTTGCTATTTGCGTGATCGGTTGGCACTTTAGAGCCGCTCGTGCCTCGCGCCGCTCAGGCGTGCGGGCGAACCGCTGCCGCGTAATCCTCGATAAGGGTGCGCGAGATGTTGCCGGGTGTGAAGCGATGTGGGCCGATCTCGGCCACCGGTGTCACCTCGGCTCCCGTGCCGCAGATGAAGCACTCGTTGAAGCTCGGCAGCTCGTCG
>JAFBAK010000094.1 GCA_019247795.1 Hyphomicrobiales bacterium | reverse complement strand
TCAGGAATATCCCCTGCCCGATCTCGGCGAGGGGTGGCGCGAGCTCACGCTGGCGCAAGCGCCGCCCGGCGCACTCTATGCCTACAGGATCGGCAACGATGCTGTCGTCCCGGATCCCGCCTCACGCTTTCAACCCGACGGCGGGCGGGGACGAAGCGCCATCATCGATCCTCGCGCCTATGATTGGAAGGACATGGGGTGGCGCGGACGCCCCTTCGAGGAAGCCGTCTTCTACGAGTTGCATGTCGGGACGGCAACGCCGGAAGGCAGCTACGCGGCGCTCACGAAAAAGCTCGATGCTCTCGCCGAGCTCGGCGTGACGGCGATCGAGCTGATGCCGCTCGCCGATTTTCCCGGACGCCGGAACTGGGGATATGACGGCGTTCTCCCTTATGCGCCCGATGCCGCGTACGGCACTCCCGACGAGCTCAAGGGCTTGATCGATCGCGCTCACGCGCTTCGGCTGATGGTCTTTATCGACGTCGTCTACAACCACTTCGGACCCTCGGGAAACCATCTTCGGACATATGCGGCGGATTTCTTCACCAGCCGACACTCCACGCCCTGGGGAGACGCCATCAATTTCGATGGAGAGAACAGTCGGCGCGTCCGCGAATTCTTCGTTCACAACGCGCTTTACTGGCTCGAGGAATTCCATGCCGACGGACTTCGCTTCGACGCGGTCCATGCGATCAAGGATGAGAGCGATGAGCATGTGCTTGGCGAGATCGCATCGAGGGTGCGGGAAAGCTTCCGGCAACGCGAGGTGCACCTCGTATTGGAAAACGACGCGAACGAAGCGCGCTGGCTCGAGCGCGACGGGCGCGGCCGGCCGTGCTTCTACACGGCGCAATGGAACGACGATTTCCACCATGTGTGGCACAGAATGGTGACCGGCGAGAGCGAGGGCTACTACGCCGATTATGGCGGTGACCTCGTGGCGCGCCTCGGGCGCACGCTCGCCGAAGGGTTTGCTTACCAAGGTGAGGTCTCGGCGCATCGCGACGGAGAGAGACGAGGCGAGGCTTCCGCTCATTTGCCTCCTGCGGCCTTTGTCGCTTTCCTGCAGAACCACGATCAAATCGGCAATCGCGCCTTTGGAGAACGTCTCTCCCACCTCGCCGACCCGCTCAAACTATCCCTCGCCCGCGCCATTCTGTTGCTCACGCCGCAGATCCCGATGCTTTTCATGGGCGAGGAATGGGCGGCGTCCTCTCCCTTCTTGTTCTTCGTCGATTTCAGCGACGACAAGCATCTCGCCGAGGCGGTGCGAGAAGGGCGGCGCAGGGAATTCTCCCGCTTCGGCGCTTTTGCGGATCCCTCGGCGGTGGAGAAAATTCCCGACCCGACTGCGGCCGCGACCGCATCGCATTCGATGCTTCGCTGGGAAGAGCGGGCGAGGCCCCCGCACGCCGAAGTGCTGAGTGATACGAAGCATCTCCTGCGCTTGCGGCGCGAGGAAATTCTGCCTCTGACGAAGACGAGGTTCACGGGAGCGAGCTCGCAAAAGCGTGGTGAGGCGTCAGTCGAGGTCGTCTGGCGTTTCGAGAAAGAAGTTCTTCGGCTCGTCGTGAATTTCGACGGACCTCCCCTCGTGGCCGAACTGGAGACCGGGGAGCGAGCCATTTGGAAGAGCGAGAAGGTCTCCCTCGACGGTGATGCCGCGCATCTGCCGAGTTGGTCCGCCGTGATGACGAAGAAAGATCGATGAAAAGGGCAAAGTCCGCTGGCCGGCCGCACCCGCGTCGGAAGCGCAAAGCGAGCGTTTCCGGGAAAGGCAAAGCGCGAAAGATCACCGCATCGGTCGACGCCGACAACAACGTCGCGGCGCCAAGCGCGACACAGCCCCTCGCGCATGGCGAAGAAGTCGCGCGCGAACCTGCCCAAACATCAAGGAAATCCCTTGCGGCCCCGCCGCCTCGCGCGACCTATCGCTTGCAATTTCAGAAGGATTTCACCTTCGCCGATGGCGAAGCCATCGTGCCTTATCTCGCAAAGCTCGGCATCAGCCATGTCTATGCTTCGCCCATCCACAAGGCTCGCCCAGGATCGCTGCACGGCTATGATGTGGTCGATCACACGGTCATCAATCCCGAGCTTGGCGGCGAAGAGGGCTTCCTTCGGTTCTCCGACGTTCTTCGCAAGCACGGGCTCGGCCTGATCCTCGACATCGTCCCGAACCATGTCGGGATCGGAGCCGAAAACGAATGGTGGCAATCGGTGCTCGAATGGGGGGAGCTCTCGCGTCACGCACAGGCCTTCGACATCGACTGGGAGAGGCTTGGCGCAAACCACAAGCTCGTGGTGCCCTTTCTCGGCAATCGCTATGGCGTGGCGCTCGAGAACAGCGAGCTTGTCCTCTCCTTCGATGCCGCAAGAGGAAGTTTCAGCGTCACTCATTTCGAGCAGACTTTTCCGCTTTGCCCTCCGAGCTACCCCATCATTCTCGATCGGGCGCTCGCCGCCTTGGAGGAAACGGCCCCCCCTCCCGACATTCTTGCGATCAGCGAGAGGCTCCGCCTCATGGGAGAGGAAACTTTGGCAGAGCGGCGAAGCGGTTTTCCCGCTGATGCCCAGCTCCTCAAACAGGAGCTCGCACGCGCGGTCGCAGGATCAGCTCCCTTGGCGCAAGCTATCGAGCGGGCGGTCACGCTGATCAATGGCACGGTCGGCGTGCCTGAAAGCTTCGGCACGCTGCATCGTCTCCTCGAAGCGCAATCCTACCGACTCGCGCATTGGCGTGTCGCGGCGAGCGATATCAACTATCGCCGTTTCTTCGACATCAACGATCTTGCCGGGTTGAGAATCGAAGATGCGGAGGTGTTCGAGCGGGTGCACCAAACCGTGTTCCGCTTCATCCGCGAGGGCCGAATCCAGGGACTGCGCATCGATCACATCGACGGCCTCGCCGATCCCGAGAATTACCTCAACAGGCTGCAGGACGCGATCGGGCCGGGTTTTTTCATCCTGGTCGAAAAAATATTGGAATGGGGTGAGGCGCTCGAGGACTGGCCGATCGCCGGCACGACCGGTTACGACGTCCTCAATCTCATCGATGGCGTGCTGACCGACAAGGAGACGGGGCGCACGCTCGAGCGCCTGTATCGCAAGGTCACGGAACTCGAAGGCAGCTATGCCTCCTTGCTTCGACAAGCCAAGTCCCAGGTCCTCGAAGGCGGCTTCGCGAGCGAGCTCGAAGCGCTCGTCTCCGATCTGAAGCGTATCGCCGATGCGGATCGACGAACGCGCGACTATACTGCGATAGCCATCCGGGAAGCTTTGCGCGAAATCATTGCTCGCTTCCCCGTCTACCGCAGCTATATCGGCGAAGGGGGCCTCTCGCCCCAGGACCGGCGTTTGATCGAGACAACGGTTGCGAGCGCGAAGCGCCACAGCGCCCTTCCCGACCGCTCGGTCCACGAATTCATTGCCTCGGCCTTGATCGAAAGTTTCGAGACGCAAATTCCCGGCGCTCCCGACATCGAGCTCGTGCGTCGCTTTCGGCGTCGCTTTCAGCAACTCACGGGCCCCGTCATGGCCAAAGGTCTCGAAGATACTTTGTTTTATCGTTACGTGCCCTTGCTCGCGCGCAACGAAGTCGGTGGTGATCCGGGCCAATTCGGCATCACCCCCGCCGAGTTCCACACGGCCAATGCGAGAAGGGTGCGGGACTGGCCGTCCACGATGATCGCCACCGCGACGCATGACACAAAGCGCGGCGAGGATGCGCGCGCGCGACTGTCGGCAATCTCGCAGCTTCCCGAAGATTGGGCCGAAGCGCTTCGGCTTTGGCGAAAACTCGTGAAGCCGCATCTCGAGCTTATCGACGGCGCCGAGGCTCCCGATGCGAATGATCAACTGATCTTGTTGCAATCTCTTCTCGGAGCCTGGCCTTTCGAGCTTTTGGGCGGCAAGGGCGAGGCTCGCGTGCTGACCTCGTTGCACACGCGCATGGAAGCCTTTTTGGTGAAGGCGCTGCGCGAGGCGAAACGCAAGACGAGCTGGGTCAATCCGGATGAAGCTTATGAGGCAGCCGCGACCGGCTTGCTGCGGAAAGTGCTCGAACCGGACAGCCGGTTTCTCCGGGATTTCGCGCCTTTCGCCCGTCGGCTCGCGAGCTTGGGGATGCACGCGAGCCTTTCCCGGACCGTTCTCAAATGCACCCTCCCCGGCTTTCCGGATGTATATCAAGGCACCGAGCTGTGGGATTTGTCGCTGGTCGATCCGGACAATCGCCGCCCTGTCGACTACGACATCCGCGCGCGTGCCTTGAACCGCCGCGAAGACGTGAACGACTTGCTCGCGAGCTGGCCCGACGGGCGCATCAAGCAACATGTGCTGGCTTCAATCTTGCGGGATCGGGCAAGATCGCCTGCGCTTTATGCCGAAGGCGACTATCACGCGCTTCAGGCCGAAGGCGTGAAGAGCCGCCACATTCTCGGCTTTCGCCGCTCGCACGGCGGGGAGCAGCTGGTGGTCCTCGTGTCGCGCCTTCTCGGCGAGCTCCTTGGTGCCGACGAGCTTCCTTCCGCGCGCAGCTGGGTCGACCTCGCCTTGCCGCTTCCGTCCGGAACTTGGCATGACGTGATCACCGGCAGGACGATTGTCGGCGACGGAAAGGCGATCTCGATCGGAGAGATATTGGCCACGCTTCCGGTCGCCGTGCTCCGCACGGCGCAGGGCCGAAGCGCGAGCCGCCGATCCCTTTGAGCAGACCGCCCGGCGGCTTTGCCGATTGCAGGAACCTTCCGCGTCTTCCCCCGGTTTTCCCTGCGGCTCCGCCCTCGAGAAAACATGATGACCCGCATGCCCCGCCGGGACGAGCTTTTCCGCATGCCTGCCGATGCGGCGCAGGCAGAATCTGCCGAGACGACAAGCCTTGCGCAGGTTCGAGACAAGGCTCGTAATTGCCGGGCCTGCCCTCTTTGGAAAAACGCGACCCAGACCGTCTTTGGCGAGGGGCCCAAGAACGCGAAGCTTATTTTCGTCGGCGAGCAGCCGGGAGATGCGGAAGATGTCGCGGGGCGTCCCTTCGTCGGACCGGCGGGCCGGGTATTCGACCGGGCGCTTGCCGAGGCCGGGATCGAGCGCAACGACATCTACGTGACCAATGCGGTCAAGCACTTCAAATTCGAGGAGCGTGGGAAGCGTCGTTTGCACAAACGTCCCGACAGTCGCGAGATCGAGATTTGCCGCTGGTGGCTAACGCGGGAGTTGGACCTCATCGGACCCCACCTCGTGGTGGCACTCGGGGCCACGGCCGCGCGCTCCCTTTCCGGAAGGCCGATGCCGATCCAACGCTCTCGTGGCGAGCTCGTGCCGTTCGGCGCGAATGGAGGCCGAATGCTGGTGACTGTGCACCCTTCCTACCTCCTGCGGCTCCGCGAGGAGGAGGATCGGGCGCGAGAATTCGAGCGCTTCGTCGAGGATCTGCGGATCGTGGCCGCGGCGTGAGCCACAATTGCATTCTCGGCTGCAACGCTCGACGGCAATTGCTTGGCGGGAACCGGCTTGCGGCCGATGCCGTTGGAAGCCACGACCCCCGCACGAACACGAGGCATGAGGGGGAAATAGGTCGCGAATCATGCGCAACAAAGATCGCTCGGTCTCCGCAGGTGAACGCAATTCCCTTGCTCGGGAGTTTGGGATCGCGGCTTGCGGGCCGCTTCCGTCGGAGACGCAAAACGCTCGTCCCTCCTACCGAAGGCGCTCTTTCAGAACCCGCCATCGGGTGTCCGTGGGGCTTTTGCTCTTCGCCTCGGCGATTGGGCTCGTTTTCGGACGAAGCTTCAGGAACTGAGTGGAAGAATCAGCCTTTGCGATTTGCGCTGTCGGCTCCGTAATCCGGCATGAGCGGAGGTGGCTCACTTTCGAGCCCCAGCCGGTGGCCATCATGAAGCCGGCGACCACGCGTGCGAAGACCCCAGGCCGAAAAGGCAAGTCCCGCCGCAACGACGACTACCATGGCGAGAATGGAACCGATCATTTGCGCCTCATTCGCAAACCCACTCCAAATCGGCTTCAGCTTTTTCTTGTAAGTTTTTGCTGTATCACGGTAAATCGAGGCACGGACCGCACCCTCTCATGATCGGCGCTCGATGCAGGCGCGTTCGGGAATCCCCGCGGCCCCAACGAGCCAATGCGAGCACACTCCGCCGCGCCGGTCAACGTGGAGCCGGAGCGGCACGCGCAATTGCCAGGAAGTCCTCGGCTTTGAGGCTGGCGCCCCCGATCAGCGCACCGTCGACATATTCGAGAGCGAGAATGTCTTTCGCATTGGAGGGTTTGACCGAGCCTCCGTAGAGCACGCGCCGAAGCGGGGATGCGTGCGAGCCGAGCAGCGCATTGAGCTCGCGGTGGATGAAGCGATGCACCTCCACGATGTCGGCGTGCGTCGGAGTGAGGCCCGTTCCGATCGCCCAGACCGGCTCGTAGGCAACGACAATAGGCTCCGAATCGGCGCTTCCCGGCACCGAACCCGCAAGCTGGCGCTTGATCACCGCAATCGTGTGCCCACCTTCCCGATCGGAATTCGTCTCACCGACGCAGATGATCGGCATCAGACCGGCGCGAAGAGCAGCCAGCGCTTTCGATTTCACATCGCCATCCGTCTCGGCATTGTAGCTTCGCCGCTCGGAATGCCCCACGATCACGGTGGTCGCGCCACAATCGGCGAGCATCTCGGCTGATATTTCTCCGGTGAAGGCGCCGCTCGCCTCGATATGGCAGTCCTGCGCTCCGATCGCGATGCGGGAGCCCACGGCGTCTTTCGCGGCCAAATAGACAAGTGTCACGGGCGGGCACACGATCAACTCGCAATCGCGGCGCAGCTTCGCATCATATCCTTGCGCGATCTGGGCGATCTCTGCCAGAGAACGGCGCAGCCCATTCATCTTCCAGTTGCCAACGATCAACGAGCGCGGCTTCGCTGTCATCTGAGGCTCCAAATTGCAGAACTTGGCAGATCGGGAAAGTTTGCGGTTTGAGATTGCTGATCGACGCAACGCGTCCAACAGGACGTTGTCAATGGGGTTACGGCGGGCGCAGGACTAGAAAAGGAAGGGTACGAGTGCCGGCGTCTCTTGCCGGTAAGCCTCGTAGACCGCGCCAAACGCCTGCGCCATCAAAGCGTCTTCGGCGCGCACGCGAAAGCAGACCGCGACCAGTGCCAGCCCAAACGCAAGGAGCCCACGCCACTCGCCGGCCACAAGAGCGGTGCCGAAGAGCGCGAGCAAGAGCCCCGCATAGATCGGGTGTCGAACGAGACGGTAAGGTCCGGTGCGAATGAGCGCGTGGTCGCTCTTCAGCTCGACGACGCTGCTCCAATTACGTCCGAGATGATGCCGTGCCCAAACGGCGAATCCCAAGCCGGCAGCGACCACGAGCGTGCCGATCGCCTCCAGCTCCGCGCTTTGAGGCAAAAAGCGCCGATCAAGCATCTCGGGCGTCAGCCTGCGCCAGAAAAACAATGCCCCGCAGAGAACGAGCGGCCCCGCATGAAGAAGCTGCGCGCGCGCCGAGGCGCGGCGCGAGGTGGCCTTCACGTCACGAGCAGCGACAAACCAATAGAGCCCCCAGGCGGCCCAAAGCGCGACGGTCACGCGGGAAGCTGCCGAGGCCACTCGAATGCACGCTCCGAGGCCGTGGTGTCGGGAAGATGCGAGCTGAGGCGAGGCTCCGCGCTCGCTGAAAGGCGCTCCTACTCGGTGTCGGCCGTTGCGATGGGCACGCCGGCAATTCCATCTTTTTGGTAGATGTCATCGCGGAAGTTCACGATGCCGTCCGGCGTCGCCCAGGCCGTGAGATAGACCCAATAGACCGGGATGGGTTGCGCGAGCTTCACATCGAGGCGCTGGCCGGAAGCGATCGCCTCGTCGATCTTGTCGCGCGTCCAGCCCGGCGTGTCTCTCAACAGCCACGTGATGTAATCGCGAACATTCTGGACGCGCACACAACCCGAGGAGACGAAGCGATAATCATCTCCGAAGATGCCCTTTTCGGGCGTGTCGTGCATGTAGACGCCATAAGGATTGGCAATGTTGATGCGGACGGTGCCCAGCGAATTCACATCCGCGCCTGGATCCTGTCGAAAGGTGAAGTGCGTCGCTTCCTCGGAATTCCAGTTGACCTGCGTCGCTTGAACTTCTTGGCCCTGGCCGTTGTAAATGCGGATCTTTTCCTCGCTCAGATAATTCATGTCCTTGCGCATCCGCGGGATCAGGTCCTTCTTGATGATCGAGACCGGCACTGTCCAGAACGGGTTGAAATTGATGTCGATCGCCTTGGTGGTCATGATCGGGGATTGGCGATCGATCTTGCCGACGCCGGCCGCATGGCGCGTCATCACCTGCCCGTTCTCAACGGTCTCAACCTGAGCGGCCGGAATGTTGGTGACGACGTAGCGCTGCCCCAGGAACCCCGAGAAGCTGCGCAATCGCACGAGATTGACCTCGAGTTGCTGGATGCGCGTCTCGACCGGCACATTCATCGCCGCGATCGTCTGCTCGCCAACGACGCCGGTGACCCCGAGGCCGTGTCGCGTCTGGAAGCGGCGCACCGCCGCCTCGATGAAGCTGTCGTAAGTGTCCGAGCCGCTATCGGCCCGATCGAGATCGCCGCTGGCGAGAAGCCTTTGACGGAGCGCCACCACGCCCTTGCCGCGCGCGCCGAGTTTCAGCCGTAAATTCGCAGGGAGCGTGCCCCAGCCGCCATTCGCGGCGATTTCACGATAGCGGGCAATCGCGGCTTCCGTCGCGGCAGCCGAATC
>JAFBAK010000060.1 GCA_019247795.1 Hyphomicrobiales bacterium | reverse complement strand
TCGCCGAACAAGGCGCGAGCGCCGCTGGCAAGCGCCTCGTCGAGAGCCATCACGCGAATCTCGACAGGATCATCCTGCAGGATGGTGGCGTTGACGATGTCCTCAACGCGGCGCAGCTCTTCGCTCGTCATGGGGCGGGGCTGCGAGAAATCGAAGCGCAGCCTGTCGGGAGCCACCAGCGAACCTTTCTGCGCCACATGCTCGCCGAGCACGCGACGCAGCGCCTCATGTGCGAGATGAGTGGCGGAGTGGTTCGCCTCGGTGGCCGCGCGCCGCGCGAAATCGACCGTGAGCGCGATTTCCGTTCCGGGCGTGAGAACGCCGCGATCGACGGTGACGTCGTGAAAGAAAAGATCACCGAGCCGTTTTTGCGTGTCCGTGACGCGGGCCGCGATTCCCGGTCCAGTGACCGTAGCCGTGTCGCCGACCTGTCCGCCGGATTCCGCATAAGAAGGCGTCTGATTCAAGAGCATCTGACCGCTCTCTCCGGCCTCGAGCCTATCGACCTCGCGGCCGTTGCGGAAAAGCGCTTTCACCACAGCCTCCGCGGTCAGGCTTTCATACCCGAGGAATTCGGTCGCCCCATGCCGTTGCCGCTCCGCGAACCAGATGTCCTCCGTGCGTGCCTCGCCGGACCCAACCCATTTTGCGCGCGCCTGCTGGCGCTGCGCTTCCATGGCGGCCTCGAAACCCGCGACGTCGACCTTTATGCCGCGCAGGCGCAAGGCATCCTGCGTGAGATCGAGCGGAAATCCGTAGGTGTCGTGGAGCATGAAAGCGGTAGCGCCCTCGAGGCTCGCGCCTCGCGAGAGATCGCGCGTCGCCGTGTCGAGGATGGCAAGCCCGCGTGCGAGCGTCGAGCGAAAGCGCGTCTCCTCGAGCCGAAGGGTCTCGGTGATGAGCGCGCCGGCTCGCATGAGCTCCGGATATGTCGTTCCCATCTCGCGCTGAAGCGCCGGGACGAGGCGCCACATCAGCGGCTCCTTCGCTCCAAGAAGGTGCGCGTGGCGCATGGCTCGGCGCATGATGCGACGCAGGACATAGCCGCGCCCCTCATTCGCCGGCGAGACGCCGTCGGCGATGAGAAAGGCGCTCGCCCGCAGATGATCGGCGATCACGCGATGGCTCACGCCGCGCGGATCTTCGGGATCCACCCCCGTGGCGTCCGCGACGGCGCCGATGAGCGCGCGCATGAGATCGATCGCGTAGTTGTCATGCGTTCCCTGCAGGACCGCCGAGATCCGCTCGAGTCCCATTCCGGTGTCGATCGACGGCTTGGGCAGCAGAATGCGCTCTCCACCGGCACGCTGCTCGAACTGCATGAAAACCAGGTTCCAGATCTCGATGAAACGGTCTCCATCCGCATCCGCCGAGCCGGGCGGCCCGCCCGGGATGTGCTCGCCGTGATCGTAGAAGATCTCGGAGCAGGGGCCGCATGGCCCGGTGTCGCCCATCGACCAGAAATTATCCGAGGTTGGGATGCGGATGATGCGGCTGTCCGGCAGGCCAGCAATCTTGCGCCACAAAGCGTGGGCCTCGTCGTCTTCCGCGTAGACCGTGACGGTGAGCTTGTGCTCGGGCAGCGCGAATTCCTTGGTGACGAGCCGCCAGGCAAGCTCAATCGCCCGCTCCTTGAAGTAATCGCCGAAGGAGAAATTGCCGAGCATCTCGAAGAAAGTGTGGTGGCGCGCTGTGTAGCCGACATTTTCAAGATCATTGTGCTTGCCGCCTGCGCGCACGCATTTCTGAGACGTCACCGCGGTCGGAAAAGCCGGCTTTTCGGCGCCCGTGAAAATGTTCTTGAACTGGTTCATCCCTGCATTGGTGAACATCAAGGTCGGGTCGTTGCGCGGCACGAGACTTGACGAGGGCACGATGCGGTGCCCTTCGCGCTCGAAAAATTCGAGAAACGAAGATCTGATCTCGTTGACGCCAGTCATGCCGGAACCTTGCGATGAGAGCGCGTTCTTGAAGCGCGAGCGTGCTTGAAACGCGTTCTAGGGTGAGCCGTTTGCCCTGTCCAGAAGGACGCCTCACCGACGGTCCGAAGGACCATCACCAGCGCCAACCCGCGATCGGAACGCGATGAGCCGCAAAGCGCGGCCTTGCTCGATCGCAAGCCCTCTCATCCCGTTGGGTGGGGCGGCCGCGCGACGGCGTTAGCTCGCCCCTGCGCGCCTCGGCTCAGATCCAAAAGGGGTCGCGCAAATCGACCGTGGAAACAGCGCTCGCCTAAGCGTTGGCGCGGGAATTATCCGTCGTGCCGGCGGAGAGACGCTTTGAAAGGTCATCGACCACCAGCTTCCATTCTTCGAAATGTTTGCTGTCAATCCATCGATCGACCAGCTCCGTAGGGCCGGCGAGAACCCGGGCGATCGCGAGGCGGGCCTTTTCGATCAGATCCTCGTTCGGAGTTGCCTTGGCGGTTGTGATCCAACTTCCAAGGGTGAGTTCGTCGTCGGACAAACCGTCATCTTCGATCTCGCGGAGATCGTCCAAATATGGCGAGGGTCCACGATCGCAGAGCTTGGCGACCACTTCCGCGGCGGCAACGGCTTCCTCTGCGTCTTCCAGGTAAGAATCCTTTGCGGCCAAGACCCTGTCGAAGACCTTCTCGATCACCGGAAGGCCGCCCTCGGCGATTTCCCAGCCGAGGTCCAGGGCCCCGTCATTCTCGAAACTTCCCGTTCCCCAGGCACCCATCTTACTCTTCCTCTATTCAGCCATACGCACGCAGTCGATTCGGCTTTGAGCGCCGATCTGGCCCATTCCATTGGGCTTTTCGATCTGAGAATTCGCCTCGCCGGAACAAAGGCGAGGCACCCCTTCGCCGCCGTCAGCCGCGCAATCGCGCTCCCCAAGCTTACAGGCGCCGCCCGCTATTCGCTCTCTTCGTCGGACCCCGTATCCTGCAAGATGCGCTCGGCGATCAGCCCGGCATTTTGCCGGATCGAAGCTTCGATCTTCGCGGCGATTTCGGGATTCTGGCGCAGGAACTGCTTGGCATTCTCGCGTCCCTGCCCGATGCGCTGGCTGTCGAAAGAGAACCATGCGCCTGATTTCTCGACGATGCCAGCCTTGACGCCGAGATCGACCAGCTCGCCGAGCTTCGAGACGCCTTCGCCATACATGATGTCGAATTCCACCTGCTTGAACGGCGGAGCGACCTTGTTCTTGACGATCTTGACGCGGGTCGTGTTGCCGATGACCTCGTCCCGATCCTTGATCGAGCCGATGCGACGGATGTCGAGCCGCACCGAGGAATAAAATTTCAGCGCCACGCCCCCGGCCGTCGTCTCAGGCGACCCGTACATCACACCGATCTTCATGCGGATCTGGTTGATGAAGATGACCATGGTATTGGAGCGGCTGATCGAGCCGGTGAGCTTGCGCAGAGCCTGGCTCATCAAGCGTGCCTGAGAGCCCGGTTGCACATCGCCCATCTCACCCTCGATCTCGGCGCGGGGCGTGAGCGCTGCAACCGAATCGACGACGAGCACATCGATGGCGCCCGAGCGGACCAGGGTGTCGGCGATCTCGAGCGCCTGCTCCCCTGTGTCGGGCTGCGAGATCAAAAGATCGTCGAGACTGACGCCGAGCTTGCGTGCATAGACCGGATCGAGCGCGTGTTCGGCATCGATGAAGCCGCACACGCCGCCTTTCTTCTGCGCCTCCGAGACGCAGTGAAGCGCAAGCGTCGTCTTGCCGGATGATTCGGGTCCGAAAATCTCGATGACGCGTCCGCGTGGCAACCCGCCGACGCCAAGCGCGATATCGAGCCCCAGCGATCCCGTGGAAATCGTCTCGATCTCGACCGGCTTCTCGCCCTTGCCGAGCCGCATGATCGAACCTTTGCCGAAGGCGCGCTCGATCTGGGAAAGCGCCGCGTCCAATGCCTTCGTCTTATCCACCGAAACCCCTTCCAGCCGCACGACTTGACCCATCGTTCATCTCCCTTGTGGCACGAGGCCGCTCGAAGCTCAATGCAGGCATTGTGCACGTTTTGTTCTCATTTTGCAACCTTCATTTTCGCGGGAGCAAAAAAGGTCCAGGAGTCACAGGAAGGTGGAACGTAGCGACGCGGAGGAGCCTCGTGGCGCCAATTCCCGAAAGCGCGTCAACACGACGCAGCACTGTCAAAAGCGCCAACTCGGCCGGAAGCGCGATCGGGCGGGTGCGAATCACGGGAAGCTCTGCGAGGCGCAGGCGCGCGAGAGACGATCTGATCGGCCCGGCTGGCGCCTCAGATGAAATCGGTCGGCTTCGCGAGCGGGCTCCAATTGGTGGATGAGGTCCCTTGCAAGCTTGTGGTCTGCGACGCCGTGATCTGCGCCCCGTTCATGGCCCATTCGGCCAGCGCACCGTCGCTGTTGCGCCACAAGATGTCAGCCTTTCCGTTGGCGTTGAAATCGCCGATCTGGGCGATCTGCCAGGACGAATCCGGCATCGCGGGAGCGCCTTGCATCGTGACCTGCTGCATCGCGGCGATCTGCGACCCGTTCATCGTCCAATCGATCAGGTTTCCACTCGTATTGCGCCACAGGATGTCGGATTTCCCGTCTCCGTTGAAGTCGCCGACGCCGACGATGCTCCAGGAAGAATCGGGCGCCGCGGCACTGCGCCCCAGCGTCACCTCCTGGCTCGAGGTGATCTGAGATCCGTTCATGCTCCAATCGATCAGCGTTCCGTCGGCATCTCGCCACAAGATGTCCGACTTTCCGTTGCCGTCGAAATCGCCGACACCGGCGACGGACCAGGAGGAATCCGGCGAGACGTGGGTTCCTTGCAAGGTGAGGTCCTGGCTCGCGGAAACTTGCGACCCGTTCATCGTCCAATCGATGAGCGCGCCATTCGAGCCGCGCCACAAAATGTCCGACTTGCCATCGCCGTTGAAGTCGCCGATTCCCGCGATGCTCCAGGTCGCGTCAGGCGAGACCGCATGCCCCTGAAGCGTGATATCTTGGCTCGACATGACCTGCGAGCCGTTCATCGTCCAGTCGACGAGTGTGCCGTTCGCGTTGCGCCACAAAAGGTCGGGGCTGCCGTCTCCGTTGAAATCGCCGATTCCCGCCACGTTCCACGAGGCATCGGGCATTGCGGGCGCACCGTCGAAGGTGACTTCCTGGGGTCCGCTGGGCGTCCAGGCCGCGAGCGTCCCGTTGCCGTTGAGCCAGAACACGTCCGACGAGAGCGTCATCTGGAGCGGCGGCGCGCCCGTCCAACCGAGCGCGTTCATCAAGGTGACGTCGGCGGCCGAAAGCGTATTGAACGCGCCTTGGTTTTCGGCGTCGTCATAGGCGTCGTTCCCTGCGCTCGGAGCCCAGTCGCCCAGGTCTCCCGAATTGCCGGTTTGAAAATTGTTCCAGTTGTCGAGATCGCTCGCGCCGTTGTCGATCGAGAAATAAGATGCGGCACCCGTCGTGAATTGCCGGGCGTTTGCTGCCGCGTATCGGTAAAGGTCCATCGGCGTGTAGGATGATGCCGTATCGAGCCCCGAAATTCGGCCCATGATTTCGGAGAACTCGTGCTCGACCGCGGCAACGAAGTCGTACTGGTTCGCAGACGTGCTTGTGGTCGAGTAATCGAAAATCCCCGGCGCAGCATCAAATCCGACATACCCGTCGATGCCGCCGGAATTCGCGATGAGGCCGAGCGCCTTGGCTTCCGCCTGAGTCACCACGAGCTCGCTCGGCGCGTTTGCCGGAACGCTTCCAGGAAGGGTATTCGCGCCCGGGGCGTTCTGGGCGAGCAAGGCGTTTCTGACGGAGGCGTAGGATTCCAGCGCGACATAACCCGCTTGGCCGTTCAGGGCCGGCAGGCTCTCGCCGAGGGCTCCACTTTGGAGGGTCTGCCCTGCGATCTCGCCGTAGCCGACGGAGATCGTCAGATTGACGTTGTTCGTGAACAATCTGTCGTAATATGAAACGACGTAATCGACGGCGCTGACGAAGCCCGTCGGCAAGCTGGATAGGTTCTGATCGAATTGGACGGTAATCTGCACCGCGAGCCTCCCTTCCGGTGCTTTCGTCCCAGGATGGGATGAAGCTGCCGGATGGAGATCGGGTCATAATTCCCGTCCATGAATCGCCGTGTTACGCGAAGCCTAAAATTGCTCGCAGTCCTCAAATTTGCAGTCTTGGACAGTTCGCTGACAATGGACGACGCGGAGCGCGTTTCAGCTCGAGAGCGCATTCGTAGGTGGTCGCGCTTTCGAAGCCGCGGGAGCTTACGTCGATCCCGCAGCTTCGCCATGACCTGCGTTCGCAGCGACCCTTCGGGCGAGCTTAGTAGCTCGCCCTGCATCTCCAGATATGCCTTTGGGTATAGCCGCAGTCGTGTCGGACCGAAGCGCCCTGAGATTCCTCGGAACCTTCTACCCTCGATGCACCGGCGCCACCGTTTCCGATCCCTCCAGCATTTCCGATCGCGGAGCCCGCATTCCCGACGTTCCCCGCAGCGCTATGCGCACCTACGTTGCCGGAAGCGTCGCCGGAACCGCTGATGTCCCCCGAGCCGCCGCCGCCCGACGCGCCGGCGCCCCCAACGGCTCCTGCCGCGCTGGCAGCGCCTGTGCCAGTCGAGCCAGTGCCTCCGTTGGAACCGGTCCCTCCATTGGACCCGGTGTTTCCGTTGGATCCATTATTGCCGTTGGAACCGGTGCTTCCATTCGAGCCGTTGCTTCCATTGGAGCCGGTGTTGCCGTTGGAGCCAGTGTTGCCGTTGGAGCCGGTGTTGCCGTTGGAGCCATTGCCTCCGGGACTACCCGGATTGCCGGACGAGCCGGTCGGGTCATGCCCGCCATGGTTATGTCCGTGCCCGTGCCCGCCGCCATGGCCATGTCCGCCGTCGTGGCCGTGCCCGCCCTCGTGGCCGTGCCCGCCATCGTGGCCGTGGCCGCCATCGTGGCCGTGCCCGCCCTCGTGGCCGTGCCCGCCGTCGTGCCCGTGGCCGCCGTCGTGCCCGTGCCCGCCGTCGTGACCGTGGCCGCCATCGTGCCCGTGCCCGCCGTCGTGACCCTGCCCACTACCTTCGCGACCCCCGCTACTGCCGTGATCATGGCCGCCGTCATGTCCGTGTCCGCCATCTCCGTCGTGGCCATGTCCGTCGTGCCCATTCCCGTCGTGACCATTTCCGTCGTGGCCACTCCCTTCATGGCCGCCCCCTTCGTGCCCGCCATGGCCGCCGCCGTCGTGCCCGCCGCCATCCCCGTGGCCGCCGCCGTCGTGCCCGCCGCCGTCTCCATGTCCTCCGCCGTCGTGACCGCCGCCGTCTCCATGTCCTCCGCCGTCGTGACCGCCGCCGTCCCCATGTCCGCCGCCGTCGTGACCGCCGCCATCGCCATGCCCGCCGCCGTCTCCATGTCCGCCGCCATCGCCGTGGCCGCCATGGGCCCATCCGGCGCCGGGGCCGGCAATCGTCAGCGCCGCGACGGCCACCGCCGCAAGAATCTTCGTCCTAATCCGCATCAAACCTCTCCCCATTTAGACGCTAAATTAACGATGTTCAGCATTCCCGGTTCCAAAATGGAACGTCCCCTCCGATTTTGATTGAAGATTGCAGTTCTCGGGCCACTCAATATTTCATGGCATTGGCGAATATGGATTCGATGCCACAAAAAACGCTTTAACTATACTTGAATTCATGAACATATCGGGCACGATACTTAATGTCTAGATCAGAATTAGTATCTGATATCGTGCGTAATTTTGAAGTTCACCTCGACAATCGCCGATGCTTTCTCAAGGGAAGAGCTCGTCAGCGATTCGCTCAAAAGCGCGGGCGTGCGGCAACCGGGCGCCATGGTCGGGAAACCGGACCAGCGCGGACTTGCCACCGCAGAAAACGTGGGAAACCGGGCAGTCCGCCGCTAATTAGAATTGGATGAAATTAACGCTGAGACGCGCTTTCCCGGCGAAGGTGCAGGAGGTTCAGCCCCCCGCAAAATGACCGGTCAGTCGAGAAGAAGGGTGGCGTGGCGAGTCCAAGGGTCAATCGCTCGCGGGTCCAAGCGTGTCGGCAACCCATGCGCCGCGCCGACCCATCGGTTCGGGCGGGCCCGTCGTCGTGTCGCGCGCTGTCTGATGCTCCATCTCGGCGTCGAGCTCAGCGCCGAGGAGCATCACGATCGTGGAGAGCCAGATCCAGGTCATGAAGCCGACCGCCGCTCCGAGCGAGCCGTAGGTCTTGTTGTAGCTTCCGAACTTCGTTGCGTACCACGAGAAAAGCAGGGACATCGCAAGCCAGGCGAGCGCCGCGAGCCCGCCGCCCCAGCTGATCCAGCGCCATTGAGCGCGCTCCCGGCTCGGGCCATAGCGGTAGATCAAGCCGATCATGAGCCCCACCAAGGCGAGGAGGACCGGCCATTTGCCGATCCTCACAAGCCATTCCGTCGCAGCAGCAAGACCGAGCGTGCTCAAGACGAGGGGGAGGATCGCGATCGCGCCAAGCGCGACCATCATGAAAACGATCGCGCCGAGGGTGAAGGCAAGCGACACTGCATTGAGCTTGATGAAGCTTCGCTTCTCTTTTTCGCCGTAGACGATGTTCAGAGCGTCCATGAGGGCCTTCAGCCCTGCGTTCGAGCTCCACAGTGACACCCCGAGGCCGATCAGGAAGGCAAACCCCAAGGTGGAATTGGGTTGGGCAGTCAAGCGGCCGAGTTGATCACCGATGACTTGCGTGGCGCCGTCGGGAAGCACGCCCGAAAGATCACTCAAATGGCGACTGATCGTCGAGGGGTCCGCGAACAATCCGTAAAGCGCAACCAGGGCCGCGATCCCTGGAAAGATCGCGAGCAGGACGTAGAACGCCACGCCCGCGGCGATGGACACGATCCGGTGCTCGGGGATGTTTCCGTACACCCGCCAGAGAATGTCCTTCCAACCCTTTTCCGGGATCTCTGATGGCGCTGAAGCCGTCCGGCCACGCCCGTCGTCATGCAGCTGCTCATGCCCGACATTGCGAGGAGGTTTGTCTTTGCGTCGAGCGAAGCCGAGGACGAGGAGCGCAACAAAAGCTGCGGCCGACATCAAGGGCGAGCGATCGGAATTTTCTGGGGAAGATGATGCTGGAAAAGATGATCCGGCGGCCACGCTCTACCCCGTGATATGAAATGGGGCGCCGCGCCTTTCCTTCCATCGACAAGCGCAGGCATCTCGATGCTTCAAGGCGGTGTCCACCCGCGCCGTGTAAGCTCGCGTCATGCCTTTGAATTGAGCTTGGCGCACTGAAGCGAGCCCTCGGTTGCGACATTTCGATGTGCGGTACATGCGATTGCCCGTGCTTTGCTGAGAAACGCGACGGCGACGCTCTTGAACGCAATAACGGAGGCAAGCGACAAACCCGCCTGCGGAAATGAAGTTCCGCTGCATCGGGCGGAGACGCCCCGCTTGCCTTGCGGGGGCCCGCTGTCGACGGCTGAAGATCCGCAACGCGCCTTGAACCAGGTAGCTTTGGAGGAGGCTGGGTAACCCTAAAGATTTGCTCGCAGGGGTCGCCTTGCCCCTGTTGAAAATCCAGGGCAGGATGAAGTCGAATCCTTTCGGGGGTAAGCCGCTCAAGAAAATTTCGGCCTCTCTCCCCCGAAAAGCGCTCGAATGCTGCGGGTTTATTCATAAAAGCGTCAGGTTTCAGTCCTGTGATCATGCCGATGACGGCGCCTTTTCATTTCACTCATTTTCGATCTTTCGGCGCGCTTGCGCGCGATGCGGCATCGAAGCGGTCGACCGAGCGCCGCTTGCGCCTGCTTGTGCTTGTGGCGTCGGTGGGACTTGCCCAGAACGCCGAGGCGCAGATGGGGCCGCCACCCGGCACGCAGGTCGGAGCGCAGTTGCCCATACAGTCGAATATCTTGACGGGGCAGGCCGTGCTCCCTCCCAGTGCGGTGTCCGGAATGCAGATGGCGCCCGCGGCAAATCCGTTGGCGGGCCGGCAAGCAGGGGCGGTGCAAAGTCCTTACGTGGCGGCAAATCCCGCAGCGCTCTTGCGTCTACAACCCAGCGGGCCGAGCGTCATTCCACCGCCGCCAATGCGAGAGTTCCCGGATCCGAAACGGGGGGCAGGGCAGCCGGCGAGGATGACCCAGGCCAAGCAGCAATTCGTCAATCCCGAACGGGCCTATGATCCGGAGACGGGCGAGAGTTTTTTTTGGGATTGCACCAAAAAGAGCTGGATCAATTCAAAGACCCATCAGGCGGTCGGTTTCCAGGGCGGCAAAGCGAGCGATGGTGAAGTCATTCCGCCGCCACCGAAGCTCGAGCTTGCGGATTCGGAACGCATGACCGAGGAGGGCTTGGTGGCGCGGATCACGCAAGCCAAACAGGATACGGACAATCCCGCTCGCGCTTTCGACCCGGACAGCAAGCAGGTCCTCGTCTGGGATCCAAGACAGAACACCTGGATCGACACGAAAACGGGGGAGGCCATCGGGTTCATCGGGCGCAAAGGCGTGACCGCTTGCCAGCCTTCCGTCGCTGCCGGGCTGCCACCGAGCCAAGTCGCTCTCGCGCACGCGCCCGTCCTCGATGATCTCATGTTCAAGGAACGGGTGGCGGTTGCACCTTCGGATAGCTTCTTCCTCGCCGCCGGCGCGGGCCAGGCCCTCCTCCAAATGGAGCTTCTGCTCACAAGCAAGCAAAGCGTGATCGGCGGCGGTTTGCGGTTGACCCCGCCGCCTCCGCCGCCGGCCGAGGCAAAAACGGCCCCCGAGGTGCCAACCTTCCTTCAGCTGAGCAGGGCGATGGCGGCAAACCCGCTTTAGCTCGAGCGTTGACCGTCATCGCCGGGCGTCGGCGGCGATCCCTGCCTCAGTCCGGCGAGGTTCCGGAGCAAGGCATGGATGTGCACACCGCGTGCGCGCATGGCGAAGTGGACGGTTGAGCATCAGGGCGGATTGCGTTCGCGAACGCGCACGCCTAAACCTTGGCTCATGACGAACAACCCCTTGCTCATGGACGCGCCTGCCGTGATGAGCGCCCGCAGATTCGGGGCCGGTCAAGACATCGAGGGCGCTTCGTGCCTTGAGGGAGCCGAGCGCGCGCCGAACCGGGTTGTGGCCGCGACGACCGCCCTCGTCTGCGTCATCTTCACCAGCGTCTGGGGGTATGTGTTCATCTCCCCGGACATGCCGGGGCTCGATCCCACGATCGACTATGCCTGGTTCGTCCCGACCGGATCGCGATTCTTGGCGATCTGGATTGCGCTGACGCTTTGCCTTGCGTCTTCATTCTATCTCGTCTTGCGGGCCTCGCCCGATAATTGGGCGCGCAATGCGGCGATCGTCGTCTTCATCGCGCAATTCATTCTCAAATCGATGTGGGCTTGGCTGTTCTTCGGGCTGCGCGCCCCGGTGCCCGCCCTTTTCCTCATGGTGCTCCTCGTCGCTTGCATCGTCGCGAGCATCTGGCTCAACGCTCTCGTCGA
>JAFBAK010000013.1 GCA_019247795.1 Hyphomicrobiales bacterium | reverse complement strand
CGACGCGGTGACGCCTTGCGACATGGCAACGTCCTTTGCCCGTCCGCTCCCGCGTACAATGCCTGAGGGCCGGCGCGACAAGCGGCAGCAGGAAGTCTCGATGCCGCTTTCTGTCGCGGCCGCGCTCGACCGGCACTTGACCTTCGACAGCTTCGTCGTCGGACGGTCGAACCAATTTGCTTGCGCCGCGGCCCGCAAGGTGGGTGAGACCGTCGGCGGGCATGCCGTGTACAACCCCCTCTATATCCATGCCGCCGTCGGACTCGGGAAGACCCATCTCGCGCAAGCCATGGCGCATGCTTGCGAGTCGCGCGGGATGCGGGCGCTCTATCTGACGGCCGACAGGTTCATGCACGGCTTCGTCTCGGCGCTGCGCTCGCAAACCGCAATCCAGTTCAAGGATCAGATGCGCAACATCGATCTTCTCATCGTCGACGACGTGCAGTTCCTTCAGGGCAAGACGGTGCAGCAGGAGTTCTGCCACATCATCAACGCGCTCGCCGATCAGCGCAGGCAGATGGTGGTCGCGGCCGATCGGCCCCCGAGCGAGCTCGAAGGACTCGATGAGCGCATCAAATCTCGGCTCGCCGGAGGGTTATGCGTCGAGATCGGTGCGTTCGACGAGGATCTGCGGCGCCGCATTCTCGAGCGACGCATTGGAGTTGCGTGCGAACGCGATCCTTCCTTCAAGGTGCCGCAAGAGGTCATCGATTTCGTAGCATGCTCGATCACCAGCAATGGGCGTGATCTCGACGGAGCAGTGAACCGCTTGCTCGCGCATGCAAGCTTTGCCGGCGCTCATGTGACGCTCGAATCGGCCGAGACCGCGATCCGCGATCTCATTCGCGCGCGCGAACCGAAACGCGTGCGAGTGGAAGAGATCCTCAAGCTCGTCTCCGCGCATTTCAATGTGACGCGCGCCGACCTTCTCTCGTCGCGCAGAACCGCGAGCGTCGTGCGACCGCGCCAGATCGCCATGTATCTTTCGAAGACCCTCACCTTGCGCTCACTCCCGGAGATCGGCAGGCGCTTCGGCGGCCGCGACCACACCACCGTCTTGCATGCAGTCCGCAAGATCGAGGGCTTGATCGGGGAAAATCCGAATCTCAAGGACGAAATTGCGCTTTTGAGGCGCATGCTGACCGACTGAGGCGCGGGGCAGGGTTTCTCGGGAGAACGCGAGGAGCCTTTCTTCAGAGAAGCGGAAGCTTCATTCGGATAACTGGATCACGGTGCTTGCGTCGCGGCGCGGCCTCGTTCAAATTCGCGGGCCGGGTTCATCACCCGGCTGGTTCGCGAATAATCACGATCGCCGAAGAGCCCCGCCATGAAAGTCACCCTCGAACGGGCTTCGCTGCTGAAGTCCCTTGGCCATGTTCACCGCGTGGTGGAGCGGCGCAACACCATTCCGATCCTGTCGAACGTGCTCTTGCGCATCGGGGATGGCGCGATCGCCTTCAAGGCGACCGATCTCGACATGGAGGTGAGCGAAATGGTGCCCGCGGAGATCGCCCAAAGCGGTGGTGTCACGGCGCCGGCCCACACGCTCTACGAGATTGTGCGCAAATTGCCTGAAGGCAGCCAGGTCACCTTCGAGTCGACCGGGGAGACCGGTCAGATGACGCTGCGCTCCGGACGTTCGCGCTTCACGCTTTCGACTTTGCCGGAATCCGATTTTCCCGATCTTTCCGTCGGAGAGATGCCGCATCGGTTTGAGATCGCGGCCAGTGTGCTCAAGCGCCTTTTCGACAAGACGCATTTTGCCATTTCGACCGAGGAGACCCGCTACTATCTGAATGGCGTTTTCCTGCATGAGATGAGCAGCGGCAACGGCTCGGTGCTGCGCGCTGTCGCCACCGACGGGCACCGCCTGGCGCGCGTCGAGACCGAGGCGCCGCAAGGGGCAGCCGGCATGCCGAGCGTGATCGTGCCGCGCAAGGCGGTAGCCGAGATCCAAAAACTTCTGGAAGATCAGGAGAGCGATGTCACGGTCGAGTTGTCGGCAACCAAGATCCGCATCTCGGCGGGTGCGGTCGTCCTGACCTCAAAGCTTATCGACGGCACTTTTCCGGACTACCAGCGCGTCATCCCGTCCGGCAATGACCGCATGCTGCTCGTCGACAAGGAGGCGTTCGCGCGCGCCGTGGATCGTGTCTCGACGATCTCGAGCGAGCGCGGTCGAGCCGTCAAGCTCTCGCTTACTTCTGGTCGCCTCACTCTCTCGGTCACCAATCCGGACGCAGGCAGCGCCACCGAGGAGCTCGAGGCCGAATACGACGCGCCTGCGCTCGATATCGGTTTCAACGCGCGGTATCTTCTCGATGTGCTCGGCCAGTTCGATGGCGAGAACGCGCTTCTCAAGCTTGCCGAACCGGGCTCGCCCACGCTGATGCTGGAGCGCGAGGGGGCGTCCACGCTCTACGTGCTGATGCCCATGCGCGTGTGAGGAGTCTGCCCGCCTCGCAAGGGGTGCAGGTCGAGCTTGCATGATCGCCCCGCGCGTCACGCGCCTCAGGCTCACCGACTTCCGCAGCTTTCCGGAGCTCGACGCCGAATTCGAGCCGATGCTGATCGCGCTCTGCGGCGAGAACGGCGTGGGCAAGACGAACCTGCTCGAGGCCTTGTCGCTTCTTGCCCCGGGCCGCGGCTTGCGCCGCGCAGCGCTCGTCGACATGGCGCGTAACGGCGGTTCCGGAGGGTTCTCGATCGTCGCCGAGCTCGTGGGCCCGCTCGGCCCGGCGGTGCTCGGCACCGGGATCGAGCGCGAGGCCGGCGCCTCGAACCCCACCCGCAAGACGCGCCTCAATGGAGCACCGGCGGCTTCGTCGAGCATCTTCAGCGAGCATCTGCGTGTCGTCTGGATGACGCCATCCCTCGACGGCCTCTTCAATGGCCCCCCGGGAGAGCGCAGGCGTTTCGTCGATCGGCTCGTGCTTGCCGTCGATCCGGGCCATGCGTCGCGCGCTGCCGCCTTGGAACAGGCGCTGCGTTCGCGCAATAAACTTCTCGAGGACGTCCGTCCCGATCCTGTCTGGCTCGACGCCGTCGAGCGGCAAGTCGCCGAGCTCGGAGTCGCGATCGCGTCGGCGCGGCGCGAGACGATCGAGCGCCTAGCTGCCCTGATCGCGGGCCGGCGCGAGCATGGTTCGCCCTTTCCGTTCGCCGAGCTCGCCCTGGCCGGAGAGACGGATGCCCTCATCGTGGAGCACAACGCGCTCGAGGCCGAGGATCGGATGCGCAAGGCGTTGCGCGATACCCGTCAGCGTGACCGCGCGGCCGGCCGCACGCTCACGGGCCCGCAAACCTCGGATCTTCACGTTTGGCATGGACCAAAAGGCATCGAGGCGGCGCGCGCCTCGACAGGAGAGCAGAAGGCGCTGCTCATCGGGCTCGTGCTGGCCCACGCCCATCTCGTGGCGCAGATGAGCGGCATGGCACCCCTGGTTCTCCTCGACGAGGTGGCTGCCCATCTCGACCCTTCGCGCCGCAACGCCTTGTTTTCTGTGCTCGCCTCACTGGGCTGCCAAGTCTTCATGACGGGCGCCGATCAGGCCATGTTCGGAGAACTTCCCGAGAGCGCGAGGCTCTTCCACGTGTCGCCCGGGAAGGTATTCCCCGCCCCGAAGTAAGATATGCATCGTCGGGCAACCTCGAGGTCACGTTTTCGAGAAGATCAGCCTTTGTAGACTCGATCATGCCGCACCGATCTTCCTTCGCGGTGTGGGACGCCTTGACGAGGATGTTCGAAGCGGATGGATAAAACGCCATGGAAAGCAGCATTCGGCGCGAACGCTTCTCGCGTGGACAATTGACGCGCGTCACCCAATTCCCATGATCACGACGACGCGGGCCATGGACGACGCCCGAAGCACGGGTTGGGGCGATGCGCTGCGGTGGTTTTGCGGGGCCGCGTTGCTTTTTGCGCTCGCTGCTCTGCTCTTCAACATGCTGGTCGATCCCTACGGCGCCAATCCGCTGCGGCTGCGTTTCCAAAGACCGTTGATGGATATCAATCAACGGTTCATGTATCCACAAGTGCTACGCTCGGGGGAATTTGACAGTGCGGTTTTCGGAACCTCGACGATCAGGCTTTTGAAACCGTCGCATCTCGAAGCGGCCTTCGGCGGGCATTTCGCGAATTTCGGCATGAACGCCGCCACCCCATTCGAGCAAAGCGAGGCTGCGCGCCTTTTCATCGCCCACGCGCCCGATGTGCGAAACGTGATCTGGAGCCTTGATCGATCCTGGTGCGACCCGGACGCGAATGCTCCGGCGAAACTTTTGACCGAGCGTGCCTTCCCGTCTTGGCTCTATGACGGCAGTCGCTGGGCGTCGATCCCGCATTTGTTCAATCTGCGCACGCTCGAAATCGGAGCACGCGTTGTGATGAACCGACTAGGTCTCATGAAAGAGCGTCTGCCGCGTGACGGCTACGAGGTGTTCACCCCGCCGGAAGCGTCTTACGACGCCGCGCGCGCGGCCGCCCATATCTGGGGCGGAGCGCGGCCCGGCATCCTTCCGGTGGAACCTCCATTCGAAGCGAGCCCCGCAACCCGATCCGCTTGGCGGTTCCCTGCGCTTCAGTGGTTGGAGGCAACGCTCGCAGCTTTGCCGGCGAGCGCTCGCCTTCTCGCGCTGTTCCCGCCTGTTCACATCGCGATCCAGGCGGTGCCGGGCAGCCTCGAAGCCGCCATGGAAGACGAATGCAAGGCGCGCATCGCCCGCATCATCGCTCACCATCACGGGACGACAGTCGATTTTCGTTTCGCCTCCCCCATCACGACCAACGACTCAAATTATTGGGATCCGTTGCACTACCGCTTGCCGATTGCGAAGCTCATCGCCGACTTGTTGCGAGATGCGGCGCAAGGGGAGACGGCCGGCCCGGATTTCCGCGTGCTCGCCAATGGTTCTTAGGATTGATCCTGGAGACCCCGGGACACCACAGCCATGATCGCGTTACCTATGTAACGGGCGAGGACGAGCATCGGTCGCTGAACACCTGGGCATGGTCACGCATCGCCTCTCGCCCAATCTTCGCGGATTTCGGCGATCGCTTCGTCGAGACGGCTCGCCGCGATCGCGGCGCGAAGCGTCGCCATGAGCTCCTGGTAATAGGAGAGATTGATCGCAGTCAGCATCATCATACCCAGAATCTCGCCGGCCTTGACGAGGTGATGCAGGTAAGCGCGGCTCCAGTCGCGCGCGGCCAGGCAGGTCGAGCGCTCGTCGAGCGGCCTGTTGTCTTCGGCGTGACGGGCGTTGCGGAGGTTCACCTTGCCGAAACGCGTGAAGGCGAGGCCATGACGACCCGCGCGCGTGGGCATGACGCAATCGAACATGTCGATGCCCCGCTCGACGGATTTGATGATGTCGTCGGGCGTGCCCACCCCCATGAGATAGCGCGGACGATGGCTCGGCAGATGCGGCTCGACCGCGTCGATCACCCGCAACATGATCTCTTGCGGCTCACCGACCGCAAGCCCGCCGATCGCGTAGCCGTGAAAATCCATGGCGGCTAGGCTCTTCGCGCTCTCGATGCGCAGGTCTTCGGCGGCGCCGCCCTGCACGATCGCGAAAAGAGCTCGATCATTCGGCCGGCCAAAGGCTTTCTGGCATCGCTCGGCCCAGCGAAGCGACAGTCGCATCGCCTTTTCCGCCACTTCGTCGGTGGCGGGCAGGGCGACACATTCGTCGAGCTGCATGACGATATCGGCCCCGAGAAGGTTCTGGATCTCGATGGCGCGTTCGGGCGAAAGCTCATGGGCTTCACCATCGATGTGCGAGCGGAACAACACGCCGCTTTCGCTGACCTTGCGCAAATTGGCGAGCGACATCACTTGGAAGCCCCCCGAATCGGTGAGGATCGGGCGCGGCCAATTCATGAATCGATGCAAGCCGCCAAGCTTCGCAACCCGTTCGGCGCCCGGGCGCAGCATGAGGTGATAGGTGTTCGCGAGCACGATATCGGCGCCGAGGGCCGCAACGTCTCCTGGATACATCGCCTTCACGGTGGCGGCGGTGCCGACCGGCATGAAAGCCGGCGTGCGAATATTGCCGCGCGGCGTCTTGATCTCGCCGGTGCGCGCCGCCTTGTCGCGCGCCGCGATCGAGAAGGAGAAGCCGTTCATTCCGTCGGCTCGACTCTGCGAAAAAGTAAGCTCGCATCGCCGTAAGAGTAAAAGCGATAGCGGTGCCCGATCGCATGCGCATAGGCGCGCCGCATGGTTTCGACACCCGCAAAGGCGCTCACGAGCATGTAGAGCGTCGAGCGCGGCAAATGAAAATTGGTCATGAGAGCATCGGCGAGCCTGAAGCGAAAACCGGGCGTGATGAAGATCGCCGTCTCGCCGCTGAAAGGCAGAACCTTTCCGTCGGGCGACGCCGCGCTTTCCAAAAGGCGAAGCGTCGTCGTGCCGATGGCGATGATGCGTCCCCCCTTGTGTCTTGCAGCGTTGATCGCATCCGCGGTCGGCGCGTCGACGCGCCCCCATTCCGGATGCATCCGGTGCAACTTCGTGTCCTCGACCTTGACCGGCAAGAACGTGCCCGGGCCAACATGCAGCGTCACGGTGGCGACTTCGACGCCACGCGCGCGGATCCGCTCGAGAAGATCGGCATCGAGATGCAATCCGGCCGTCGGCGCGGCGACCGCACCGGGCTCGCGCGCGTAGACCGTCTGGTAATCGGTGCGGTCTTGCTCATCATCCGCACGTCGCTGGGCGATATAGGGCGGGAGCGGCATGTGGCCGAAACGCTCGATGGCCTCATCGAGGATCGGGCCGTGGAAATCGAACGCAAGATCGACCTCGCCATCCTGCGCTTTCGATTGGACCGTGGCCATGAGATGCTGAAGCTCGCACACGATGCCCTCACTGGGGTCACCAAACACGATACGATCGCCGGGCGCGAGGCGTTTGGAGGGTCGTGCGAGGACCCGCCAACGATCGGCCGCGAGCCGCTTGTGCAGCAGGATTTCCACCCGCGCCGATGTCTCGCCGCGGACTCGCCTGCCGAAGAGACGCGCCGGGATGACGCGCGTGTCGTTGAGGACGATGATGTCGCCGGCGCGCAGTTGATCCGTAAGATCAGCAACCTGATGATCGCGGAGCTCGATTGCGTCGTTCGGGTCGACGACGAGAAGGCGTGCGCTTTCGCGCGGGAAGGCGGGTCGCAGCGCGATCAGCTCTTCCGGAAGCTCAAAATCGAAAAGCTCGACACGCAATGCAAAGCTCAGGCGAAACGCAAGATCAAGGCGCCGCCGAGCAGAAGCCCGGCGCCCAAAAGCCGGCTCGGTGCAAGCGGGATCGAGGACAGCCCGAAGAAGCCGAAATTGTCGATCGCCAGTCCCGCCAGCAACTGCCCGGCGATCACGAAACCCATGGTCGCGGCCGCGCCGATGCGCGGCGTGAGGAAAATCGCGGTGGTCAGATAGACGACGCCGAGCGCGCCGCCGCTAACGAATGCCCATGCCGGCAAATCACGCCAGCCCGGGGCGATGCCCTGCACGCGTGTCAGCGCAAGTGCCATCACGATGAGGAGGAGCGCCCCTGTAGCGAAGGAAATCGCCGCCGCCGTCACAGGCGAGCCGAAGGCGCGCGACACCATCGCATTGATCGCGGCCTGCGTTCCGAGTGTCGCCCCGGCAATGATGCCGAGCACACCGAGCAGGAGGCCGACGATCGCCGCCACGTCCTACGCCGCTTTTTGATCGGCGCCGATGCGCGCCTTCACGATGCGGTCGGGATCGCGCACGGGCTCACCGCGCTTGATCTTGTCCACATTCTCCATGCCGTCCGTCACTTGACCCCACACGGTGTATTGCTTGTCCAAGAAACGAGCGTCCTTGAAGCAGATGAAGAATTGCGAATTGGCCGAATTGGGGCTCGAGGCACGCGCCATGGAGCAGGTGCCGCGCTTGTGCGGCTCGCTGTTGAACTCCGCCGCGAGGTTGCCGAGCTCGGAACCGCCCGTGCCGGTGCCATGCGGACACCCTGTCTGAGCCATGAAACCTTCAATGACGCGGTGGAAGGCAACGCCGTCATAGAAGCCTTGCCGGGCCAATGTCTTGATGCGCTCGACATGCTTGGGCGCAAGATCGGGCCGAAGCGCGATGGTGACATTTCCTTTGGTGGTCTCGAGGATGAGCGTGTCTTCGGGATTCGCTGTCATGTTTCAACTCCTCACGGGCGCTTTTGCCGGTTTGACGATGCGGATGCTGAATGGCCTGCCGGCAATCGCGCCGCCGAGCCCTTCGGTGAAGGAAAAGGGAGCGCAGGACATAAGGGCATGACCGATCGCCTGCTCGAAGCTCTGCTTCGCGCTCTGCGAGAGTCCCGCCTGCACATAGGTGAAGCGAGGCTCGCCGAGAATATGGCCGTCGCGCGTGAAGCTGAACCTGATGGTCGCGGCGAGATCTTCAGAATTTTCCGCAAATCCCGCGCCCGCAAAGCACGTGCGCAAGGCGCCGAGCACGTCGCGGATGGTGTTGAGCTTGCCTGGCAAGGGCGCAGGCGCCGCGGCTGCCGGTGGCTCGGTCGCCGTCTTCCCTTGCGGCAGCAGCATCAAGGTCATCCGCAACTCCTGGCCGATGGCGTCTTGATACTGATCGTAAGGTCCGCAAGCGCCCGGATTGCCGGTGAACTGGCAGAACTCCGTGAGCTCGGCGTTCGCAACGCGGGCGCTCAGCACGATAAAAGAACACGAGAGAAACGCGAACGCGGCCCACAGGCCGCGCCAAGAAGCGCGATAGTCTTCGGATCGAGCTTGACGCAGGCGTTCGCGGCTCGCGTGCGGCGTGCGCCCTCTCGTCGCGCAAGGCTGCGCCCGCTTTGTCACTTTGGGTCCGAGGCCAGCCGCATGCGGACGATCTTGTCGGGCGAGGTCACAGTGCCGTTTTCGTCCTTGCTGCCCTTCTTGATCTTGTCGACGACATCCATTCCCGAAACGACTTCGCCCACGACGGTGTAGTTGTGGTTGAGGAAGGGCGCGTCGGCAAGGCAGATGAAGAATTGCGAATTGGCGCTATCCGGATCGCTCGCCCGCGCCATGCCGACGGTGCCGCGCTTGAACGGCGCCGAAGAGAATTCAGCGGGGATGTTGGGCAGATCGGACCCGCCGGTGCCGTCGCCCTTGGGGTCACCGGTCTGTGCCATGAAGCCGGCGATCACGCGATGAAAAGTCAGGCCATCGTAGAATTTGCGCTTAACCAGAGTCTTGATCTGCGCCACGTGCTTGGGCGCGAGATCGGGCCTCAGCTTGATCGTTACGTCTCCGTCCTTGGTGGTGAGGACGACGGTGTTCTGCGGGTCAGACTTGGCTTGGGCCAAGGCTCGGTCTTGCGTGAAGCCCAGAGCGGCGCAAACGGCGATTACGAGAACGAGCGTGCGGATCACGAGGTCAGCCTTTCCTTCATTGAGATAGTGTGAGGGAAGATTGCTTCAACCGGGAAATTTCTCGCGCAGCTTGCGCGCGACAGAAGCAGGCACGAAGCCCGCCACATCTCCGCCCATCGAAGCAATCTGGCGCACCAAAGTCGCCGTGATGGGGCGGACCATGGGTGAAGAGGGCAGGAAAACGGTGAGCACGTCGGGCGCCATGGATTCGTTCATTCCCGCCATCTGCATCTCGTAATCGAGATCCGTGCCGTCGCGCAATCCGCGAATGAGGATCGTGGCGCCGACCCGGCGGGCCGCAAAGACAACGAGGTCGTCGAAGGCGACGACCTCGAAACTCGCCCCGGACGAGTGTGCTAGGGGCTCCGCGACGTCCCGGATCATCTCGCTTCGCGCTTCCACGCTGAATAGCGGCATCTTCGATGCCTGCATACCGATGCCGATCACGAGCCGGTCGGTGAGGTGAAAAGCATGACGCAGCACATCGAGATGCCCGTTCGTCAGGGGGTCGAACGAACCCGGATAAAAAGCGGTGCGCGACATGAGGTTGCGTTAGCCCGCTTCCAATCTGGCGGCAAGCCCATGGCGCGCAAAAGGAGAGATCGAAAGCCTCGAGCATTCGTCGAGCATTCCTCGATTGCATTGCGCCGCCATCGCGCTAATCTTGTCGCGTGCGGGTCCGCGCGTATTGGCGAGACATGTGGGGCACAAATTCATCTTTTCGATACGACTTGTTGAGGGCCGTTTAACCTGAACATCCATTCACGATTGCACGTTAACGACTTGGCATAAGCCCCATGGAATCATGTTCGCGGACAGGGAAACAAGCCGGCAAAAAAGCCGGGGAGGCGTTGAACATGCTCGGGGATAAAATGTATCCATATTTCGACGAATATCTCGGCTCGATTGCCGCATCGCGGCGCATCGAGAAGGATGATATTCGCGCCATCCGCACCGTCCTCGATGAGGAGGTCGCCGCCGACCGTCACATCATCGAACAGCTGATCGATCTGGATCGTTCGGCTCTAGGTGGGACGGATTGGCGAGACTTCTTGGCGGCGACCGTCGCGGATTATGCGATCTGGGTCGAAGGGCCTCTCGGAAAGATCTCTGCCGAAACCAGCGCGTGGCTTATCGCCACGCTCGGCAGCGCACCGGGATCTTCCGCTCCTTCGGCTTCCCACATCGTGCACACCCTGATCGCGGAAGCAGATGAGGCCGACGCGTCGTTGGCACTTTTCGCTCTCACGATGCCGCAGGAGAGTTTTTGGCCGGTTTCGGCCAGCGGCTCTGGCGACCCGATGAATCTCATGATGTGAGCGAGGCACCGCCGCCCCAAGAGTGGGGCGGCGGTGTTGTTCTCTGTCACATTTGAAGTTTTGCTTAAGCCGCTCTCGAGGCTGTCGCGCTCGCAGGGCCGGGTTTGGCCATCGCGCCGTATTTGGCAATGATGACCCCGTCCTCGGTCACTCCCGCCTCGCGATCCGCGACGCGCGAGAAGGCGACTGCTCCGCCCAGCACTTCCGCAAAGATCTGGGCGGCGCGCTTGGCATCTTCTTCAGAAGGGAAGATCATTTGCGGTTGAACCGCAAGGCGTCCATCCCGGTCGCGAAAGACCGGAATGACGCCGAATTCCGCTACTCTTGCCATAATGGTGCTCTATCAGATCGAACGTCAAAGAGGGTCAGCAAAGCAACGTGCAAATAGGGTTTACGGTTCCAAGCTCGTCGGGAAGTGGGACCACCGAAGAGCGCGTACCTAACGGTCCGCGCCCTTCTCTCGGGGTCGATAAATCCGTGTCGCGATATACATGGAGAGCATCCCCAGAAGGAAGCCAAAAAAGACATGGAGAACAGGGTGGCCCGGCGTGCTTCCATGGACGAAATACCCGACCGCAAAGAGCAAGCCCCAGGCTAAGAGCACGCCGACAACGTATTTGCCCAGCGGAGTTTTGAGAGGCGACGTGATGAGATTTGCCATGGTGGATTCACCCGAACCCAAGATGGCAACCGAATTGAGCAAAAGGAAGACGTAGGCAAAGCCATCATGCGCCCCAATTTGCACATTCGAGCGCTTTACCGAGTGGGCCTTTATGAAGATCGCTTCCATGGCGCAGGGGCGAAGAACAAAGGACATGAAAGATGAGGTTCTGGTTGCTATTGTCGATCGCGTCTCTCCTGACGGGATGCACTTCGATCTCTGCAACTCAGCAACCCCACGACTTTTCCGGAGCTTCGGCAGGCGTGAACGGCGGCGCCTTTCATCAATGATTCAAGCGCGCTTCTGTCGGCATCGGAGGCGCCGCAGAAATCTCCGACAGCGCGATCCATTCCCGCCCGCTCGTAAGAAAAAGGCGCGCATCGCGGCCAAAATCGTTTCACCACTGCAATGGTTGGGCCAATTAGCGTGCACGCGCGCAGCTGCCGCCGTACTTCCCCGCGCTCGCGACGCGCATTGAGCGGGCGCGGCGCTTGGGATACGAAGTCGCCGAAGTCTTGGCCGCTCGCGGCGGCAACAGATCCAAAATTGGAGGAATGCGTATGTGGCAGCCGAGTCTGCGCTATCCGGACGCGTCGATCGAAATTCTCGATCCGTCTTTCGCCCCCTATCGCATCTTCAGCGCGGCGGTCGAGCGCCTGGCGAGCGGGACCCGCTGGGGCGAAGGACCAATCTGGTTCGGCGACGGACGCTACTTGCTATGGAGCGACATTCCGAACAACCGGATCCTGAAATGGGAGGAGGAGACGGGTGCGGTGAGCGTCTTTCGCAAGCCCAGTGAATTCGCAAATGGCAATACGCGTGACAGGCAAGGGCGGCTCATCACTTGCGAGCACGGCGCTCGGCGCGTGACCCGCACCGAATATGACGGCTCGATCACGGTTCTCATGGATAATCATCAAGGCAAGCGTCTCAACTCGCCCAATGATGTGGTGGTGAAGTCCGACGACTCGATCTGGTTCACCGACCCGCCTTTCGGGCTCCTCGGCAATTACGAAGGTCGGCGCCGGGAGCAGGAGCTGCCGCAGAATGTCTACCGCATCGATGCAAAGTCGGGAGAAGCGACCGTGGTCGCGACCGAGATCCGTGGACCGAATGGCCTCGCCTTCTCGCCGGATGAGAGCAGGCTCTACCTCGTGGAATCCCGCGCTACGCCAAACCGTCTGATCCTCTCTTACGACGTCGTGGATGGAAAGCGGCTCGCCAACCCCAAGGTCTTCATCGACGCCGGGCCGGGCACGCCCGATGGTTTCCGCTGCGACATCGACGGCAATCTGTGGTGCGGCTGGGGGATGGGCTCCGATGAGCTCGACGGCGTCGTCATCTACAACCCGAAAGGCAAGCTCATCGGGCGAATCCGTTTGCCGGAGCGCTGTGCCAATGTGTGCTTCGGCGGCCCCATGCGCAATCGCCTGTTCATGGCGGCCGGGCAATCCCTCTATTCGCTTTACGTCAACACCCAAGGGGCGAACGGCGGATAGACCGCGCAGGCGAGCCCGCCTCGCGACGCTTCTCGTTCAGACCAAAGTCACCGAGACTCCCGCATCCCGGAGGGCAGGGTTTCGCCTCGCGCATGCGCCGGAACCCCCGAGGGAAGTGCCCCGTTGCCTAGGTCAGGAATAGGTCATGATCGAAGGCTCGGGCCATCCGCGTGGGAGCGCCAATGCGAGAGCCGCCTTCTACCGGGAGAAGGCCATGGCTCTGCGCAAACGTGCGGCTTCATCCTGGGACGTCACGCGTGCCACACTTATCCAAGCCGCACAGATCTATGAAGGGATAGCGGCCAGCATCGAAGAGGCCTCTTACAAGGAGCCGCCGCCACCGCCTGACAAGTCGGGTTCGTGACATTCGCGATGACAGATTTTCGCGGGGTTGCCCCCGGTGAGATCAGGCGCGTTGGCTGGAGCAAGTCGGACAGGAGCTCGCAAGGCTCACCAGGGCTGTCATTGGATCGGCTGCGAATCATCAAGACCAAAAGCACGCACCCACTAACCTATGTTAAGGGCGAACGCTCCGGATTCCGTTACGTCAAAAGAGGGCCTGATCCGCGTATTCCCTCGCCGTGGGCCGGGTCTCGCGCGGTCCGAGCGTGGGTCTTTCCTCCTGTCTCGCCGCTCGGGCCGCGTTCTCTTTGAGACCGAGCGCGAGCCAATCGGTACCTACTGGGGACCGCCTGCGGGCGTCTTTTTATGCATCGAAAATAGATCAATATATCGACCGCACTCGCCGGTCAGCGCCTCGGCATCAAGGAGGCCGGTGAGGGCATTTGGCGCGTCAGCTTCATGAGATATGATCTGGACTTCGTCGACCTTTAGCAGAGAATTGGAGCAGAGAACTTGCAGCCCCTCGACAACCCGTTCGGCCCGAGGTTGTCACCCATGTCTTAGGAACAAATTGTCACCCATGTGTCCGGTCCGGACAATAGAAAGGTGGTGCGCCCGGAAGGAGTTGAACCTCCGACCCCCAGATTCGAAGTCTGGTGCAGAGGCTTATTTCGGGGCTGGCGTGATCTAAGCATAACTAAACTTTAGGAAGCATAGATAATCAAAAATCGTTTCTTCCCCTCGGCAAGCCGCCTTGACAATCCAAAAGACCCTCAGATATAGGATAGCGTCAGTAATCAGGGCTAAGCACAAGCGTGCTTCCTAATTGCTGACTAAACCGGGCATGGTGCCCGAAGCGGCCCGCCGCGCTGCGCCAACAGCACGACGAGCCTAACCGCCACGGAAAGGATAGTTCCATGATGGCTACAGCAACCCCTACCACCCGTGCATCTCATGCGCCACGCTTCGCGACCGATGTGCGGCGGGCTATCGAGACGCGCTGCCTCGGGCCAACGAACCGGTTGGGAACCCGCATTGTCGCGCGATGCGCCGCCCGTTCCATCACGGTCCCTTGGGATCATGCGCTTGGTATCGAGTGCAATCACCGCACCGCTGCCGAAGCTCTCATCTGCAAACTGGGATGGTTTGGTGAGGGATGGTCCGGCATGTGGCACCAGGGAGGCGATGCTACAGGCGACGGCTACGTCTTTACGTTCGCGCTGGAACCGAATGACTTCGATGCGGCGCCGTCCCGGTTGGAGGCGCTGCATCACGAGCAAGCCAAGACGCGCGACAAGCACGTCCGCGCCGCCTACTTGGGCGCTCTGAAGTTCCACTTCCATGGGCTCCTGCTCACGCAAGGCGCACCAACCTCGAAGCTCGTGCGTCGACGCATGTGGGCAATTGCCAAGACGAAGGCGGAACGCGCCGCCGAGCGTGCCGCGCGCGGTGACCCGCGCCCGATCACCTGCCGGGTTTGGAACCCGTCCGATGCAGCGGAGGGCTGGTCATGAGCGCCCCCATGTTCGTTGCTGCCCTTTATGCGCGCGGCGGCCGTCGCCTCGATCAGGAGTTCGGCACGTCACGCCTCGAAGCGGCAAGGCAGCTCTTTGCGCGGCATCCCAAGGCGCGTGACGTGACCACAGGCATTGCGACCTGGGATAAGCGCGAGGGGCGCTGGCGCGACTACGGGCGCGATATCTGCATCGTCGCGCGCTGGCATCTCGAGGCTCGATAGGCCGAAACGCGGGGCTTGCGTCCCGCGTCGCGCCGTCATGCGGCGCCTGAAGATGGCCAGGAAGGGAACTCCATCATGAAGCTCACAACCGATACCGTGGCGCGGCTCAAGCTGCCGGCCGGTAAGAGCGACAAGATTTTTTGGGATGACGCGCTGCCCGCGTTCGGCTTGCGGATGCAAGGCGCTCGCAAGTCCTGGGTTGTGCAGTATCGCGCCGGGGGCATGGCGCAGCGGCGCCTCTCATTCGCCACGGCCGAGCAATTGTCGCTGGCCGACGCGCGCAGGGAAGCCGGTCGGCTGCTCGCGGAAGTCCGGCTCGGACATGATCCGGCAGGCGACAAGCGCAAGCGTGTCGAGGCTGTCCGCGCGCAGGAGAACGCACCGAAGGCGGTTACGCTAGGCGAAGCCGTCGCGCTATATCTGCCGAAGGCGAAAGCGAG
>JAFBAK010000408.1 GCA_019247795.1 Hyphomicrobiales bacterium | reverse complement strand
TCCCTCGCGAATGTTCGCGAACAATTCCCTTATCTGGTCCTTCAAAATCTTCGGCCTTCGGAAGCAGTTTAAAAACTCGCTTACTTTAGATAGACCGTTTGCAGGTGCATCGGGCGTGGACCGCATTCTCCGCAAGCTCCCGTCCGTAGGCCACCGTGCCGTTCTCAGCATGCGACCAGCCGCGGTAGTTCAGGAACCACCGATCGTCTGCATCGAAATGACGGGCGTGCCTCTCGCATAAATCAACCCGCGCCTGGTTGTGATCCGCCAATTCCTGAGAAGGCGAACAGCCCGAACGCGCCGAGCGGCAGCCCGAGGATCACGACGTCCCGCGGCCATTTATCGGCATATACGAGCACCCGTTCGAGTGCCTTGGCCGTTTTGGCGTGGACAGCAAGCGAGACGATATCGACATGGCTGCGCTCGCTCTCGGTGCCGTGCCGCGCCACGATGTCCGCTGCGATCGCGATGCGCTCACGGGCGGCGGGCGCTTCGACGCGAATGGCGTGAAGGCGCGCCCGCGCCGCATGAGCGAGCGCGAAATCCGGGTCAGCCGCGATCGCTTTTTTTGAGAGCCTTATCCGCGCCGGGCCAGGCGGAGAGAAGGAGATCCACGCCCTCCCTGAGTATTCGGCCGCAATTTCCGAGGTCGTCGAAAGCGGCAGGCCGCGGCTGTCGAGATGGGTCATAACGGCTCTCTCAATCACGGAAACGGGGCGAGCTGGCGACAAAGGCTGCGTGGCACTGTGCGCGGATTTTCCCATAAGGCATCGGCAGTTGGCCCGTCTTTCGACTGACTGCCACATTGTGTAGATCAGAAGACAAATAGGAGTGCGTTCATGAGATGGGAGGCGATCGCCGCGCCGCCCGGGGTCATGCCGCCCTCGTCCTATGACGGTGCGCGCGCAGTCCATTCCCCCGCGACAATATTTTCCAGAACATGTCCACGCCTGGCATCAGGTCGTCTACGCGATGTCTGGAGTGCTGACTGTAGCAGTTGAGGGCCGATCGTTCGTCATCTCGCCTGAGCAAGCAGTCTGGCTACCGATAGGTTTGCGCCACCGGGTCGGATCGTTACTCGGCGCGGAGTTCCGCAGCCTTTGGATCGCCGAGGAGGTGGGAGGAGCCCTGCCTGCGAATCCCACTGTCTTCGGAGTCTCGCCCCTACTGCAGGCCTTGATCATTGAGGCTGCGGAGATCGAGGGGCTGGAGGACGCCGACGGCTACGCCGCGAGGATCACCGTGCTCATTCTGGACCAGTTACGACGTGCGCAGCCTCTGGATGCAGCGCTACCCTGGCCGCGGGACAATTCTCTGGTGGCGTTGTGCCAGACGCTTTATGCGGACCCCGCCGACGCGCGGAGACCGAAGGAATGGGGGCGCGAGCTAGGCATGTCCGCCCGCACCCTGGCGCGCCGCTTCCAGGCGGAGCTGGGCATGAGCCTTAGGTCCTGGCGGCGGCGCCTACGCTTGTTCAAGGCTGTCGAAATGCTCGGCGGCGGCCTGGGCGTGACGCAGACGGCGATGGAGCTCGGCTACGGCTCGACCTCGGCTTTCGTCTATGCTTTCCGAACCGATATGGGGCGCAGCCCGCGGAGCTATATGCGCAGTCGTCTGATTCGTCGGAAGGATTCAACCACAAGGGGGGCAAGCCTAGACGGGCGATCCGCCCGCGCGAGTCGCGGACGGGGTCGGTGCCAACCCAAACGCGCGGCTAGAAAAGATGGCCGATAACGCGCTTTCTTTAGCTCCGTCGAACTCGCCCTGCTGAGGACGCCAACTTAATTGCGTGCGGCCCTACCACCGGTTCAACGTCCGCGAGGGGTCAAAAGCGGAGGTGGGCGTAGCCTCTTACAAATCATCGCCAGGCCGTTCGCCAGGATCGGCCGACTCGTATCCAGACCGCTGTCGCAACATTGCTTTCGTCTGGAACACTCCATCCCTCGATCATTATGACCAGAGGGCTCAATTCCGTTGCGAGTATTGGAGGCGAAGCTGGGAGCAGTGCCAGCGTCGGAGCTACGGTGGTCACGGCTACGCCGGCCACAAAATCTCGTCGGTGTAACATCATGCGGCTGCTCCTACTCAATGTGTCAATCGATGGCTTTGCAGTGGCGATAAAGAAAACGCGGGCGTGTGGCCCCACCGCGTGGTGGCCGCAGACAGAAATTCGAATGCGGCCGCAGGGTCGTTGGCGGTAGTGGCAATGTCGTAGCATCGTTTAAACGCACGCATCGTGGGTCGATTGTCGGCATTGATGCGCGCCAACTGAATAGCCCTGCGATAATCATTGCCGCTTCCGGCATAGAACTCCGCGCCGTGGTCCGCGAAGGCAACCAGGTGTCGTTCGAGGAGAGATTCGAACCCTGATCGCGCGGCCTTTATGTGCGCTTCAGCCTCTTCATTTTTACCCTGGAAGGCCAGTACATCGGCAAGACGCCAACTGACTTCCGGATCGCCACTTGCGACCACTGGCAGCAGCAGTGCCTCCGCCTCGTTCATTCGGTCGCTGGTCGAATAGATTTCCGCCAAGTGAACGCGGGCTTTCACATAGCTGGGCAGATACTCGATGGCTTTCCGATACCACGATGCGGCCCGGCCCGATTGTACGTCTGGTATGAGTTCTCCCCACAAAACGCCTAGCTGAAAGCAAACCCAGGCCACCGCAAACGGCGACACGTCTGGATATTCTCGCAGCGCCCGGTGATAGGTCCGTTCGGCCTCGTCGAACTCGCCCAGATCGGCAAGCAACGCGCCCAGTGGCACCAGTTCCCCCCAACTCCCCGGTCGCCCGACGCGTTCGCGGCGAACCGCAAGCAGCCCCTCAAAGTCTTGTCCGGTGGCCTGATGGAGGCTCAGGGAAAGGCGCTCGGTGGCATCTGACGGCGCGCCGCGTACTACCGCCTGCGCTAGGCTTGCCGTCGCCTCTGCGAAGCGATGCGTTGCGCACGCCACTTGCGCCGCGATGAGCGAGGTTTGGGCCGCTTCAGGATTCCTGCGGGCGAGCTGGCCCGTCAGAATTTCGAGCCGGTCGAACGCCGCCAGGTCACCGACAAACTGGGCCGTCAACTGCTCCTGTTCGACGATGGTCTCTGCGGTTCCGGTACGCTCGGGAGCTCGCCAGAACCGGCTCCAGGATTGTTGGCGCGCGCTCTCCAGATTGATAACGGCAATGTCTCCGGCTGTGGCCGGCGCAAGATCAATCAGGAGGTCGGACGTTTCGATCATGCGGCTCAACCAAAGCGCTTCTTGAGAGCTTCCATCCCAGTTTTCAGCAGAGTAGCGATGATGGTTCTCACGATAAGATCGGGTTGGCCATCCGCCCAATACTGCACACGCCAATCGACGGAGCTGCCGGCCCCCTTCGGCTTGACGTCCAGTGTTCCGATGTAATCCAATGCAGGAACGCCGCTGATCATCGCGTAGCGATAGAATCTTTGTGGATTATCGATTGCTTCAAGGCGTTCGATGATCTGCTTGCCGTCGATTGTTTCAATCGTGCGCAATTGCCCGACGCCCGTTCCGGTGACTTGAATCTTGGCGATCAGTGGATGCCACCCGCCGCCGAACTGGCCGATGAGGGCCCAAACCTGATCCGCAGGGGCCGACAGATCAACACTGTCGACCACCGTTTGCGGTTCGGTGTTCGGCGAGGCCAGATAGGGAAAATTCTTGGTCCCGGATTTGGTCGCGCCTGTTGCACCGCCTTGGAGATATTCTCGGTCGCGATTTACCATCCAGGTAAGCAGCATGTCGATGTCGTGCGCATCGACGGTACGGCCCCCGCCTGTCTGATACGCAACCCCGTTAAGCGTGCTTTTCTCGATCTCAAGAAAGCTGGCGTCGGTGATTGGCTTCGAAACGTCGAACAACAAGAAATCGTCGAGAAAGACCTCGGCGCTCGCGGCAAGCGCCGTCGGCGTCCAGTCGGCTGTGCCATCGCTCATATCCCAAGCGGCCAGGCTGTCGATGAGGCGCTTGCGAAATAG
>JAFBAK010000395.1 GCA_019247795.1 Hyphomicrobiales bacterium | reverse complement strand
AGCCATTCCACGTCGGGAGGAGTGCCGTTCTTCGGGCTCGTCCCTGTCAGGAAATCGTCATGCCGGAGGAGCGCAAAGCGGTGGCGCAGGGCCGATAGTCGCGCGACGAAATCGACGAGCCCCGCGTCGGCGACATCCCAATCGATGAAAGTAATGTCATTGTCCTGACAATAGGCGTTGTTGTTGCCGCTTTGGGTTCGGCCGAGCTCGTCGCCCGCGGTGAGCATCAAGGTGCCGCGCGAGAGGAAAAGCGTCGCGAGGAGGGCGCGCATGTCACGCTTGCGGCGCTCGAGAATGGCAGCATCATCGGACTTCCCCTCAGCGCCATTGTTCCAGGAGTGATTCTCCGTGAGACCGTCGCGGTTCCCCTCTCCGTTTGCGTCATTGTGCTTTTGCGCAAAGCTCACGAGATCCGCGAGCGCGAAGCCGTCATGGCTCGCGAGATAGTTGACGGAAGCCGGGGGTGGTCGAAAGCGCGACTGGAAAATATCGGAAGACCCGCTAAGGCGCGTCGCGAGGCCACCTGCCACGCCCGCGTCACCTCTCCAGAAGCGGCGCACATCATCGCGGTATTTGTCGTTCCATTCGAGGAAGGGCGCCGGAAATTCCCCGAGGCGATAGCCGCCGGGTCCGACATCCCAGGGCTCGGCGATCAGCAAGGTGTCGCGCAGGATCGGATCTTGGGCGATCGCTGAAAGGAGCGGCGCTTCCGGCGAAAACCCGGACCAAGACCGACCGAGCACGGTCGCGAGGTCGAAGCGAAAACCGTCGATCCCGGCGGTCTTCACGAAATGGCGCATCGAATCGGTCACGAGGCGCAGGACCGGCGCGCGCTCGCAAGCGAGCGTGTTGCCGCAACCTGTGTCGTTCACGAGCCGGCCCGGATCGTCCGGAAAATGGCGATAGTAAGCGGCATTATCCAGTCCGCGCAGGCTCACCGTCGGCCCGGCCTCGTCGCTTTCCGCCGTGTGATTGAAAACGACGTCGAGGATGACCGCGATGTCCGCCTCATGCAGGCGCGCGACGGTTTGCGCGAGCTCCGTCTCGCCGTTCGGCGCGAGACGTGGATCGAGCGCCATGAAGACGATCGGGTTGTACCCCCAGGCATTGGCGAGACCGAGCGGCGGGAGGTGACGCTCGTCCATCCAGGCGGCGATCGGCATGAGCTCGACATGGGTCACGCCGAGCTTGTGGAGATGCTCGATGACGGGCGGCTCCGCTAAGGCGCTGATCGTGCCGCGGAAATTCGCCGGGACCTGCGGGTGGCGGTACGTGAAAGCCTTCACGGCGATCTCATAGATCAGGCCGGGCGGCTCCCGGCCCGCGATGCGCGCAGGGGAGGCCGCGGTTTCGTCGATCACGACGGCCCGGGGCACGAAAGGCGCAGTGTCGATCGCGGCCGCGCGCGGCGCCGAAAGTTCCGGCACGTAACGGAAGGAGCGATCGAGGCGTTTCGCATAAGGATCGACGAGGAGCTTTGCCGGATCGTATCGATGCCCTTGCGCAGGCTCGAAAGGCCCGTCGGCACGAAGCCCGTAGCGCGCACCGCATCCGACGCCCGAAACGAAACCGTGATGCACATCCCCGAGGCGCCCAGGCAGGGGGAGGCGCGCCAGCTCCTTCTCGCCCTTTTGGTCGAAGAGGCAGAAAATGATTTGCGTGGCATGGCGCGCGAAGACCGCGACGTTGACGCCGCCTTCGACGACGGTGACACCCAAAGGCTCGGGCGCGCCCGGCCCGACCTTTTTGGCCTGGATCATCGGGTCATCGCGCGAGATGCGGCTTCGACAGGGATCATTTCCGATGCCGCGTCATGCTTTCGCCTCGCGGCTCACGGGAACGTCCCAAATCTCCTGCGCATATTGCTCGATGGCGCGATCGGAGCTGAACCATCCGGCATGGGCGGTGTTGAGCACCGCGCTGTGCCGCCAAGCCGAGCTGTCGCGCCAAAGCGTCGCGACCTGCTCTTGCGCCCGCACATAAGCGGCGAAATCGGCCGCCACCATGAACCAGTCGTGGTCCTCGAGGTCGCGCACGAGATGATGATAGCGATTTCGCTCATCGGGCGAGAAGACGCCGCCCGCCACGGCGTCGAGCACTTCCTTCAAGGCCGGCGTCTGCTCGGTGGTCTCGCGTGGCGGCGGGCCCGAGCGGCGGCGCGCTTCGACCTCCGCCGCGGTGAGCCCAAAGATGATGATGTTGTCGAGCCCGACCTTCTCGCGGATTTCGACATTGGCTCCGTCGAGCGTGCCGATGGTGATCGCCCCGTTCAACGCAAGCTTCATGTTGCCGGTGCCGGAGGCTTCCATCCCCGCCGTCGAGATTTGTTCGGAAAGGTCGGCTGCCGGAATGATCGCTTCGGCAAGGCTGACATTGTAGTTCGGCAGGAAAACCACCTTCAAAAGGCCGCGCGTCGAGGGATCGGAATTCACGATGCGCGCCACGTCGTTGATCAGCTTGATGATGAGCTTCGCGCGTTCGTAATTGGGGGCCGCCTTGCCGGCGAAGATCTTGACACGCGGCACCCAGCTTCGGTGCGGCTGAGTGCGCATCGCATCATAAAGCGCGATCGTCTGGAGGATATTCAAGAGCTGGCGCTTGTATTCGTGGATGCGCTTCACCTGCACGTCGAACATGGCGTGCGGATCGACCCTCATTCCGGTGTGCTCCGCGATCACGCCGGCGAGCCGCTCCTTGTTGACGCGCTTCACGGCAAAGAAGCGCTCCTGGAAGGCCGGATCTCCGGCCAAAGGCGCAAGATCCGAGAGCTTCTCGACATCGTCGACAATGCCGCTGCCCAGCGTTTCGACGAGAAGCTCGGTCAAGCCCGGATTCGCCTCGAAAAGCCAGCGGCGCGGCGTCACGCCATTCGTCTTGTTCACGATGCGATCGGGGTAGATCCGATGCAGGTTGCGGAACACGGTGCGCTTCATCAATTCGGTGTGCAGCTCCGAGACCCCGTTGACCTTGTGGGCACCAACGAAGGCGAGGAACCCCATGCGGACGGTGCGGCCATGGCTCTCATCGATGAGGGATATGTCGGCGGGGGCGATCCCTTCTTCCGCCCGCTTGGGTTCGGTGTCGGCAAGCAGGCGCGCGTTGAGCGCGAAGATGATCTGCATGTGGCGCGGCAAGAGGCGCTCCATCAGCGTCACCGGCCAGCTCTCGAGCGCCTCGGGCAGCAAGGTGTGATTCGTGTAAGCAATGGTGCGCCGGGTGATCTCCCAAGCCTCCTCCCAGCCGAGATTATGCCCATCGACGAGGAGCCGCATCAGCTCGGCCACGGCAAGCGCCGGATGAGTGTCGTTGAGCTGGATCGCGGCCTTGTCGGGCAAGCTGCGGATTTCGCTGAACTGCATGAGATGCCGCCGCACCAGATCCTGCAATGAGGCCGAGGTGAAGAAGAATTCCTGGCGCAGGCGCAATTCCTGTCCTGCCGGAGTTGCATCCGAAGGATAGAGAACGCGCGATATGCTCTCGGCGCGCGTGCGCTCGGCGAGCGCGCCCACATGGTCCCCCTTGTTGAAGACCTCGAGATGGATCGGGTCGCGAGCCCGGGCGCGCCAGAGGCGAAGCGTATTCACCTTCTCGCCACGCCAACCCGGAATCGGGGTGTCATAGGCGACGGCGAGCACGATTTCGCTCGGTGCCCAGGCGTGATGGGGCGCGCCATCCCAGCCTTCGCGAGTCGCGACCGTGCCCCCGAAACCGATCTGGTAGTTCGCCTCGCGCCGCTCGAACTCCCAGGGGTTGCGGAAGGAAAGCCAATCCTCGGGTGTCTCGATCTGCCAGCCATCCGCGAGTGTTTGTCGGAAAAGACCGAAATCGTAGCGGATGCCGTAGCCGAGCGCCGGAATACCGATGGTTGCCATGCTTTCCATGAAGCATGCGGCGAGCCGGCCGAGGCCGCCATTGCCGAGGGCGGCGTCGGGTTCGAGCTCTGCGATCTTGTCGAGATCGACGCCAAGGCCGTTGAGCGCCTGGCGCACCGTCTCGGTCAGGCCGAAATTGCTCAAGGCCTCCTTGAAGAGCCGGCCGATGAGAAACTCGAGGGACAGATAGTAGACGCGCTTGCGTCCGGTGCGAAAAGCTTCTCGCGTCGAAGCCATCCAGCGGTCGATGATCCGGTCCCGCACCGCCAGGATGGTCGCCACCAGCCAATCATGGTTCTGCGCCACGATCGGGTCCTTCCCGATCGAGTAGGCGAGCTTCGCCATGATGTCCTGGCGCAGAGCCTCGGCATCGTCATGGTGCCCCTTGGGGCCCGGGAGCGGGGGATCCCTTTCCTCGGATGCAGAAGGGTCGACCCCCTCGGCCGACCGGCCGCTCCCACTCATGCCCGTCTCCCTGGTCATGCGATGACGTTCACGCCCGCTGCCATCATGATCTTGTTTTTTGCTCGAGCACGAACTTTCCAGAAAACCGGTTACCGCCGATTGGCCGCTTTTCGCTCAGAAAGCCGCCTTTTGCGGGCGTCCGACGCGCCCGACAGGCGCCAAGCGCCGCGCGACGAACGGACCGGCGGGCGGCGTTGTCGCGCCCACCCCAGCCCGATATATAGAAGGCGGGGGAGGAGCCAAGCGCTTTTACGTTCGCCTGGGCGAACCGAATCCCCCTTGCCGGATTTAATAATCCCGTAATGGTTCGGTGGTGCGGGCACTCTATATTGCGCCGCAACCTCTCACTATATGCCTAAACAATGGGCGCAATCACAGGATCGGAGCGAGCCGGTGGCGTCTCCTTCATCAAAGCGGCGCGGGCCTTGGGGCGTCATTACCGTCCTGGCGTTGCTTGCCGTTTGCGGGTTCCTCGGCTGGCGCTACGTTTCGACCCGTTCCGCTGACGCGGCAGTGGACCCGAAGAGCGCCGGCCAATCCGGGCCGCCGCCGATTCCGGTCACATTTTCGCGAGTTCAGCTCGCTGATTTTCCCGTTTACCTTAATGGTCTCGGCACGGTGCAGGCTTACAACACCGTGGTGGTGCGCAGCAGGGTCGATGGCGAAATCACCAAGATCGCCTTCAAGGAAGGTCAAATCGTCAAGGAAGGCGACCTCCTCGTGCAGATCGATCCCCGACCCTTCCAGGCGGCGCTCGATCAGGCGGTCGCGAAGAAAGCCCAGGACGAAGCGAGCCTGAAAAATGCGCAGCTCGATCTCAAGCGCTTCACGGACCTGGCGCGCCAGGACTTCGCCTCCCGCCAGCAAGTCGACACGCAGCAGGCGCAGGTCGATCAATTTACGGCGCAGATCAAGGGCGATCAGGCCGCGATCGACAACGCGAAGACCCAGCTCAGCTATGCGACGATCAATGCGCCGATCAGTGGGCGGATCGGTTTCCGCCTCGTGGACCAAGGCAACATCGTCCACGCCTCGGACACGAATGGGATGCTCTCGATCGTCCAGCTCCAGCCGATATCCGTGGTCTTCACGGCTCCCGAGGAGGATGTGCCTCAGATCAATAAGGCGTTGGCGGCCGGTCAGGTCCCGGTGAGCGCGCTGAGCAGCGACGGCTCGCGGACGCTTTCGGAGGGCAAGCTCGAGCTCATGGACAACACGGTCGATCAAGCAACCGGCACGATCCGCCTGAAGGCGACCTTCGAGAACAAGGACAATGTGCTGTGGCCGGGGCTTTCGGTCTCGACGCGGCTCCTCGCCGACACGTTGAAACAGGCCATGGTCGTATCGAATGATGCCGTCGAAAGAGGGCCGAACGGGCTTTACGCCTTCGTGATCAACGACGCGAACAAGGTCGAGATGCGCGACATCAAGGTGAGCCAGGAAGGGGCGGACCAGTCGGTCGTGACGCAGGGCCTCTCTCCCGGACAAGAGGTCGTCGTGGGCGGCCAATATCGGCTGCAAGAAGGATCGGTGGTCGATCAGCATGACGCCACGACGCCGACCTCGCCTGCCAAAGAGGCGCAAAACAACCCCGAAAAGGCACCCTGAGCATGGGTGGCGGCATTTCCGCGCCGTTCATTCGGCATCCGATCGCGACCTCGCTCTTGATGATCGGGGTCCTCTTCGTGGGGCTCGTCGCTTATCCGCGCCTGCCCGTAGCCCCTCTGCCCCAAGTGGATTTTCCGACCATCCAGGTCTCCGCGACCTTGCCCGGCGCCAGCCCGGACACGATGGCGTCCTCGGTGGCGCAGCCGCTCGAAACGCAATTCGCGCAAATTCCGGGCGTTGCGCAGATGACTTCGACGAGCGTGCTCGGATCCACCTCGATCACCATCCAGTTCGATCTCGATCGCAACATCGATGCGGCCGCCAACGACGTGCAGGCGGCGATCAACGCGGCGGGTGGCCAGTTGCCGAAGAACCTGCCGAGCCCGCCCACCTATCGCAAGGTGAACCCGGCGGACTCCCCGATCCTGCTCCTCGGCGTCAGGTCCGACACGCTGCCTCTCACCGAAGTCGACGACAATATCGAGACCAAGCTCGCGCAACAGGTGAGCCAGATCTCCGGCGTCGCGCAGGTGCTGATCGGCGGCCAGCAGAAGCCCGCGATCCGCATTCAGCTCGACCCCGCCAAGCTCGTCGCCAAGGGTCTGTCGCTCGAAGACGTGCGCGGGCCGTTGTCGATCACCACGGTCGACAACCCGAAGGGCACCATCATGGGCCCGAAGCGATCGTTCACCATCTACACCAATGATCAGCTCACTCAGTCGAAGGACTGGAATGACGTCATTGTCGCGTATCGCAACGGTGCGCCGCTCAGGGTGCGCGACATCGGTCAGGCCGTCACCGGCCCCCAGGACACGACGCAAGCCGGCTGGGCTGACGGCAAGCGCGGCATGGTGCTCGTCATCTTCAAGCAGCCGGGCGCCAACGTGATCGACACGGTGGATCATATCATGGCGCAAATCCCGAGGCTGCGCGCCACCATGCCGCCGGCCATCAAGATCTTCACCTTGAGCGATCGCACGCAAACCATCCGTGCGGCCGTCAAGGACGTGCAATTCACGCTGCTCCTCACCGTCGCGCTCGTGGTGATGGTCATCTTCATTTTCCTGCGCACCCTCTGGGCAACCATCATCCCGAGCATCACGGTGCCGCTCGCGCTTCTCGGGGCATGCGCGCTGATGTGGGCGGCGGGCTACAGCCTCGACAACTTGTCGCTGATGGCGCTGACCATCGCGGTCGGCTTCGTGGTCGACGACGCCATCGTGATGCTGGAGAACATCACACGCTATGTCGAACATGGTGAACGGCCGATGACGGCGGCCTTCAAGGGGGCTGCCGAGATCGGCTTCACCATTGTCTCGATCAGCATCTCGCTGGTGGCGGTGCTGATTCCACTGTTGCTGATGGGAGGCGTGATCGGCCGCCTGTTCCGTGAATTCGCGGTCGTGCTGGCGATGACCATTTTCGTCTCGATGATGGTCTCGCTGACGCTGACGCCGATGATGGCCTCGCGCTTCCTGCGCGCCCATCACGAGACCAGGCACGGGCGGTTCTACCAATGGAGCGAGCGGCTGTTCGACCGGATGCTGCACGCCTACGAGCGCGGGCTCGATCACGCGCTGGACTGGAAGCGCACCACCCTTTTCATCTTCTTCTGTACGGTCGGACTGTCGGTCTATCTTTTCACCATCATTCCGAAGGGATTCTTCCCGCAGCAGGACAACGGCTTTCTGACCGCGGTGTCGGAGGCACCACAGGACATTTCCTTCGAGGCCATGAAGAAGCGCCAGGAGGAACTCAGCGCGATCGTCCAGGCCGATCCGGCGGTCGACAGCATCGCCATGTTCATCGGCGGCGGCGGCACTGCGCTCAACTCCGGGCGCATGTATGTCACGCTGAAGCAGCATGGCGAGCGCGACGTCAACGCGCAGCAGATCATCGCGCGGCTGCGGCCGCAGCTCGAAAAGGTCGAGGGCGCGAAGCTCTACATGCAGGCCTCGCAGGACGTGCGCCTCGGCGGCCGCGCCACCCGCACCCAGTTCGAATTCACCCTGCAGGACGCCAATCTCGCCGAGCTCAACGAGTGGGCGCCCAGAATCCTGGAGAGGATGAAGACGCTGCCGCAACTGCGCGACGTCGCCACCGACCAGCAGACCGAGGGAACGACGCTGCAGCTCGTCATCGATCGCGACACCGCGTCGCGCTACGGCATTCAGCCGCAGCTGATCGACGACACGCTCTACGACGCCTTCGGTCAGCGCCAGGTCACGCAATATTTCACCCAGCTCAACAGCTACCACGTCGTGATGGAGATCCTTCCGGAGCTGCAGGGCAGCATCGACACGTTGAACAAGATCTATGTCCGCTCGCCGACGACCGGCGAGCAGGTGCCCCTGTCGGTGTTCTGCAAGTGGACCAACGTGCCGGTGCGGCCGCTCGCGATCGCCCATCAGGGGCAGTTCCCCGCGGTGACGATGAGCTTCAACCTCGGTCAGGGCGTCGCGCTCGGCCAGGCGACCGGCGCGGTGCAGGC
>JAFBAK010000283.1 GCA_019247795.1 Hyphomicrobiales bacterium | reverse complement strand
TCGAGCACCAAAGGCGCGCGTCCAAGGACGCCCGACATCCCGGCCGCGATCAGCGATGCGACGCGGAAGGCGGCGCCGATCACACGCGCCCGATCGAGACCGCGCGCGCTTGCGAGCTCCCGGATGCTCGGCGTGCTGCGCGCATCGCTCGAGAAGCCCGCATGGCGAAAATAGACCGCGAGCGCGAGGTAAGCCCGGCTGGGATGATCGACGCCGAAGAACGGCGCGTGCGCCACCGTGTTGAGGCTTTGCTCGCCGCGATAATCGGGATGGGCGCTCCAGCCGATGTCGCTCAACAGGCAAGCGGCATGGCGCAACCGGGTTTCGCCGGGCGTCTCATCGAACGGCAAAGTCGCGAAGAACGCATCACTCCAGGCGATCAGATCGAAAGCGTGACCCGGATCGCGAGCCCGCGCCTCGTTCATTTCGCGGGCGGCAACGAGGAGCGGATCGGCGCTGCGTTCCGCCTCCGTCAGCTGCTCGTAGACCAGGCCTTCGCGCACTCCGGTCGCGGAGATCACAACCTCCTTGGGCTTGCCGATGCGGATGATCTCGTCGAGCACCAGCGCCCCGTAAGCGAGGAGTGGGCGGCGGGCCACATTGACGGAAGCGATCGAATCGAGCGTGTCGGCGTTGACGCGTTCGACGAGTTTCACGAACTCGACCGCATCGCGCACCGGGATGACATAGCCGTGCATCACCTGGAGCGGATAGGCGCGCTGGCCGATATGCAATCGCGCAAGCGCCCGGAACGTACCGCCGACCGCATAGAAGGGCCGCCCTTTCACGAAGCGCATCACGGCGGAGTTCTCAAGCGTTTCGCGAACGATCTTCTCGGCTTTCTTGAGCGAGCCCCCTGCCTCGTCCATCAGGGTCAAGCCACCGAGCTTCAGGGAGATGCCCTCCCCGATCTTCTCTTTCTTCAAGGATACGAGCTCGAGCGAGCCGCCGCCGAGATCACCGGCCACACCGTCAGGCTCGTGCAAGCCGCAAACGACGCCGAGCGCCGAGAGCTCCGCCTCACGCTCGCCGGAAAGAAGCTCTGGGCCCACACCCATGAGCTCCTCGACGCGCGCCAGGAAATCGGGACCGTTCTCGGCGTCGCGCGCCGCAGCCGTCGCGACCACGCGCGCCTGCCTGACATTCATTTGCGCGCAAAGGATGCGGAAGCGCGCGATCGAGGCGAGCGCTTTCGCGACCGAATCTTCTGCGAGACGACCGGTGGAACGCACGGCGCGCCCGAGACCGCACAACGCCTTTTCGTTGAACTGCACCACCGGCGCGCGGGAAATCTTCTCGAACACGACGAGGCGCACCGAGTTCGAGCCTATGTCGACGACGGCAAAACGCTCCGCCGGCGGCATCCGCCCGGGGAAGGGAATCGGCTGGCGTTCAGCGCTTGCCGGTCTTTTCAAAAAGGCGCTTCGGCCCTGATTCACGTAAGGATCGTCCACGTCCAGACAGGCTCGGATTGGTCATGAAATAGTGGTGCGCGTTGAAGGGAGCTTCCCCTGGTTTGGGCACAATGCGCTCGCTCGTTCCATCCGGCGCGAAAACCCAGCTTTGCTGGTTGTCGCGCAGATTGGCCACCATGATCTGATCGAGAATCTGCTCATGAACCGTTGGGTTGTCGATCGGCAGCATGGCCTCCACCCGCCGATCGAGATTGCGCGTCATGAGGTCCGCCGACGAAATGTAGACATGGGCCTTTTCGTGCGGAAGTCCATAGCCGCCGCCGAAGCAATAGATGCGCCCATGTTCCAGAAAGCGTCCGACGATCGACTTCACATGGATGTTTTCGGAAAGGCCCGGCACGCCGGGCCTGAGGCAGCAAATGCCGCGCACGATGAGCTCGATGCGAACTCCGGCCTGACTCGCCCGATACAGCGCATCGATGATTTGCGGATCGACCAGAGAGTTGCACTTGCCCCAAATGGCGGCAGGCCGGCCGGCCTTCGCATGGCCGATCTCATCTTCGATATGCTCGAAAAAGCGCTTCCTCAATGTCCCGGGTGACACGCTCATGCGCTCGAGCTCTCCGGGCTCGGCATAGCCCGTGATGAAGTTGAAGATGCGCGCCACATCGCGCGCGATCACCGGGTTGGCCGTGAAATACGACAGGTCGGTATAGATCTTCGCGGTTGCCGGGTGGTAGTTGCCGGTCCCGATGTGACAATAGCTCGTGAGCTGCCCGCCCTCGCGGCGCACGACCTGCGAAAGCTTGGCATGCGTCTTCAGTTCCACGAAGCCGAAGACGACCTGCGCGCCCGCACGCTCGAGGTCGCGAGCCCAGCGGATATTGGCCTCCTCGTCGAACCGCGCCTTGAGCTCCACGAGCGCCGTCACCGATTTGCCGGCCTCCGCTGCCTCCGCAAGGGTCTTGACGATGGGCGAATCCGAGGAGGTGCGGTAAAGTGTTTGCTTGATCGCGATGACATTGGGATCGCGTGCTGCCTGCTGCAGGAACTGCACCACCACGTCGAAGGATTCGTACGGGTGATGCACCACGAAATCCTTCTCGCGGATGGCGGCGAAGCAATCGCCTCCGTGCTCGCGCACGCGCTCGGGGAAGCGCGGCGTGTAAGGCTTGAACTTGAGATCGGGCCGATCGTCGCCGATGAGCTGGGTGAGCTCGTTCAAGGCAAGCATCCCCTCGACGACGAAAGTCTCTTCCCCCGTAACGTCGAGCTCCTCGGCGATGAAGCTGCGCAACGGTTCGGGCATGCGTGCCTCCACCTCGAGCCGGATGACGTCGCCGCGCCGCCGCCGTTTGAGCAGCGTCTCGAACATGCGTAGCAGATCCTCGGCCTCTTCTTCGATCTCGAGATCGCTGTCGCGGATGACGCGAAAGCCGCCGAGCCCTTTGACGGCATGGCCGGGGAAGAGCTTGTGGACGAAGGCCCCGATAATCTGCTCGAGGGCCACGAAGCGCGTCTGCCCCGTCTGGGACAGATCGGGAAGTCGGACGAAACGCGCGATCTTCTGCGGCACGCGCACAAGCGCATTGAGCGGGCGACCATCTGCCTGACGCGCGAGCTGAACCGCGAGCGAAAAAGCGAGATTGGGAATGAACGGGAAAGGATGCGCCGGATCGATGGCGAGCGGTGTCAGCACAGGAAAGATGTGCTCGAGAAAATGCCCCTCGAGCCAATTACGCTCGAGGGCCGAGAGCTCCGAGGCACCGAGGATGACGATGCCTTCCTCGGCCATCCCGGCGCGCAGCTCGCGAAGACGCTGCTGCTGATCGCTCGCGAGCGTCGCCACCTCGACGCCGATCTTCTCGAGCTGCTCGGCAGGAGCCAATCCGTCCTGCGAGCGCACGACGACCTTGGCATGGAGCTGCTCGCGCAGACCCGAAACCCGCACCATGAAGAACTCGTCGAGATTGTTCGCCGAGATCGAGAGGAAGCGAAGCTGCTCGAGAAGGGGGTGGTTGCGGTTCGAAGCCTCTTCCATGACCCTTCGATTGAAGCGCAGCCAGGACAACTCGCGGTTGACGAAGCGTTCAGGTGAATTGGAAATATTGTGACCGCGCGGCGCGGAAATCGCCTTGCCGGGGACTTCCTTCGGTGACGCAAGGATTTCCGCGCGAACATCCGGCCGCGATGTCGGCTCGAGCGTTTTTGCGGCGGTGACGGCCTTCGCCACTTTGCTTCTCCCGATCCTTTCTTCGCCTCTTCCTATATGGCGCTCGTTGATGACGTTACTGCGGCGCGGTTGCAAGAGGACCGAAGGCTCGCAGACGAAACAGGGTTATTATCAAGATTTCGAGAAGCGACGTCAAAAATCGAGCCAAGCCCCTCGCGAAGTCGTATATGGGCGGGCGTCCTGCGCGTCGTACCCGTTCGAAAAGCAATGCCCCGAATATGGCGCTCCTCTTAATTCATTGAAGAGGATGGGTTTTCGGACCGGAATGAATGATCGCCGTCGCCCGCGCACTCGGCACCGATAAGGTTCGTGGCAAATTGACCAAATCCGCCTCCCTATTGTCCGTGGCGACTGCCGTCCCTCCCCATGTCATGGTGCAGAAGGAGGTGGCCGCGCTTGCGCACGCGGTTTTTGGCGATCGTTATCCCGGCTTCGACCGGCTGGCGCGCGTATTCGAGACATCCGGCATCCGGACGCGCTACGCGGTCCGGCCGGCTGACTGGTACCTGTCGGAACCCGGCTGGCCGGAGCGCACAGCCGCTTATCTCGAAGGCGCAGACGCCCTTTTCGCGCGCGTCGCCAAGGACGCGCTCGAGAAGGCGGGCGTCGCGGCCGAACAGGTCGATACCGTCGTCACCATCTCTTCCACTGGCATCGCCACTCCAAGCCTCGAGGCTCGTGCCTTGAGCCGCATCGGCTTTCGCACCGATGTCGCTCGTGTGCCGATCTTTGGGCTCGGCTGTGCCGGGGGGGTGTCGGGATTCTCCGTTGCGGCCCGGTTGGCCGAGTCGCGGCCGGGCACCAATGTGCTCCTCGTTGTCATCGAGCTCTGCACGCTCGCTTCGCGGCCCGACAGCATCACCAAGGCCAACATCGTCGCCACGGCTCTGTTCGGCGATGGCGCCGCTGCTTGCGTGCTGCGCGCGGGAGATGGCGGCTTGGCAAAGATCGAGGCTGCGGGTGAATACACCTGGCCGGAGACGCTCGACCTCATGGGCTGGGATGTCGATCCGCAAGGGTTCGGCGTCATATTCGCGCGGGCAATTCCGCCTTTCGTCGAGGCCAATCTGCGCGTTGCGGTGAACGATGTCCTTGAAAGGCATAGCCTCGCGCTCGGCGATGTCGATCGTTTCGTGTGTCACCCGGGCGGTGCCAAGGTGGTCACCGCGCTCGAGCGCGCGCTTTCGCTGCCGCAAGGCTCGCTCGACCATGAGCGCGAGGTCCTCGCAACCTACGGCAATATGTCGGCGCCGACGGTGTTCTTCGTGCTCGATCGCGTCTTGAAGCAAGGCTTGCCGTCGCGCGCCGTGCTGAGCGCGCTGGGCCCCGGCTTCACGGCAAGCCTCCTCTCCCTGAAGAGAGCCGCGTGACGGCGGCCCCCTTCGTCCTTGGCTTTGTCACCCTTCAGCGAGGCGCCGAGCTTCTTCTGGCTTCACGCAACACGCGGCGGCTCATGGCACAGGGCGCAATCGAAGCTGCGCCTTCTCATTATCCGCTCGTCGTCGTCTTGCATGCGGCCTGGCTTATCGGCTTGTGGCTGTTGGCCTTCGAGGCAAAGGTCGATCCCTGTTGGCTCGCCGCTTTTGCCGCTTTACAGCTCTTACGCGTCTGGGTGATCGCGAGCCTCGGACAGCGGTGGACGACGCGCATCATCGTGACACCGGGCGCTCCGCTCGTGCGTCGCGGACCCTACCGCATTGTCGCACATCCAAATTATCTCGTCGTGGCGGCCGAGATCGCCGTGCTTCCACTCGCTTTCGGCCTTCCCTGGTTCGCACTCGCTTTCTCGATCGCCAATGCCGCCGTACTCACGATACGTATCCGGGCTGAGAATACTGTTCTGCGCACATTGTCCGGTCCAACATCTTGAGCGCTGGGCTGACGCATCCGCTACGGTTCGAGCTCGGCGTCCCAATAAAGATAGTCCATCCAGCTTTCGTGCAGATAATTCGGCGGAAAATGCCGGCCGTTCTGGTGCAGATCATGCACGGTCGGTTGATAAGGTTTCTGACGTGGCCACATGCCGGATTCGGCAGGCAGCCAGTCACCTTTCAAGAGATTGCACGGCGCGCAAGCGGCGACAACGTTCGCCCAAACCGTCTGGCCGCCTTTCGATCGCGGCACCACATGGTCGAAGGTCAAATCTTCCCGGCCGCCGCAATATTGGCAGGTGAAGCGATCGCGCAGGAAAACGTTGAAGCGTGTGAAGGCCGGATGGCGTGGCGGCTTCACGTAGGTCTTGAGCGACACCACGGAAGGCAGTCGCATCTCGAAGCTCGGAGATCGCACGCACCGCTCATACTCGGAGACGATGTTCACCCGCTCCATGAAGACGGCCTTGATGGCGTCCTGCCAGCACCAAAGCGACAACGGATAATAGCTCAGCGGCCGGTAATCCGCGTTGAGCACCAGCGCCGGGCAGGCTTCCGGCGAAACGGGAGGCGCTACATGGATGGTCAAGCCACGCTCTCCAACAGGCGAGACAGATTCGTCCCAAGCTCCTTAGTCTAACGAAACAATGACGTTCTTGTGAAGGCTCATGCGCAAAAACCAGTGCGATGTTGCTGGAAGCAGGGCGCTTTCCTGATCGACGACGGGCGAGCTGTTTTGTCTCGGAGGTGCAAATATCACCGCGTCGGCACCGGTTTTTCGCCGCGATAATCGTAAAAGCCGCGCTTCACTTTCTTTCCGACCCAGCCGGCCTCGACATATTTCACGAGCAAAGGGCATGGCCGGTATTTCGAATCCGCAAGCCCCTCATAGAGCACCTGCATGATCGACAAGCAGGTATCGAGCCCGATGAAATCGGCGAGCTGCAAAGGTCCCATGGGATGATTGGCGCCGAGACGCATCGCCGTGTCGATGGCATCGACCGAACCCACGCCCTCGTAGAGCGTGTAAATGGCCTCGTTTATCATCGGCAAAAGGATGCGGTTTACGATGAAGGCGGGAAAATCCTCGGCCACCGTCACCGTTTTGCCGAGCTTGCCGCAAAATTCGCGTGCGGCCTCGAAGGTCTCGTCATTGGTTGCGATACCACGGATCAGCTCGACAAGCTGCATCACCGGTACCGGATTCATGAAGTGGATACCGATGAATCGTTCCGGATTTCCGGTGATCGCGGCAAGACGCGTGATGGAGATCGACGAGGTGTTCGAGCCGACGACCGCCTCGGGTTTCAGGTGCGGCTTGAGGTTCTCAAAGATCTGGCGCTTCAACGGCTCGCTCTCGGCAGCCGCTTCGATGACCAGGTCGCAGCTGCTCAACGCTTCGAGATTTTTTGCGGGCGTGATCCGCTTCAGGGCTGTTTTGCGATCGACATCCGATATGGCGCCTTTGGCGATCTGGCGCGCCATGTTGCCGTTGATGGTGGCGAGAGCGCTCTCGACGCGTTCGACCGAGACGTCATTGACGAGGACGTCATAACCCGCGAGGGCCGAAACATGGGCAATCCCTGCGCCCATCTGCCCGGCGCCAATTACCCCGACGGTCCTGATGTCAACCATGCCGCATCACCCGCTATCGCATCATCCGATAAAAAGGAACTGGTTTTTGCGGATGATGCGATCCCGCACAAAGCCTTGAGTCGGCACCTGAAGTTGCGCTTCGGCAAAGGTGAACACTTATTTACCCACTTTGCCGAGTTCCGCCGCGAACTCCGGAACCGCAGTGAACAGGTCGGCCACGAGGCCGTAATCGGCCACCTGAAAGATCGGCGCTTCCTCATCCTTGTTGATGGCGACGATCACCTTGGAATCCTTCATGCCGGCAAGATGCTGAATGGCGCCTGAAATGCCGACTGCGACATAAAGGTCAGGTGCCACCACCTTGCCGGTCTGACCAACCTGCCAATCATTCGGCGCATAGCCGGCGTCGACCGCGGCGCGCGAAGCTCCCATCGCGGCGCCGAGCTTGTCGGCGAGCGGCGTGATGACCTCGCGAAATTTCTCGGCCGAACCCAAGGCCCGTCCACCCGAGACGATGATTTTGGCCGAGGCGAGCTCGGGCCTGTCCAACTTTGCGACCGCCTCGCCCTTGAAGGTAGAAAGCCCGGGATCGGCGGGCGATGCCACGCTTTCGATCGGGGCTGACGCGCCGCCTTCTGCGGTCGGCGCGAACGCCGCAGTGCGCACGGTGATTACTTTTTTTGAATCCGTGGCCTGCACGGTCTGGACAGCGTTGCCGGCGTAGATCGGACGTTCGAATGTATCGGGTGAGACGACCTTGATGATGTCGGAGACCTGCATCACGTCGAGCATCGCCGCAAGCCGAGGCATCACGTTCTTGCCCGTGGTCGTCGATGCCGCCACGAGCGCATCGTAATTCTGGGCAAGCGAATGGAGGAGCATCGCGAGCGGTTCGGCGAGACGGTGCTCATAGACGGGTGCCTCGGCGAGCAGCACTTTCTCGACGCCGTCGAGCTTCGCCGCCTCTTCGGCGACGGGGCGGCAATCATGGCCCGCGACAAGGATGTGGACAGGCGCTCCGAGCTCCTTGGCGGGCGTCAGTGCTTTGCGGGTCGCTTCGTTCAGCGACTTGTTGTCGTGCTTGGCAAACAGCAGTGTCGTCATCTCAAATCACCCCGGCTTCTTCCTTGAGCTTCGCTACGAGCTCGGCCACCGACTTGACCTTGGCGCCCGCCTTGCGCCCCGGCGGCTCGACCGTCTTCAGCACTTTGAGCCGGGGGGCTGCGTCGACGCCGAGCCCCTCAGGCGTCATCTCGTCGATCGGCTTCTTCTTGGCTTTCATGATGTTGGGCAATGACGCATAGCGCGGCTCATTGAGGCGCAGATCCGTCGTGATGATCGCAGGCATCTTCAGCGTCAATGTCTGCAAGCCCCCGTCCACCTCGCGTGTCACCTCGAGCGATCCTTCCCCGATCACGAGCTTGGAGGCGAAAGTGCCTTGCGGCCAATTGAGGAGGGCAGCGAGCATCTGCCCCGTCTGGTTGCAATCGTCGTCGATGGCCTGCTTGCCGAGAATGACGAGGCCCGGCTCCTCCTTGGCGATCACCGCCTTGAGCAGCTTGGCGACGGCAAGCGGCTCCGGAGGCTGATCCGTCTTCACGAGGATGCCGCGATCGGCACCCATGGCGAGACCCGCCCTGATCGTCTCCGCGGATTGGGCTGGCCCGATCGACACGCACACCACCTCGGTCGCCTTGCCCGCCTCCCTGAGACGAAGCGCCTCCTCGACGGCGATCTCGTCGAAGGGATTCATCGACATTTTTACATTGGCAAGCTCGACGCCCGTCCCATCCGGCTTGACTCGGATCTTCACGTTGAAGTCGACGACCCGCTTCACGGGGACCAGAATTTTCATAAGCTTCGACTTTCCACTGGATTTCTTCTACCCGCAAACGCGGCAGGCGCCATTCGACCTTGGTCTTGTTTGCCGCGCGCGCCCGCAATATCGGTAAATCGCGGTGGTCGAGCCCTGTCAACGTCAGATGGGCAAGGAACGCGGGATCGCCCTCAAGGCGTGGCGCGTGAGATCCCTTGCTATCATACGTCAGATTCAGGAGAACATAATCTTCGAGAGGTCCCAGACGACCTGGACCATGCGCGGCGGTTCAGCGGTTCTGCCCCGGCACCCACAGCACATCGTTGCTGCCCATGCGGTTGGCGAAACGGGCGGCAACGAAAAGGAAATCCGACAGGCGATTGATGTATTTGATCGCCTCCGCCCCGACACTCTCGCCCTTTTTTTGCGCCAAGGCGACGATGGCGCGCTCGGCACGTCGGCAAACCGTCCGCGCCGCGTGGAGTGTCGCGGCCGCCGGTGAGCCGGCAGGCAGCACGAATGAGGTGAGCGGGGCAAGGCGCGAATTCAAGGCGTCGATCTCGTTTTCGAGGCGAGCGACCTGCGTTGCGAGGACGCGCAAGGATGGCCTGCCCGGCTTGCGGCGCGGCGGCTCGGGCGAGGCGAGATCCGCACCAAGATCGAAAAGATCGTTCTGGATGCGCGACAGCATGGCATCGAGGAACGCATCATTTTTGGTATGGAGGCGCACAAGGCCGATCGCCGCATTGGTCTCGTCGACGGTACCGTAAGCCTCGACGCGCAAATCGCTCTTGAGACGCGGCGCGCCGGTGGCCAGCCGCGTTTTACCCTTATCGCCCGCGCGCGTGTATATGCGGTTGAGCACCACCATCGTCGGAGCCTTTCAGGGCGGCCGCCGGGCAAGGTCGGGCGACTTCACACGCCCGTCATCCCATTGCATGGACGATCGCGCAAAGGGCGTGAACTGCCAAACCATCGATGTCGTTTTATTGTAGCCGAACCCGCCACAGCGAGAAGACGTTTCGCTTCCCGGCAAATGTCATCGTGCTGTCAGAAGGTATAGCCGATGCGCGCGCCGTAATTGGTGAGGCCTCGATTCTGTGTGCAGAGGCCCGCATTCGACATATGCTCGATTGTTCCCATCAAGCTCCAGTTCGCGGTGAACCGGTAACCCACCGAACCCGATTCGCGGAACGAGACGTTGCATCCCATGGCGTTGTGGCCAGGTGGTACGATCGACCCGGTCTTGCCGTTGTTCACCGAGCCGCCGAAGCTGCCTTCTACGAAAATCGACTTGGTGATGTCATAGGTCCAGGTGAGCCCCGCATAGGCTTGGCTCGTCTTGCCTGCGAAATTCAACGTTGCGCCGATGCTCGGGCGTGGAAAAAGAAAATCCCAGGGGCTTCCCGGCTCGCTGAACGGTTTGGCGAACAGGATTTCTCCATTGAGATCTGCACTGCCCTTCTCGGGGCTCGCCGCATCATGCGCGAATGTGCCGAGTCGCACTTCGGACAAAAAAGAAACCGGCGCCTGCGCAATCGGGGCGGCTGGCGCGCCAAATTCGGTCGGATAGCCGAGATCTGCCGCGACCGCAGGGCCAGCGGCGAGCAAGGCAACGGCAAAAACCCCCGAAAGCCCCGTCTTCAGCCGCATCACCTCACCATCGAGCCAAGGTTGCGAATCCGCAACATCTGCACCCCTTGTCGCCGCGATGCGGCGCCGCGTCAACGCCTATAGCGGGGGCTTCCCACCACTGCAACCGAAAGCTCCGTCAAATCGCAAGCTTGGTTACGATCCCCACGACATGTGCGAGCCCTGCAGCACAGGACCCGCTTTTGCGCAACTCGTCAACCGGCTCGCTTTCGCCCTTCAATGACCGCGCCACCAAAGGACGAGAATGATCAGTACGATGGCGAACGCCTGAAGCATCACGCGAAGCCGCATCAAATTCTGAGAACGGTTCGCGCTTCCGCCTCGCAACATGTTGGCAAGGCCGAGCAAGAGCACGAGGGCGACAGCACCTGTCGCCACTGTGACGAGAAAGGAATCGGGGCTCATGTCACCTCTTCGGAACGGATCGGGTCTCGGCGCGCCATCAGCTGTGCGGCTCGCCCAAGCCTAGCATCCACGACGGCCTCGATGCACCTCGAGGGCGATCACGACCGCCCTCATCCTCTAACTTTCGAGCCCCTTGCCGCGAAAGATCGCGCTTTGCCTTCCGCAACGCGCTTCGAATCTCACTTTCGTGATAGAAACAGATGTTACTGATTCGCGGATTTTGCTCGCTTCACAATATCGATTCTCCACCGATTTCGCCGGAGCAGCGGGATTGCTCACCGAGCCGGATGATCTTCACAAGCCGCTCGGGCTCTCCGCCAACAGGGGACGAGCCGGCCTCGCGGCTCGTTTGCGCGCTCTCGGCGGCGCGGCCCTGATCGGCGTCGGCATCGCTGCGCTCACCTTCCTCGCCGGAGAAGCCGAGCATGCAGGCGAGCCTTTCGCGACCGCCAGCATCGAGCCGGCCCCGCCCGCCGATGAGGGCGCTGCGGGCGGGAAGGATGCGGCCGCAAGGACCGACAATGGCGAGCCTGCGACAATGCGCGCCACAGGCGCCGAGGTTGAAGCGGATAGTGGCGTCTCCGTCGTTCGGCCGGATGGCGCATCCACTCCGGATGCCATGGTGATCCGCATTCCTGATGCGCTCGGCGCCAAGCTTGCCGCCGCACCGGACCCACGTCTTGTTGAGCGAAGCGACTTCGGCCCCCTGCCACGGATCGGCCCAGATGGCGCGCGGCCCGCGCAAGTCTACGCCAGACCCGCGCCGAGCCCGGCCAAGGGCCGCCCGCGCATCGCGCTCATCGTCGGCGGTCTCGGGCTCAATGAGCAGACCACGTCGCGTGCCATCACCAAGCTCCCCGGAGAGATCTCCCTCGCTTTCGCCCCTTACGGCACGAACCTCAAGGCACAAGCCGCGAAGGCGCGCGAAGCCGGCCATGAGATTTTTCTGCAGATGCCGATGGAATCCTTCGACTACGCGCAGAACAATCCGGGTCCGCAGACGCTCACGGTGGATGCGGGCGCAGCACGGAATTTGGAGCACCTGCATTGGGGCTTGGCAAGGGCCCCCGGTTTCGTCGGCATCGAGAACTTCCTCGGCGGGCGTTTCACGGCGGACGAGGCGGCGCTTTCACCCGTGCTGAAAGACCTTGCCGATCGCGGCCTCATCTTCATCGACGACGGCTCGTCGGCCCGCTCGATCACGTCGATCGTCGGGCCTTCGCTCAACTTGCCGGTAAGACGCGCGGATATCGTCTTGGACGCCCTTCCAGACGGCGCAAAGATCGACGAAGCCTTGCAGCGGCTCGAGACGCTCGCCCGGGAAACGGGCCTCGCCACCGCTTCGGGAAGCGCGCTCCCGATCACGCTCGAGCATTTATCGCGTTGGACGGATGGCCTTGCCGGGCGCGGCATCGATCTCGTGCCGGTAACCGCGACGGTCAAGCCGAAGGCGCGAGGATGATCGATAGCTGGCGAAAAATCCGCAGACTTGACAAGCCGGCCTCTCGAACGCGACTCTTGAGGGATGGCGCGCAGTGCTTCCGGCGTAGTGATCGACCATACGACCCTGCCTTACCGGCGATGCGTCGGCATCGCGCTTTTCAATCAAGCCGGCAAAGTCTTCGTCGCCCGGAGGCGGGGCGAAACGGGGCCCGAAAATGTGCGCGGCCCTTACCGCTGGCAAATGCCGCAAGGCGGCATCGACCCAGGCGAGGAACCCTTGGCGGCCGCCTTGCGTGAGCTCTTTGAAGAGACCAATGTGCGCAATGCGACCTTTCTCGCCGAGGCGCCGGAATGGTTCACCTACGATCTGCCGCGCGAGATGCTGCAGCGCTCCTGGCGCGGCGGTTATCGGGGCCAGACGCAACGCTGGTTCGCTTTCCGATTCACCGGCGAGGATAAGGAAATCGATGTCCGACATCCGGGAGGTGGCGACCACCCTTCCGAATTCGATGAATGGCGCTGGGAAGACTTCTCGCTCACTCCCGAGCTCATCATTCCCTTCAAGCGTCCCGTCTACGAGAAAGTGGTCGAAGCTTTCAGCAACATTGCCATGGTGCCTTGACGCTTCAGGGCGCTCATCGGATTTGGACTGCCCGTCGATCAAGGTGGCAAGTTTCCATCAGCTTGCGTCCCATCAGCGAATGAGGATCGCCCTGAAGTCGTTGACGTTGGTGAGCGTCGGCCCACTGACGACGAGGCGGTCGAGCGCCGCGAAAAATCCATAGGCGTCATGGCGTGCGAGATAGGCCGCGGCGTCGATACCCTTTGCCTTGGCTTGTCGCAACACGCCGGCATCGATCCAAGCGCCGGCATTGTCCTCTGTGCCGTCTATGCCATCCGTGTCGCAAGCGATGGCGGAGACGCCCTCGATGCCGCCGAGATGGAGGGCCAATGCGAGGAGGAACTCGGTGTTCCGGCCGCCACGGGGCGCCGATGACTTGGAATTGGAATTCCCGCTCGAGGTCTCGGAGGCGGGCTTGATCGTGACCGTCGTCTCTCCTCCCGAAAGCAGTACACAGGGCCGGCGCGCGGGCGACCCATGGCGTGCGGCGCTTTCCGCAATACCCGCCATTACGGTCGCGACCTCGCGCGCTTCTCCCTCGATCGCGTCCCCCAGGATGAGTGGCACGAGGCCCTTGCGGCGCGCCGCGGCGGCGGCAGCATCGAGCGCCATTTTCGGTGTCGCAAGCATGACGATCTCATGACCTGGGAAAGCTTCATTCGGCGCACCGTTCTTTGAAATGGCGCGCTCGACCATGGCAGAAATCGCGATGCCATAATGCGCCAGGATCGCAAGCGCGGCCTGCGGTTGCGCGCGCCCCGGAACCGTCGGCCCGGAGCCGATCACCGCCGGATCATCCCCCGGCACGTCCGAGATGAGATAGGTGATGCAACGAGCCCGGCGCGCCGCGGCCGCAAGCCTGCCGCCCTTTATGGCGGAGAGCGCCTTCCTCACGGTGTTCATCTCACCGATCGGCGCTCCCGATTGAAGGAGCGCGCGGTTCAAGGCTCGTTTTTCTTCGAGGGTGATGCCGGGAGCCGGCAAGGTCAAAAGGGCCGAGGCGCCTCCCGACATGAGGCAAATGACGAGATCGTCGGGTCCGGCTGATTGGGCAAGGGCGAGAATGCGCCCTGCGGCACGCTCGCCCGCGGCGTCCGGCACGGGGTGGGCAGCCTCTACAACCTGAATGTGGCGCGTCGGAGCTTCATGGCCGTAGCGTGTCACAACGAGGCCTTCGCAAGGATGTGGCCAGGCATCTTCGAAGGCGCGTGCCATGCTCGCGGCAGCCTTTCCGGCCCCAATCACGATCGTGCGCCCCTTGGGCGGTGCAGGCAATCGTCCTTCGAACTGGCCGTCTGGCCGCGCCGCGGCGAGCGCCGCTTCGAATAAATCCAGAAGAATGGCTTTGTCGCTCATCTTCTCAAGCGAGAGCGCCGAATTCTCGATGGCGCCCGCCGTGCGAACTTCGAGGTCCGCAAGCGCGACTGCAGCGCGGGCTCCTTTGCGGACTGCACGAAAACTCGGAACGATGGGCACCGGTAGCGCGGGGATGCTCGCGCCTGTCTCGTTCTCAAGCTTATGGTCGAAGATGCCACGCTCCCCGAAATGATCATCCTCGACGGCGTCACGAAGGTCGCGAAGCACCGTGCAGCAAGTATCCTGCGACTCGAAGACATTGCGCCAATGCTCGGATGACTGAGCCGCGACGAGCTCGCGCACACGTCGGCGCGTGCCCGCGGGATCACCATCGTCGAGACGCCATTTGGGCTCGAGGTCGATGGCTTCGCAAAAAGCGTCCCAGAATTTCTGCTCGAGCGCGCCGACGGCGAGCAACTTGTCGTCAGCCGTGGCATAGAGGTTGTAGCGGGGGCTGTTCCCCATCAATCTGTCTTCACCGTTTCCGAGCCAGCGCCCGGCCGCAAAGCCTTCGGCAAGGGCGAGCGGCATGAACGTGAAGACATTCTCCGTCATGGCGATGTCGAGATGGCAGCCGGCGCCGCTTGCCTCGCGAGCGCGAAGAGCGAGAAGAATGTTCATCACGGCCGGATAGCTTCCTCCCCCGATGTCCGCGACGAGCGCCGGCGGTACGACGGGTGCATCCTTCGAGCCGAAAGAAAGCGAGAGCAGGCCCGCGTCGCCGATATAGTTGATATCGTGGCCGGCGCGGTCCCGCTTCCTCCCGTCTTGGCCGTAGCCTGTGATCGAGCAATAGACGAGGCGCGGGTTGAGGGCGCGGAGTGTGTCATAGCCGAGCCCGAGCCGTTCCATGACCCCGGGTCGGAACTGCTCGACGAGCACATCGGCGCCTCGCGCAAGATCAAGAGCACGGGCCTGGCCGGCTTGACTCCTGAGATCGGCGACGAGGCTCTCCTTGCCCCGATGCAAAAGCGAGAAGATCGCGCTTTCGCTTCCGAAGCGCGGCGCATAGCTTCGCATCTCCTCCCCTCCTGGCTTTTCGACCTTGATCACCCTTGCGCCTGCTTCGGCGAGGATGAGGGTCGCGAGGGGACCGGGGAGCAACGTCGAGAAGTCGAGGACGGTGATCCCCGCAAGCGGCTGCATTGTTTCGCCCTCCCTCATGCCGCTTTGGACTTTTCGCCTTCGGCTTGTTCCCGAATCTATGGAAGGGAACCCGCTAAGGCTCTCGACGGCAAATCTCCAACTCGTCTCGCTCATGCAGCAGCCCGTCGTGACGCACAAGTCTCTCCGATGACGACCCCTTGCTACGCTTCCAAGATGGCGATCTCGCGCGTTTTCCCTTAAAAAGAGTGTGGGAGGGTCGACCATGGTCGAGCGATACGATGCGGTGATCATCGGCGGTGGGCATAACGGGCTCACTTGCGGTGCTTATCTGGCGAGGGCGGGGCTCAAGACGCTTGTCCTCGAACGGCGTGAGATGATCGGCGGCGCGGCCGTCACCGAAGAGGTGATCCCCGGCTTCAAGTTCTCAGTCTTCAGCTATCTGATGAGCCTTTTGCATCCGAAGGTGATCGCAGAGCTCGAGCTCGCGAAATACGGATTCAAGGTCTTGCCGGCCTCCGACATGTTCGGTCCGTTGCCCGGCGGCGACTTCATCGTCTTCAGCGACAAAATCGAGAAAACGCAATCGCATTTCGCGCGCTTCTCGACGAAGGACGCCGAGATCTATCCCCAATTCGATCGCTACCTCACGGAAGCCGCCACGATCGTGCGCAAGCTTCTCCTCGAGACGCCGCCCGACCCGAGCTGCCGCAACTGGAAGGCCTTCAAGGAGACCGCCGCCTTCTTGTGGAAATACCGCCGGGTCGGCGGGAAGCTCTTTCGCCTGATCGATCTCATGACGATGAGCGCCGACGCCTATCTCTCCGAATGGTTCGAGAACACATATGTGAAAGCCGTGCTCGCTTATTACTGCGGCATCGGCACCTTCGCAGGGCCGAAGAGCCCGGGCTCGGCTTACGTCATCATGCACCACGTGATGGGAGAGCATGCGGGAGCGGGCGGCTGGGGGTTCGTGCGTGGCGGAATGGGAGCGATCAGCGAGGCGATCGCCGCTTCCGGAAAAGCGAAAGGCCTCGCCATCCGCACGCGCGCCGAGGTCGTGAATATCGAGACCTCGAATGGCCGCGTTTCCGGCGTTACGCTTGCGGACGGCACGCGCATCGAGGCGCGCACGGTCGCGAGCAATGTCAGCGCCAAGCTGACCTTTCTCAAGTTCCTGTCCGCCGACCAGCTTCCCGCCGAGTTCGTCCGGGATATCGCGAGCTATCGAACCTATTCGACGGCCTTCAAGATCAACATCGCCTGCGAGCGCTTGCCGAACTACAAGGCATTCGATCCCGAGAAATGCGGCTTCCCGTACCCGAGTTACACGCATATCGGGCCGTCGATCGACTACCTCGAACGCGCTTATGACGACGCGAAATATGGCGAATGGTCGCGCGAGCCCTTCATCACGCCGGTGACGCCAAGCTTTGTGGACGACAGTATCTCGCCTCCCGGCAAGCATGTCGTCCACCTCTTCGGCGGCCACGCTCCGTATACCTTGCGTGAGGGAAATTGGACGAGCCGCAAGGACGAATTCGCGAAGCACGTGCTCGAGACCGTCGAGGAGCACGCGCCGGGCTTCTCTGACGGCATTATCGGCATGCAGGTCCTGACACCGCCCGAGATCGAAGCCAAGATCGGCTCACCGCACGGACACATCTTTCACGGCGAATTGCAAGCCGATCAATTGTTCTTTGCGCGGCCCGCGCCGCATTTCGCAGATTACCGCAGCCCCATCAAAGGGCTTTACCAATGCGGCTCTTCGGCACACCCGGGCGGCGGGGTGGGCGGCGTGCCGGGCCATAACGCGGCGCGGGAAATTCTCAAGGATCTGCGCCGGTGAACGAGGTCGCGTCATTAGCGCAGCCGAAGGCGCGGCAGAGGCGGGGTGAAGGCGTGGCCGAACTTGTGAGACAGGAGTTCAAGGACCAAGTGGTCCTCGTCACCGGTGGAGCAACGGGCATCGGGCTTGCCGCGGCGCTCGCCTTCGGACGCCGAGGCGCCACCGTCGTCATCGCTGGCCGCCGGCGACGCGAAGGCGAGAAAGCGTTGGCAGCGCTAACGGCGGCCGGTGCGACCTGTCGGTTCATTGCTGCCGACGTGACCGCGGCAGCCGCGCTCGACACCATGCACAAGACCATTCTTGACGAGTACGGCCGGCTCGATATCGCCTTCAACAACGCCGGTTTTCAGGAGCCTCGAGCATCGATCGTGGAGCAGGACGCCACGCTTTATGACCGCGTCTTCGACACGAATGTCCGGTCGATTTACCTGTCGCTGCAGCACCAGATCAGAGCGATGGCGAAGCAGGGCAAAGGCGTCATCATCGTCAATGCATCGGTCAGCGGATTGCGCAATCCCAATCCGGGGCTGGCCCTCTACTCGGCTTCCAAGGCGGCACTCATCTCGATCACACGCTCAGCGGCGATGGAGTCCGCCGAAGTCGGGGTGCGAATCAATGCAGTGGCTCCGGGTCGCATCGTCACCGACATGATGCTCGGCTCAAAAATCATGGATATGTCGGCAGTAGCCGCGGGGCTGCCGTTGCGGCGCATGGGGCGCCCGGAAGAGATCGCAGAGGCGGTGGTCTGGCTCGCTTCCGACGCCGCGTCTTTCGTGGTGGGCCACGTGCTCTGCGTCGACGGAGGGTTCATGGCGATCTGACGGCGAGACGGGGAACTGGCCCAGATCCGCGCAATTTTTGTCAAGGATGCGCGTCACCGTTGAGCTGCGGCCGGTGATCGAACCGATGCCGAGCTGTTGCGTTTTCGTGCCATGGCAAAGTCAACTCGGCGACCACCTTGGAAGCGTCCCAATCCGAACAAAGGAGCCGGGAAGGCGCACCACAAACTCTCGCCAGACGAAAAGGCCGAAGCGAAGGAGCGCGCGAAGCGTGCCGGACGCCGCTACCCGAACCTCGTCGACAACATGCAGGTTGCCGCCAAACGCAAGCGAAAGAGGTAGCCGCGGTTGAAACCGGGGCGCTGCCCGCAGGAGACCACGATTCTTCCATTTAAAGCGGCGGGATGCGCACCGTGAGAACGGCGGAGTGCCCATCATCTAGCGCGGCGAGGCAGCGACCGATCGCATCCGGCACATCCTGCGGCACGCGCACGCACTCGCCATAGGCTCCGAAAGCGCGGCCGACCTCTTCGAAGCGACGTTGCTCGCCTTGGCGACCGCTCTCGAGCCGTGATTGGAACATGTCGCCCGCCGCCGCGGCTCCCTTGGGATAGACCCGCATCACCGAGGATTTCACCGCCTGCCAGCCGCGATTGTCGAGCACGATCGTGAAGATCGGAAGCTCATACTGCTGAGCTGTCGCGTAGACGGAGTCCGGCGTCGAGAAATGAAATGAGCCGTCGCCCACGATCTGCACCACGCGGCTTTCCGGATGCGCGAGCTTTATGCCGAGGGCCATGCCGCCGCTGTAGCCGAGGCCCGCGCCCCCAAGCCCCACATAGCTCTCAGGCTTCGTGCGCAGGATTTGCTCCTGCACGGCGAGCGTGTTGCGGATCGCTTCGTTGAGTACGATGTCATCCTGCGAGAGCTGGGCGCTCAAGCAGGCGCACAGGTAATCGGGTGATATGGCGTCGACAGCTCCGGGGTCGGAGGCCGCCCTCTGCGCGTTGCGGTGGCGCTCTTCATTCGCCTTCGCGAAACCGGCGACGCGTTTAGCAGCCTGGCTTCGGTAGGCGTCGTCGGCTCGCCCGCGGACCACCTCGAGCACTTGGCGAAGCACGATCGCGCAATCACCCTCGACGCGCATATCGGTGGCGAAGCCCCACATCGGGAAATCGGCCTTGAGCGGATCGACATCGATCTGGATCCATTTCATGGAGCCGGCGCGTGGCGCATATTTCGGCAGGAAGGGCACATCGACATCGAGGAGAAGGCCGAGATCCGCACCCTCCATCACCGCCACGGGATCGAAGCCCGCAAAGCACGGTGAATCATGCGGGATGCAAAGATCGAGCGCGTTATATTCGACGACCCGAATGCCGCATTCGCGCGCCAAGGCATCGAGTAGCGCGACGGCCTCGGGCCTGCGCCCGAGATAGGCGGTGATCGCGATGGGGTTTTCGGCCGCCATCAATGCTTCCGCAAGCGCCTCTGCACGGGCGGGCTCGACGCCGCCCCGACGCACACGGCCGTATTTCGTCTCCGGAAAGCCGCCGGGATGGGGATCGTCGACCATCTCCGCCAAGGTCTCGCGCGGAAGCATCATGAAGACGGGGCCTTGCGGATCGCTTTGCATGAATGAATGGCCGCGCCGCAAGGCCTCCTTGGCGATGACGCCGGAGGGCAGCGAGTATTCCCATTTCACGAATGGGCGCACGATGCTCGCCATGTCGAAAGGGTCTTGCACGAAATGCACATACGCATCGCGTGATCCCGGCAGCTCTCCCCGCATGGTATAAGGAGCGCGCCCAGCAAGCAGCATCACCGGCAAGCGGTAGCGCAACAGGTTCCCAAGCGCCATCGAGGCATTGGCCGTGCCGGCATCGACGTGCACGAGGACCGCTTGGCCGCGACCGGTTGCCAGCGCATAGCCCCCCGCCATGTGCACGGCCACGGTCTCGTGCGGACACAGGATGACGCGTGGGTGAGGACGGCCGTCGCGGTCCCAGCGGGCCAGCTCTTCGATGATTGAAACGTGATCCGTGCCGAGATTGCCGAAGATGTAATCGATGCCTACGTCGCAAAGGCCTTCAAGGAAGAGATGTGCGGCGGACTGCTTGCTCATGACGCTCTCGCGATTGCGCTTCGCCGCTTGGGGTTCGCGTTCACGTCCCCGCACTCGGCGCAGGCGCAGGTCGTTCCGTCGAATTCGGCTTTGAAGAGACAATGCGAGGCGCCGTCTCTCGCACTTTCAGGATCGAGATCGCGACGACAATATCCGCGATGGCCGCTAAGCCAAGCACGGTGCCGAACTCGACATGATCGGAGATCAGGCCTCCGACGAGCGGCATGAGCGTGGTGCCGATGAGCACACCGAAGAAGTTCGTCATGCCAAGCGCCGCGCCGCGAATCTCGTCCGAGACCATCTCGCTGACACAGGTGGCGAGCACGATGGGAAGAAGGCCAAAGCCGCAGAGACCGCAAAGGCCGACGAGAATACGCATAGTCCAGATGTCGTAGCCGCCGAGGACGTAGAGCGTGAGTGCCGCGGCGCTCACGCCCGCGCTCACGAATGCCGCGGGCCGTCTGCCGAAATGCTCCGAGGCGAGCGGAATGAGTATCTGACCCGCGGCACCGGAGAAGCCCCAGATCGAGGCGATGATTCCGGTCTCCGCGAAGCTGAAGCCGCGGATTTTCGTGAGGAAGAGCGGGTTGAAGCCGACGAAAATCTGCAGCCAAGTGAGCGCCGCGCAACCGGCCGCCGTGATGGCGACCATCGAAGGGTCTCTTAAAAGGCCGAGCGCGAGGCGCCAATCTGCTTCCTGGGATGCGCGCTTTTGCGGCTCCCGCATGAAGGCGAAAAGGGCAATGAGGATGACGAGCGTGATCGCGCCGACGACCGGAAAGGCGAGTCGCCAGCCGCCAAGGCCGGTGAGCCAGGTGATGACGTAGCTGCCGACCCCGACGCCGATCAGCGTATAGCCGACCGTAAACACACCCTGGTTGATGCTTTTGCGGGAAGGCGCCGATGCCTCGTTGATCGTGGCTTGGCCGACGGCCCAGCCGACGCCGTCGCCGATGCCGAGCAAATCGCGCACGATGAACATCGAGAGGAAGTCCCAGGCACCGCCCATGGCGCCCGTCATCACCCCGACGAAACCGACTGCCGGCAGCAAGATGCGGCGACGGCCGTGACGATCGGAGAGATATCCGCCGATCCAGCTCGAGACCGCCCAGGTGATGGATGTCCCCGAGATCAGGAGCCCCACCTGCCACCCCGCGAGATGAAACTCAGGCACGATAAAAGGAAAGATCAAACCGATGCTGAAGCGATTAAGGCCAACACATCCCCAGAAAAGTGCAAGCAGCAGCACGATCGTCAGCTCGTAACGGGCAGGCTTACCGGAGGGCGTCATGCAACCACCCATTCGGCGAGCCGTTCCAGGCGCTGCTGTTCAAATTAGCCTCCCTTCTCACCTGACGCGGGTTGGGCGATTTTCCGGTCTCTCCGCGCCCCGACCCTCTCCTTCCGGCTGACGCGCCGCGTGTCCCCAATTCGGCGTTTTCAGCCCGACGACAAAATTGACACAAGCCCCGTGAAGCGTAAAGTTCCGCGCCTCAGACGAGCGCCTGCAAAACGATAGCAGCTCGGTCACTGCGGCCCACGCGAATTAGCCTTCCACGACATGGCACGGAAAAGCTTGGAAACGGTCGGTCCCCTCGCGATCGTCGGTGGCGGAATTTGCGGCTTGAAGCTCGCGCTCGATCTTCATCGGCGCGGCATCGCTTGCATGGTCTATGAGCGCGCCCCGCAGATCAAGGAGCTCGGCGTCGGCATCACCGTGTTGCCGCATGGCATGCGCGAATTCGCACAGATCGGGCTTTCCGAGAAGCTTTTGGAATTCGGCATCGAGAATCGCGAAAGTTGCTTCTTTAACCGCTTCGGGCAGCTCATCTACAAGGAGCCGCGCGGCAAGTTTGCGGGTCACGGTTTCGCGGAAGTCGGCTTGCATCGCGGTCGCCTGCACAGAGCGCTTCTCGACGAGGCATGCGAGCGCCACGGGCCTGAGCAGATCATCACCGATCGGGAGTGCTTCGGCCTCGAGCAGGACGAAAGCGCCGTCACGCTGCACTTTCGCGAGACCTCGACCGGGAGCGTCCTGCCCCCCATGCGCGCCTCAGCCATGGTCGCTTGCGATGGCGTGAACTCCACTATCCGCCAAAGCTTCTATCCTACTGAAGGGCTTGTTTTTGCGGGCATCAACACCTGGCGCGGCGTGACGCGCCACAAGCCAATTCTCGGCGGGCGCGTCTATATGCGCATCGGCTCGATTCTCACCGGCAAGATCGTCATCTACCCGATCATCGACGATGTCGATGGATCGGGTGATCAACTCATCAACTGGACGACGGAGATCAAGAGCGCGACCTTCGAAAAGAATGATTGGAACACGCCGGGCAATCTCGAGGACTTCATTCACCTCTACGAAAGCTTCCGGTTCGATTGGCTCGACGTGCCCGAGTTGATCCGCCGATCCGACGTCCTTCTCGAATATCCGATGGTCGACAAGGATCCGATCGCACGCTGGAGTTTCGGCCGAGTGACGCTCGCAGGCGACGCGGCGCACCCCATGTATCCGCGCGGCTCGAACGGTTCGGCGCAAGCCGTGATCGATGCGCGCGTTATTGCCGATTGCCTCGCGCGCGACCGCGATCCAGTGACCGCGTTCAAGGCTTATGAGGCGGCGCGATGCGAGACGACCGCGAAAATAGTGCGCGCCAATCGCGAGCACCCGCCGGACTTCATCAACATCAAGGTCGAGGAGCTCGTCGGCGACAAGCCCTTCGAGAATCTCGACGATCACATCACGCAAGACGAGCTTCGGGCGCTTTCGGAGAATTACAAGCGGATCGCGGGATTTTCGATTAGAGACGCAGGTGAGATGCGAACCAATGATTGAAAGGCTCGAAGAGCCCGCTCGGGTTCAGGTCTCGCCGCGTCAACTCGCGTAATCGGATTCCTCCTTGTCGAGGATGCGCCGCCACGCGTCGAGGTGAAGTCGCGCGTCGTAGCGCTCGCTCCACGGGCCGTTATGACGGCGGCGCAAGCGCTCCGGCAGCGCACGGAGCTTCAGCCCTGTCGACATGGCCGTGATCTGGTACATGGCGGTGCGCTCGGCGATGAACAACTCATCGAAGGCATCATGAACGGTGGGGCCGACCACCGTGACGCCGTGGCTTGCCATGATCATGATCGTCTTCTCGCCCATGAGGTCGGCGATGCGATCGCCCTCGGAATTGTCATCGACGGGTTCGTCGCCTTCCATGTCGATCGCGACGCGATCGTTGAGCGCGAGGTTGTTGTGATGCGCCAAGGCCAATCCGGGCTCCTCCAGCATCGACAGCGCCGTGAGATATTGCGGATGCACATGGAGCACGCAGGCCGCGGCCGGATTGCGCAAATGAATGCGGGCATGGATGTGGAAGGCGACCTTGCGCAACTCTCCCTTGCCGCGCACGACCCGCCCGTCGAGATCGCAAACGATGAGGCTCGATGCGGTGAGCTCCTCGAAACGAAAGCCGCGCGGATTGATGATGAAGAGCGGCGGATCGTCAGGCCGCGCTTGCGGCAGCATCAGCGAATTGTGATTGCCGATCTGCTCGTTCCAGCCATGACGCGCGCTGATGCGGAAGACGGCGGCCATGTCGCAACGAAGCCGCCATTCCTCCGTTTCGGCTTCCGTGGAGGACAGAGACTTGACGATGGCGGGCATGGAGACCTCGTGGTGCGGTGGTTGTCATGCATCATGATGGGCCGGTGCGCCCGTCCTGCCAAGCTCGCTGGCCTCCTTTGCATCGGGCTTTGCCGCACTGAAGCGGCGAACCACGTTCTCGAGGAGGCGCGACACCGGCCCTTCAAAGCCATTGCGCCACAAGCTGCCGCAGAAGGTGATCGAGCCGACGGAAAAGACCGCGCCGCAGGAGGGCGTGTCGAAATAGACGATCTCGGCTCGCTTGAGCTCGTTCGGAGGTTCGCCCGAGACCGTGTGGAGATGCGACAGGAGCTCTTCCGGCACCGTGACGAAGGAGGCCGGCGGATCCTCGGAGCGCGCCAGGATCACGGCGTTCTCAGGTGTCCCGAGCGCCCGGTCGGCGCGGTCCATCTCGAAGCCTGCCGCCCCACCGCCCGAGAGACCGTAGTCTCCGATGATCTCCTCCTCGATCCCCTCGAATATCCAGGCATGCGCGGGGTCGCGCGAGGCCGGCAAGCGCCGGTAATGCGTGCCCTCGAAGAGCCCCTGCCCCGAGAAGCCGACGCCAGCGAGCATTTGGGGTGGACGGCGATTGCGCCGCCACAATCCGCCGAACTCGCCGTCAAGCGCGTGGTAATATTCCCCGGGATCGGCCGCCCAGGCGCGAATGCCGCCTTCGGCCCGGCGGATTTCGATCACATGCGGCATCGCCTGCGTGCGCGCAATGCGCCAGTAAAATCCGTTGCCGCCGAGATAGGCGAGCTTGCCGCCGGCGCCCGTATAATTCTGCAGCGCATCGAGCGTGCGCAGCGTGTGGTATTCGGGATGTGAGCCCGTCAGCACCATGCGATAGGGCGCGATGAGCCCCTCCCCTTCATCGTCGAGATCCTCATCCGTGATGATGTCGAAAGAAAAACCCTTCTCTTCGAGCCAGGAAAGGATGTGCGTATCGGCCGGGTAATGCCGAAGTCCCGAGCCCCGCGCATCGTTGAAGGTGAGAAATCCTGGTCGCATCGTGAGGATCGGCCGGCGCCGGGAGGAAAAGGCAATCCCGGCGCCATCTGCATGGCGGTTGTAGGTCGACGTGCCGTAGATCGGGTGCTGGTCCGGGTTGTTCGGATAGGCGCCCCATTCCGCGACGCGCCGATGATAGGCCTCATCCGCGTTGCCGCGCGCGTGATTTGCATAGGCCTGATAGGTGAACGTCGAGGCGAGGAACGCGATCGGGGCAAAGGGGCCATCACGCGGCGGCAAGACGTAGAAGGGCAACCAGTCTTCGCCCGCGTCGCAAGTGAGATGAAAAGCATAGGCGCCGCTCCTGAGCGCGGCGGGAACGGTCCAGCTGAAGTCTGGCTCCCACCCGCAATCCGCGAGATCATCGTCATGGAAATGGATGGCGCCGTAGTCCCGTGGCGCATGCCGCCAGCACATCTCGCTTCCGCTCCAGCGCGCGCCGACGACCCCCCGGGTCGGCAGGTTCACGAGATGACCATGGCAGGCTTGTGGGCCGATATCCGTCACCTCTTGCGTGTCGATGCCTTGCGAGAAATCCCATCCCGCGATGAGCTCGGCACCGAGCGCATCGAGCGATGCAGCCGGATGCCGAAAACCTTCCACATAGGCGCCGAGGATCGCCGGGTCCTCGATCTTGCCGGTGAAATGATCGGTCGGCCCCTTTTTGCTTTGCGCCGCGATGAGCACGCAGGATTTCGTCGCAAACGCCACTCCCTCACGCTGTGATCTCGCGAGGACGGGTGCCGCCTCACCGAACCCCTGTTGACCGAGGAGCACGCGTTCCGTGGCCGGATCGATGCTGAGCCAAACGCGATACCATCGGAGAGGTCTCATCGGCGTCTCGACGCAAAGCCGCATGGCGCTCGCATCAACCTCAATGCCGGCGAGACGCGCCTCGGCTCCGCGTGGACCTACCGAGAGGGCCAACGCGCCGTCCTCGCCCTCGAGCGCGAGGATCGCCTTGGCATCGCTGTCGGGGCGAAGCTCGGCACGAAGCTGCACCAGCGCGGTCAAGGTGAAGGGAAGACCTGGGTCGCGCTCAGGGCCAGGCTCGATGCGTGCGTAAGAGCCGAGCCGGATCTCCTGATGCCTTCCGCTGAAGCGCTCCGCAAAGACATGCGACAAATCTTCAAAGCGAAGCTTTGGCCCTGCAGGATTGGGATCGCCGCTGACGATACGCACGAGGCGCGCCTCATAGGGGCCTGCCGCGCGCATGCCGATATAAGCGGCGAAGCTTTCCCCGGGCCGATGCGAGAAGCGATCGAGATATCCTGTGATCGGGAGTTCGACGAGGCTCATGTTTCGCCCTTCGCGTGGGTGACTTGGACCTCCGGCACCCTAGGTTTTCACCGCGATCGCCGGGATCGCAAGCTTTACCGTGAGCGCAGCGAGAGGCAAAGCCGGGCGCCTACCCGCGCGAGCGACTTGACCGAGGCCGCCCGCATCCGCAGACTTCATGCATCGTCCCGAGCGCGACTGGTGGAGATGACGATGCAAGAAGGGCGTTTGAAACCGATCGGCCTCATGAGCTCGATGAGGGTTCTCTCGATGAGTGTTCTCTCGCTGGGCATCCTGGCGAGCCTCACCTTCACTGTGCCCTCCGAGGCCGCGCCGTTCAAATGTCCGCATACCGGGGGGGATTTCGTCTTCGGTCAGGAGGCGAACGTCAACAGCCTCGATCAGATGACCTCTTCAACCATCTCCACGCGCAACATCGCGATGAACATCTTCGAGACATTGATGAC
>JAFBAK010000301.1 GCA_019247795.1 Hyphomicrobiales bacterium | reverse complement strand
GGAAAGGCCTTCGCGGCTCATGCGCATGTCGAGCGGGCCGTCATGACGGAAGGAGAAGCCGCGTTCCGGCCGGTCGATCTGCATCGAGGAGATGCCGAGATCGAACACCACGCCATCCGGGCTCGCAAAGCCGTGTTCGCGAGCGACCCGCTCGATTTCGCCGAAGCGCGCCTGAACGAGCGTGAGGCGACCTGCGGCCTGCGCGACGAGCGCTTGCCCGTCGCCGATGGCGTCGGGGTCGCGATCGAGCGCAAGAACGCGGATGTCGTTGTCGGCGGCGAGGAGGGCTCGGCTGTAGCCGCCGGCGCCGAAAGTCGCGTCGATATAGGCGCCCCCTTCCTTAACGCTCAACGCTTCGAGCGCCTCGCCCAGGAGGACGGGAATATGGGCCGGGTCGTTGGTCTCAGCGCCCAATTCTTGCTTCCGTGGCCGAGCCGCGGCCCTCAATCCTCTTTCGTCGCATCTGGGCACGGCGAGGCAGCGGAAGAATTTCGCCCGGCCGATCGCACCGCTTGCCGCGCCGCGCGAGCGCCCGCCGCATGACACTCCTGCGCTGTTCGCCGTCGCGACTTTCGGCACCGAAGCGCTTGGGTGGGCAAGCATGGCTTTCGCTCGGATTAGATGGAAGGCGCCGTCGAGCGGCCATAAGGATCGAATTCTCCTGAGCTCGATATCAACTCTTTAATGTTAAGGAACGGTTTCATCGCCGCATCCAAGCGCTCCGCCGAGCGCATTGGGCGCGGACAGAGGTGCCAGCCGGCCTGTAAGCCGGGTTCTGTAAGGCCGGCACTCTTGCGGGCGCCGGCGTGACGGCCATTCCTCTAGGGCGATCGTTGCCGACCGCCTCGAGCAACCAACCCGGATGACAAGGCCTGAAGACAGGCCCGAGCCCTTGCGGGCTCCGCCATCCCTATTCGGTTTTGCTCCCGGCGGGGCTTGCCATGCCGCTGCCGTTGCCGGCCGCGCGGTGCGCTCTTACCGCACCCTTTCACCCTTACCCCGTTTCTGCCATGCGGCATGAGACCGAGGCGGTTTGCTTTCTGTGGCGCTTTCCCTGGGGTTACCCCCGCCGGACGTTATCCGGCGCCGTGTCTCCATGGAGCCCGGACTTTCCTCCGTGCATGTACGGCGGCCGTCCGGCCGACTGGCGATGCCTCGGATATGGGCATCTCGTCGAAGCGTCAACAGATCGCGCGGGAATGCGGAGGCGAGAGAAGGAACATCGCGTGGAAGTTGAGTTGCGATGGTCTGGGTTGTGGATCTTGCGCATACCAGCCATTGACAACTGCGCGCGATCGCTCACATTGAGATTGTCCGAGGGGTGCCGCCCCGAGTCGCGGCTGAGACGGAAGCCCTGGATCCTCCTCTGGTCCCAGGTGATCCGAACCCTTCGAACCTGATCCGGGTCATGCCGGCGAAGGGACTGGACGTTTGCAGCCCCCTGAAGCCGGTCATCGGTGCGCCAAGCGCGCGGGGAGATTGCTGCGATGACCATTCATGTCGACAAGCCTGCCGGTGCGCCGGCGACCGTGACCACCGGTCCCATTCAGGGTTCGCGGCGCGTCATCTCGAGCCCGGCCGGCCATCCTGAGATTGCGGTGCCGTTCCGCGAGGTCGCGCTCAGCGACCCGGCGGAGCAACCCGTGCGGCTCTACGACACGTCCGGCCCCTACACGGATGAGACGGCGATGATCGATCTCGCCGCGGGTGCGCCGCGCGTGCGCGAGCCGTGGATCGCGAAGCGCGGTTATGCGCAGGTCGAAGGCCGGGCCGTGAAGCCGGAGGACAATGGCGTTCTGGACGCGACGCGCCTCGTGCCGGCGTGCCCGGCAGAACGTCCCGTGCGACGCGGCGCGGATGGACAGATGGTGACGCAATACGAGTTCGCGCGCGCCGGCGTCATCACCGAGGAGATGATCTACGTCGCGCATCGCGAGAATCTCGGCCGGCAGGCGGCGGCCGAAGGCGCCGCGGGCGTGCTGGCGCAAGGCGAAAGCTTCGGCGCCGAGATTCCGGCCTTCATCACGCCGGAATTCGTCCGCGCCGAGGTGGCGTGCGGGCGCGCCATCATCCCGGCGAACATCAATCATCCTGAGATCGAGCCGATGGCGATCGGCCGCAACTTCCTGGTCAAGATCAATGCCAATATCGGCAATTCGGCCGTAACCTCGTCGGCCGCCGAAGAGGTCGAAAAGATGGTTTGGGCGACGCGCTGGGGCGCCGACACCGTGATGGATCTCTCGACGGGGCGGAACATCCACAACATTCGCGGATGGATCATCCGCAATTCGGCGGTGCCGATCGGCACGGTGCCTATCTATCAGGCGCTCGAGAAGGTCGATGGTGATCCGCTGAAGCTCGATTGGGAGGTGTTCAAGGACACGCTCATCGAGCAGGCCGAGCAGGGCGTCGATTATTTCACCATCCATGCCGGGGTTCGGCTCGCGCATGTGCCGCTCACGGCGAAGAGGGTGACGGGCATCGTTTCGCGCGGCGGCTCGATCATGGCGAGATGGTGCCTCGCCGGACATCGCGAGAGCTTCCTCTATGAGCGCTTCGACGAGATTTGCGACATCATGCGCCGTTACGATGTCTCTTTCTCGCTGGGCGACGGGTTGCGCCCCGGCTCGATCGCGGACGCCAATGATGCGGCGCAATTCGCCGAGCTCGAGACCTTGGGGGAGCTCACCAAGATCGCCTGGGCGAAAGGCTGCCAGGTGATGATCGAGGG
>JAFBAK010000287.1 GCA_019247795.1 Hyphomicrobiales bacterium | reverse complement strand
CTACGTCATCCCTTTCCTGGTGCAGTTCGGTTTGTACATCTCGCCGGTCGGGTTCTCGTCCAGTGTCGTACCGGCGCAATGGCGTCTGCTGTATTCGCTTAACCCGATGGTCGGAGTGATCGACGGGTTCCGCTGGTGCATATTGGGCGAACAAACGGCTTTGTACTTGCCTGGGATGGCGGTGAGTGCCTGCGTCACGGTCTTCTTCGTGTGGTTCGGCGTGCGTCGCTTCCGAAAGACCGAGAAAAGCTTCGCGGATCTGATTTGAGTGTTTGATGGACGTCATACTGGTCACCGGCGGCGCCGGATTCATTGGGAGCCACGCTTGCAAGGCGCTCGCTCGGGCCGGGTATCAGCCGGTCGTTTTCGACAATTTGGAGCGAGGGCATGCAGAGGCCGTCAAATGGGGTCCGCTGGAGCACGCGGACCTACGAAATGACGAGGACCTGAAGCGGATCTTCGAAAAATGGCGCCCCTCGGCGGTCATGCATTTTGCGGCCTATGCGTATGTTGGGGAATCCAACCTCGACCCGCTGAAATATTATGAGAACAATATCGGCGGGATGACCAAGCTCCTCAGGGCCTGCATCAGGTTCGGCTGTGAAAAGCTTGTGTTCTCCAGCTCATGCGCGACTTACGGGACACCCGATACGCTTCCACTCACGGAAAAAACCCCGCAGCAACCGGTGAACCCGTACGGATATACGAAGCTCGTGGCGGAAAGAATGTTGAACGAGGTCGAGCGAGCGCACGGAATCAGGCATGTCTCACTTCGCTATTTCAACGCCTCCGGAGCCGATCCCGATGGTGAGCTTGGTGAGGCGCATGACCCCGAGACGCATTTGATCCCGCTGGCTCTTTTCGCAGCCATGGGGCGCGTTCCCTCGATAAAAATTTTCGGGAACGACTATGCGACGCCGGACGGCACGTGCATTCGCGATTTTGTTCATGTGAGCGACTTGGCGGACGCTCACGTTGCGGCACTAGATTGGTTAGGACGAGGCAACGCGAGCCATTCCTTCAATCTTGGCAACGGCAGAGGGTTTTCAGTCGCCGAGGTCATTCGAACGAGCGAAAGGATAACGGGACTTCCAATCAAGGTGGAAAATGCGTCCAGGCGCCCGGGAGATCCACCAAAGCTCGTGAGCGATTCAACAAAAGCGCGAACACTCCTCAAATGGAAACCGAGGTTTCCCGATCTACCTGACCAAGTGGAGCACGCCTGGAATTGGTACAAGAATTCGGTGTATCCAGTCCGGTGAAAAGGTGAGAAATGTTGGCGGCCTCCGTTATCGTTTGCGCCCACAATCCGCGACCCAACTACCTGTCGAGGGTCTTCGAAGCGCTGCGCCAGCAAACCTTGGACAAAGGCTGTTGGGAATTGCTGCTCATCGACAATCTTTCGGACGAGCCCTTGGCTGGCAAGTGGGATATGAGCTGGCATCCCAACGCACGGCACATTCACGAGCCGGAACTCGGCCTCGCTCCGGCGCGCCGGCGCGGCATGTGTGAGGCCTCGTCGGACCTCCTCGTCTTCGTCGACGATGACAATGTTCTTGCTGCCGATTACCTGTCGCAGGCGCTCAGAATTGAGGAGGAGTGGCCCCGATTGGGAGTTTGGGGCAGCGCTTCAATCGTGCCGGAATTTGAAGCCGTTCCGCCTGACCATCTCAAGAAATTTCTACCCCTCTTGGCGCTTCGAGAGATCAAAGAGGCTCGATGGAGCAGCCTTTATGCTCACAATGGGGCTCTGTGCAAAGACGCTGCGCCTTGGGGCGCGGGCTTATGCGTGCGTGCTAAAGTCGGGGAAGAATATTTATCCGCGTGTGGCAATTCATCTATTCAGGTGACCGGCAGGCGCGGCGGGTCGCTTGTGAGCGGCGAAGACATAGAGATATCCATTGTTGCCTGTCATTCCGGATGGGGAATGGGAATTTTTCCCGAGCTTCATCTGGTGCATCTCATTCCGACCGAGCGGCTTTCCGACGAACACTTTCTCAAGCTGTGGGAAGGCATGGCGTTCAGCGATTTCCTTCTGACCAACAAATGGCTGGGAGCGATGCCACGCTCTCCCTCTTCGATGCGGGGCCTCGCGGGCCACTTGAAAAATCTCCTCACGCGCCGCGGGATGGACCGGCGCATGTACATGGCATATCAGCGAGGAGCCGCCAACGCCGTTAAGACGATTGCCTTGAGCCACGGCGAATCGGATGACGGGAAAGCCAAGGTGGTTCCACACCCTCATCCCAGTCGTAGCTTTTCCTGACAGCGGTTTCGAAGTGACGGCGTAAGCGGCGCGAATTGCGAAGCCTTGGACTCGGAAACCTTTGATGAAACGGGTCAGCATCATTATCCCCTGCTTCAATCAAGGGCAGTATTTGGCGGAAGCCGTTGAAAGCGTGCTCTCGCAGACTCGCCCGCCGCAGGAGATCATCATTGTCGACGACGGCTCGATCGATAACACCGCTGAAGTTGCGGCGAGATTCAGAGGCGTGCGTTATTTCTTCCAGAAAAATAGTGGCCCCTCTGCAGCTCGCAACACTGGACTTCGGCACGCAACTGGCGATTACACCCTGTTCCTCGATGCGGACGACATACTTTTACCAAGCGCGATCGAACATTGTCTTTCTGCATTCTCCTCACAACCTGGTGTTGCTTTTGCTTTTGGCGGGTGCCGCTTGGTGGACTCGGCACGCCGCCTGATAAGCGAAGAACTGCCGCAGCCCCACGCCGATCACTTCGAAGGACTGCTGAGGGGGGGCAACCATATCAAGATGCATGGCACCGTGATGTATGACGCGAATATATTAAAGTCCGCCGGCGGCTTCGACGAAAGTTTGCGAGGCTGCGAGGATTATGAGCTCTATCTGCGCTTGGCCAAGAACCATCCTGTTGCCGTGTATCCTCAAATCTCAGCCGAATATCGTAGGCATAACAATAACGCTACCCACAATGTCCCCATGATGGCCAGAACTGCCTCTATTGTACTGTCCCGTTATGCAGCCATTGCGCGCACGTCCCCGAATTGGCGCGCTGCCTACGCCGACGGCAAGCGCTATTGGCGCGGCTTTTATGGTCGCCAGATTGTCGCGAGCTTGGCGGCTGAGTGGGTGGGCCCGCGACGCCTCGACAAATTGGCATTATTATTGGTCGCAGGACTGCGATACGATCGCGGTTTTATCCTACGTTTTGTTCAAGGTCTCGCCTTGCGCCTCTCGCGGAGATTTATGCAGGCTTCAAGTGCCCTCCGACGGCGCTCGACTCATCTACTTTGAAAACGGCTTGGGGCCGTCGATTGAAACGGGCCAGGCCAGCATGAGCGACTCTCATCATTGTCGCGAGAATCCGTTCGAACGCTCGCCTCATCGCGCTACGCGCGATGTTCGTTACGTATCGCCCCGCTTGCTTTAGACTTAGACCAGTCCGATCCCTCGAATAATCGGCTGCTCAACAGGAATTGCCGCAGCCGGCAGATTGCCGTCACGCGAAATCGGTGGGCTTTGCTTGCAGGTTCCAGGTGTTGTCCGGCGTCGCCGGGCTACCTTGATATGTGACACTTTGCTCCGACACGACCTGCGACCCGTTCATCGTCCACTCGGAAAGTGCGCCGCTGGTGTTTCGCCACAGAATGTCGGACTTGCCGTCCCCGTTGAAGTCGCCAATTTCAGCGATTTGCCAAGAGGCGTCAGGCGTGGCCGGCGCGCCTTGAAAAGTCACATTTTGCTCCGATGTAACTTGGGACCCGTTCATCGTCCAATCGGAGAGCGTGCCGTTGCTGTTGCGCCACAGGATGTCGGCCATGCCGTCCCCGTTGAAGTCGCCGATCCCGGCCACGCTCCAAGTGGCGTCAGGCGCGACGGGGCTCCCCTGATAGGTGACGTCCCCGGCCGATCCAATCTGCGAACCGTTCATGGTCCAATCCACCACCTCGCCGCTGCTGTTGCGCCACAAAACGTCGGACTTGCCGTCGCCATTGAAATCGCCGATCCCCGCGACACTCCAGGAAGAATCAGGCGCGACCGGTGACCCCTGATACGTGACATCCTGAGACAACGTGACTTGCGACCCGTTCATGGTCCAATCCACGACCTCGCCGCTGCTGTTGCGCCACAACACGTCTGCCATACCGTCGCCGTTAAAGTCGCCAATGCCGGATACGCTCCAAGTGGCGTCAGGCGCGACGGGACTCCCCTGATAGGTGACATCCCCGGCCGACGCGATCTGCGACCCGTTCATGGTCCAATCCACAACCTCGCCGCTGCTGTTGCGCCATAAGACATCCGACATGCGGTCCCCATTGAAGTCACCGATTCCGGCGACGCTCCATGAGGCGTCGGGCGCGACCGGATTGCCTTGATACGTTACGTC
>JAFBAK010000277.1 GCA_019247795.1 Hyphomicrobiales bacterium | reverse complement strand
GGTGTTCCTTTCGGTGAAGGCTCACCACACCGAGGAGGCCTGCCGGGCGCTCGAGCCGCATCTCGCCGAGGACGGCTATGTGCTCTCACTCCAGAACGGGCTTTGCGAAAAGATCATCGCGCGCATCGTCGGGCCCGAGCGCACCATGGGCGCCTTCGTGAATTTCGGCGCGGATTGGTTGAAACCGGGCGAGATCATCTACGCCAATCGCGGCGCGGTGGTGCTGGGCGAGATCGACGGCAAGATGACGTTAAGGCTCGCCAAGCTGCACGACGAGATGAAGGGCTTCGAACCCGACGCGATCACGACGCCTCGCATCTGGTCCTATCTTTGGGGCAAGCTCGGCTATGGCTCGCTGCTTTTCGCCCAGGCGCTCGGCAATCTCGGCATCGCCGATTGCCTCGCTCGCCCGGAGCTCCTGCCGCTTTGGCGGCGCCTCGCCGGGGAGGCAGTCGCAGTGGCGCTTGCCGAAGGCGTCGAGCCGCTCGGCTTCAACGGCTACGACCCCAAAGCTTTTCGGCCGGGCGCGAGCGAAGAGGATGCGCGGCGCAGTGTCGACGCGATGGTCGCCTTCAACCGCCCGAACGCCAAGACGCATTCGGGAGTGTGGCGCGATCTTGCGGTGCGCAAGCGGCGCACCGAGGTCGATGTGCAGATCGCGCCCATCGCCGAGATCGGCAAGACGCATAATATTGCCTGCCCCGCGGTCGAGGGCCTCGTCGCCATGATCCACGAGATCGAGGACGGCAAGCGGGCCTTGAGCGACGCAAATCTCGACGAATTGGCACGGATCGCCGGCAGCGCGGCCTCTCTTTCGCCTGGATAGCCGGCGAGGGGCTATTTCCCCCGCTTGCCGTCGGCGCGCGCAAGGAGTGCGGCGCAACGGAGCTCCAAGGCACCGGCTTTGACAGGCTCCGCCCGCGCGCATAGAGCTTCGCGCCGCCGTCGCCTCGCAGCGGTGGGCGCGTGGGAGGATAGGATTGAAGCTGATGGCTTTCCGGAAGCGCCCCGGCCTTGGTCGGGGCCTGGCTCTGGCCCTCGTGGCCGCAGCCCTCGGCCTCGTGGCGCTTGCGCTCATGCCGCACCCCGCCTCCGCGGAAAGCAAGACGGTACGGATCGCCAAGCAGTTCGGCATCTCCTATCTGCCCCTCACCATCATCGAGAAGAAGGGGCTTCTCGAAGCCGAAGGCAAGAAGCTCGGCGTCGATCTCAAGACGGAATGGCTGCAGTTCACGGGTGGCGCGCCGATGAACGAGGCGCTGATCTCGGGCACGCTCGACATCGTCTCGGGCGGTGTCGGCCCCATGCTCGTCATCTGGGGCAAGACGCGAACCAATCTCGGCGTGAAGGGCGTCGCCGCCTTGAACTCGATGCCGCTTTATCTCAACACCACGGACGCCGACGTGAAAAGCGTCAAGGACTTCTCCGCGAAGGACAAGATCGGCTTGCCGACCGTGAAGGTCTCGATCCAGGCCGTCATCCTGCAGATGGCGGCCGAGAAAGCGCTCGGGCAGGGCAAGGCGAACACGCTCGATCCTCTCACCGTCTCGATGGGCCATCCGGATGCTGAAGCCGCGATGATGAACGGCAAATCCGAGGTCGATGCCCATTTCGGCGCTGCGCCTTTCCAATACGACGAGCTCAAGGATGCGCGCGTCCACAAAGTGCTCGACAGCTACGAGGTGCTGGGCGGACCGCACGTCTTCAACGTCGTCTGGACGACGACGCGCTACCACGACCAGAACCCCCTGGTGATCAAGGCGCTCCTTGCCGCGCTCGGCGATGCCGAGGAGCTGATCTCGTCCAATCCGGCCGATGCAGCCGCGATCTGGATCGCCGATGAGCACTCGAAAATGGCGCGAGACGAGGTCGAGCGCATCATCAAGCTTCCCGAGAACGAGTGGACCATAACGCCGAAGAACGTCATGGCCTTTGCCGATTTCATGGCGCGCACCGGCCTGCTCGCCGGCAAGCCCGCGAGCTGGAAGGATGTGTTCTTCTCCGACATCCACGATCGTCCTGGAAGCTGAGGCCATGGCGATGAGCACAAGGCCGCTCGCGGTCTCGATCCGGCGCGGGCAGGGCGAGCGTTACGACGAGTTTGAGGTCGAACGCCGCGAGAGCCAGACGGTGCTCGATGTCGTCACCGAAATTCAGCGCCTGCAGGATGCGAGCTTGAGCTATCGCTTCGCCTGCCGCGTCGGCATGTGCGGGTCTTGCGCCATGACGGTGAACGGCCGGCCGCGCTGGACCTGCCGCACGCGCGTCAGCGAGGCGGCCGATGGCAAGGGACGCCTCGTGCTCGAGCCGTTGCGCAACCTTCCGGTCATCAAGGATCTCGCGGTCGAGATGACGCCGTTCTTCGAGAAATGGCGAGACGCGAAAGGCTTCTTCGAGCCGGGAGATGCGCCGCCGGATGATTTCGTGAAAGTGCCACCCACATCGCCCGCGCGTCAG
>JAFBAK010000125.1 GCA_019247795.1 Hyphomicrobiales bacterium | reverse complement strand
GCCCGGAAGGTCGGGAACTGGCAGATGCCCAGCGCCTTGCGCGACAGCACCGGCTGCAGCGTCACCTGGATCGCGGCCGAGAAGGCGAGCGTCCCCTCCGATCCCACCAGCAGCCGGGCCAGGTTCTCCCGCCCCTCGCGTCGCGCTGACGGGGTCAGCACCTCGATGTTGTAGCCTCCGACCCGGCGGAGCTGATGCGGGAAGCGCGTCGCGATTTCCTCCGCCTCCGCCGCGCCCAGCGCGCGCAGCCGCTGCACCAGCTCGGCGATCCCCGGCGGCACGTCCTCGCCGAGATTGTCCGGAAGCGGGCCGAATTGGTGCCGTGTCCCGTCGGCCAAGATGGCGTCGATCGCCCGCACATTGTCGGCCATCAGCCCGTAGCGGATCGATTTAGCTCCGCACGAATTATTGCCGGCCATGCCGCCGATCGTAGCGCGCGAAGCGGTCGAGACATCGACCGGGAACCAGAGCCCGTGCGGCCGCAAACGCCGGTTCAGCTCGTCGAGCACAATCCCCGGCTCGACGACGCAACGGCGCGCCTCGACATCGACCGAGAGGAGGCGCGTCAGATATTTCGAGCCGTCGATCACGAGGCCCGAGTTGATCGCCTGGCCCGATTGCGAGGTTCCTCCGCCGCGCGGTGTGACGGCGACGCCTTCCGCGCGCGCCACGTCGAGCGCGCGCACGGCATCCTCCATGGTTTTTGGCACGACGACGCCCAGCGGCATCATCTGGTAGTGGGAGGCGTCGGTTGCGTAGCGGCCGCGCGAGAAACGATCGAAGGCGATATCCCCCGACACTTCGCGCCGCAGGCGCCGCTCGAGACCGGGCCTCACGCTCTTCGCCATGCTTTCCGCCCGTTTTCCGGATCGCGCCCTTCTGCCGCGCCAACGAGTGGCGCTTCTTGCACTCATGAAAGAGCGCTCGCAAGCGCAAGGCGAGGGGAAGCCCGGATCACATGAGACGAATATCGGGGCGCCATCGCGCCGCGATCCGCCCTCTCGAAGTCACAAGGTTGTGATCGATTTTGCGCCTTGCCACGGGACGGAGCCCGTCCCACGCACAGGGGCCTTGCGCCGGCGCGGCTCTCGCTTAAGGGGATAGGAAGCGCCAAGTGAAAGGCGCGAAGCCGAAGGGAAGACGGCAAGCATGAGCAATAGTCAGCGCGTGGCGGGCCGCCACTTCTTGCAAATTCCAGGCCCGACGCCCGTACCCGACCGTATCTTGCGGGCGATCAGCTATCCGACCATTGATCATCGCGGGCCGGAGTTCGAGAAGCTCGGACGCACCGTGCTTTCCGGCTTGAAGTCGATCTTCAAGACCACCTCGCCCGTCATCATCTATCCGGCCTCCGGTACGGGCGCTTGGGAAGCGGCCCTCGTCAATGTGCTCTCGCCGGGCGACAAGGTCCTGATGTTCGAGACCGGGCATTTCGCGACGCTTTGGAAGAACATGGCCATGAAGCTTGGGCTCGAGCCCGAGTTCATCGCCTCGGATTGGCGCTCGGGCGCCGATCCCGCCGCGATCGAAGCGCGGCTTCGCGAGGACAAGACGCATGCCATCAAGGCCGTCTGCATCGTCCATAACGAGACCTCGACGGGCTGCGTCTCGCCTGTCCAGGCGGTGCGCAAGGCAATCGAGGCCGCACGCCACCCGGCCCTCCTTCTCGTCGACACGATCTCTTCGCTCGCCTCGATCGATTACTGTCACGACGAATGGGGTGTCGACGTCACCGTCGCCGGCTCGCAGAAAGGCTTGATGCTTCCGCCGGGCCTCTCCTTCACAGCAATCTCGGAAAAGGCGCTAAAGACCACCGAGACCGCAAAGCTGCCGCGCCTTTTCTTTGACTGGCGCGAGATGCTGCGCGCCAACGCGCAAGGCTTCTTCCCCTACACCCCGAGCACCAATCTCCTCTACGGGCTGAGAGAAGCCATCGAGATGCTGCATGAGGAAGGGCTCGAGAACGTCTTCGCGCGCCACGACCGGCACGCCGAGGCGACGCGCCGGGCCGTGCGTGCCTGGGGCCTCGAGATCTGGTGCAAGGAGGCGCAGCACTACTCGTCTTCGCTCACCGCCGTGCTCGTGCCGGAAGGCCACAGCGCCGACAGGCTGCGCGAGATGGCGCTCGAGCATTTCGACATCTCGCTCGGCACGGGCCTCACCAAGCTCGCCGGCAAAGTCTTCCGCATAGGCCATCTCGGCGACACCAACGACCTCACCATCATCGGGGCGCTTGCCGGGGTCGAGATGGCGCTTCACCTCGCCGAGGTGCCGCATCGCGCCGGGGGCGTGCAGGCGGCGATGGCGTATTTGACGAAGGCCGCGCGTGGCGAGCTGGCAGTCACCGCTTGAGAGCGTTGGGCCCTATTCCAATCGATCCATTGCAAGGGGGCGGCGAGCTGTTGACGGTGATCGCAGCGCGGATCGGCAGCCCCGGCTGACTTGCGGTGTGCTCCGCATAAGTCGACCGGAACAGACATTCACCGGCCGGATCGTGTTCGGCTGACCCCGTCTCCGACGGCCGTGCGACACCCTGTTTCGGCGGCGCTTTCGATTGCGGCGATGATCCGATGCACACCGACCGCATCCTCGAAGCTGGGCGCCGTATGCGTGCCGTCCGCAAGATCGCTTGCCATTCTTGCGTAGATGCGGGCGACGTTTCCCGGCACGACATCCTCAGGCCAGCCCGACCGGTAGGAATCCGGAACATCGAGCGGCCGGAATGCCTTCTCATCGCCTCGCGCGCCCTTGAGCGAGAGCTGCACCAGCTGCGGGTGACCGCGGCCGCCCGAGACACGGATATCGCCTTCGCTGCCGTTGATCTCCCAAAGGAGCCCATCGCCGTCCCGCGGCATGCCGCCGCGGTAATGGATCGCGATGGGCGCGCCGCTGGCGAGAACGCCGCTCACCAGCACCTGGTCCGGCGCCGACATGGGCAGTGCCTCCCCGGTATCGGCCACATGCGTCGTCGTGCGCCGAGTGGCGAGCACCGCCGAGACCTCCGCTACTTCGCCGAGCACGTCCCGCAGCGCTGCGAGCGTATGGCCGAGCGGGATCGTCAGCATGGTCGCGCCATTCGCGCGGTCGAGCAGATAGGCGCTCACTTTCTTTTCAGGGATGAAGCCTCCCCAGCCGCCACCGCGCGCCACGAGCGTGGTCGAAAGGACCTCGCCTGCGAAACCATCTTCGATCAGCTGGCAAAGATATTGGATCTCGGGCGCAACCCGCGCCTGGGTTCCGACCACGCCGTGCACGCCTTCGTTCCGCGCCAGTGCCGCCAGCTCCTCGGCCTCGGCCAGGCCATTGCCGAGCGGCCATTCGCAGAAGACGTGCTTGCCCGCCTTGAGCGCCGCTTTCACGATCGCGTGGTGAGCGGGCACCTTCACCGTGACGGTGACGATGTCGACCTCCGGCGCCCCGACCAGCTCGTCCACGCTGGCGAAGGCGCGGGGCAGGTGCATCGCCGCCGCTGCTTTCTCGCCGCTGGCGAGGCTCGTATTGGCGATCCCAATGATCTCGAACTTCTCAGAGAGCGCGCGGAGCGCGGGCACATGAGCCCGCGCCGCCCAGCTTCTGCCCGGCTGCAATCCGACGATTCCAACCCTCAGGCGCTTAGGCCTTTCCGCTCGAGACGCATGGCTCATCCATGGGCCGGTTCTGCGACGAAGAGCGGAATGCGTCGGGTCGTGCGCTCCTGATATTCCGCGTAGGGCGGGTAGGCGGCGACGGCCAGTTTCCAGAGCCGGCTCCGTTCCGCCTCATCCTGGACTTCGCGCACGCGCATGGGACGCGCGACGGTCTCGTCGCGCAATTCGATCTGGGGCTTGGCGCGAAGATTGTGCACCCATACCGGGTCTTTCGGCGCACCGCCCTGCGATCCTACCAGCACGTAGTTGGGGCCATCCTTGACCCGCATCAACGGCGTCTTTCGCGTGGCGCCGGTTTTGTTCCCAGTGTGCGTTACGAGAACAACGGGCAACCCTGTATCGCGCAGGGTCGTCCCCTTCGTTCCGCCACTGCTTTCGTAGAGCTCAACCTGTTCGCGGACCCAATCATGGGGGCTCGGGATATATTGCGGCATCGGCGCTACCTCAGTTGATATGGAGAGACACCGGAAGTCGCCAGGGCTGCAAGCTGGCGACATCAGAGCGACAGCTACGGTAACGGCGCTGTGAAGTTTAGGGCAGCCGCATCGATCTTAGCATCGGTCGAACGGACGCAAAAGGCGCGCGCTCGCGGTCACCCGGCATGCATTTCGCGCTATCGGATCGGCGGTCGACTTGGGCGAGATTGCTGAGGGCTCTCGAGGAAGATTTCAAACTCAGCGACGGTCACAAGAGGCGGCGCCGCTGCTCCGGCGTCAGCAGTCGGCAATAATCAGTTTTTCCGAACCAGCGATATCGATTGCGGGCAATGAGGCGATAGACCCAATCGCGCAAGCGTTCCGGGATAATTGCGGCAATGCGAAAAATATTCCACCAGCCGCCCAATACTCGGCATAGCTCGATGTAGCCGCGTGAAGCGGTATAGGCGCGTCCGTCGGCGATCAGCAGGTAGCTCTCGTCCATCTCGATGCCGTAATGCGCATAAAGCGCCCGACCGAGCTTCTCCTGCGCAGGCGTGAAATTGACCAGTGCTTTCCTGTCATACCGCATGATCCAGCTCGCACGGCCCGAGCAGAGAACGCAGATAGCATCGAATACGAACAGCGCGCGAC
>JAFBAK010000118.1 GCA_019247795.1 Hyphomicrobiales bacterium | reverse complement strand
TCGCGGCGCTGTGCGGCGATCATTCCCTTGCGCTTCAGTCGCTGTTCCAATTTTGCAAGCAGGTCCTTAAGCACCGCCGGTGCCAGCGCCACCGCCTCGTCCTCCAAGGGATCGAGCGCGTCCCGGAAATGGTGATCCTTGACGAGCACGCCGGCAGGCCCGGGCACCAGCACCTTGCGTCCGAGGAGGCGCACCACGACGGTCAGCGCGATCCGCGCGGGACCCCCATTCATCAAACCCATCTGATAGGCGGAGACCTTGCTGATCTCTCGTTCCGCACCTGCGAACCAAACCCGCCGGGCCAGGAAGGTTCGCCAGAGCAAGGTCATCACGAGGCCCGCGATGATGCCCGCCACGCCGATTCCCGTCACAAAGGTCAAATCCAACATCGATGTGTCCAGTGGAGGCTAAGAGTGCGTCTTGGGCATCAGTCAGTGCTCTGCTATTGCAACCAAACTAGCGTGGGCTACAAGTGCCCTGTGAAATCCGGTTAGCCCCGCTTAGCAGCCCGGAGAGGTCAAGCTATGAGACTCTCACACGGAAACCTGACCATCCTGGGCATCGGTTTTTGCCAAGCCCTCGACCGGTTCGCAGTCTCGCTCGAAAACTGATCCCACAGGCGAGTGGGTTGGACAGGTGGATATAACTGGCGACTATTTTCCAGTCGCCTGGGGCGACACGCCGGGGCCGCATAAAAAGGGGGTGATCCGCTTCACGCTCGAAATGTTCGACGGTTTCTTGGAAAGGTATCGCGGCAAGGGAGAAATGGTCATCATGGGCGAGCTAAAGCCGCGCAATATCAGTATCTATGATCTCCGCATCAGATCCGAAGAAGAGGGGCCGGCAAGAGTGGTCACCATCAGGCGGGACAGCGAGCCGCGGATCGCCGAAAAATTCGACGGCACGCTCAAAGCTGACGAATTATTCCTCAATCAGGATGGCTGGGGTTTGAAATTCCGCGGCACCCTGCACCGTGGCAACGACGCGGATTACGAGACATTGCTGCGCAGCCCGCGGTGAATTTGTCGGCGAAGATCAGGGTTGGAAATTCACAGATCATGCGGCCAATAGCGGCGCTCAAGTTTTCGGTGACACTCGTCCAGGTGCTGCTTGTTTTGGCCGCCGTCCCGGCGGTTTTCACCAGTGTTTTTATGGGGACGCCCTACCTCGTGCGGGTCCTTTCCCATCCATGGGCTTGGTCCTGGGTGAACGATGACAGCCTCACCGGAAGCTGGGTCGGCACGCTGCATCCCCCCGCTCGACCCTCGCAAGAGCCGCCTGACGCTTTTGGCAAACTCCTCCTAAAGGAAGAGTTGGCTCGACTGACGGAATCGCTGCCCGAAACTCCCAAGAACCTCGTAATGATCATCCGGCCCGGCGTACAATTCTTTACCTGGTCGACACATCTCTCCGGCAGCGCGGACACCTGCGAGAGCGGCGGCGCGCGCCTCGGGCTCGATTTCACCATGGGCGATATCGATGACGCGAAGATCAACCTGGCGCTCGCCAACCTCACTTCTCCCGCCAAAGGCGGCGGCTGGCTGGACGGACTATGGTCCCAAGGCGCCTTGTCGGTTGAGTACCAAACCCTCGAAGGCGAGTGGCAAGGCAATTTGCACAAGGGCAGCGGGGAAGATTTTGAGCGTGCGTGCGCCCGTGAGGCGCAATCCAAACGGCCCTGATAGGCCTCATGTCGCCGCCCGCCAGCGCGCCCCTTCAACTCGCTGGTGCGGCGGTTTTATCTCTCCCTGGTCCAACGGGACGCGGAAAGGAGCGTCGCTTGCGTGATACATCGCTCTCTCGGTGCGCGATGAGGATCGCCGGGTTTGCGATCGCGACCGTTCTGGCGTTGCTCATTCAGGACGGCGCTTCGCCTGCCGCGAGCTTCGATTGCAAAAAGGCGACGACGGTTTTCGAGAAGACCGTCTGTGCCACGCCCGAGCTTTCGCAGGCCGATGACGCGCTCGCGCAAGGCTTCGCCCAAGCGCTCGAGCCACTTTCACCGACCGGCAGCGCCGCCCTGCGCGACAGCGAGCGCGCCTGGCTGCGCTACGCCGCCACGGTTTGCCGTCTCGATGGGGTGAAAAGAAAACCGCGTCACTATTCGCTGGCGCCGAAGGAATGCTTGGAGACGGAATATGGCCTGCGTCTTGCCTCCTTGGGCACGGCGGCAAGCATGATCGATGGCGTTCTCGTTCGCGGCGTTGTCCTGTATAGCGCCGATCCCAGGACCGATCCCGATGAAGAAGAAAATGGCTATGGCATCGGTTTCAATACCAGCGTCTTGGCTTATCCGCAGATCGATCACCCCCGCGACGAGGCCGAAAGCGCGTGGAATCAATACATCGCCCGAAGAGTGGACGAATGGAAGAAGGACCGCAACGGCTTTGTCCGCGAGCTGCGCTATGACGATCTCGCCTTCACCGTCGAGACGATTCTGGTCACGCTGCAATATTCCGTCGCGAGTGGCGGCGTTCACCCGGACTCGCTCCTCTACCCCGTCACCTGGCTGAAGCGGCAGAACCGCCCACTCGTCGCGGAGGATGTTCTCGATAGGGCAAAGAAATGGCAGGAACCGCTGGCGGAGGCTTGCCTCAAGGATCTCCTCGCCCGCGCCGAACCGGGCGAGGGCGCGGATTATGTCAAAATTCCCGCGAAGCTTTTGCCGCGGGTGAGCGACGCGGAAAATTGGCTGGTCACGTCCGCGGGCATTTCGGTTCAGTTTGCGGCCTATGAGATCGCCTCCAATTATCGCATCGGCCTTCCGCGTTGCCTCGTGCCATGGCGCGCTCTAACACCCTATCTCGTCGCCAAGCCGGCACTTTCCATTCCGCCTAGGTGATGCGCGGTCGCTTGCCGCGTGTCGTGCTTGTGAGAAGGGGCTGTGCTGGCGTCGGTGGAGCGGGGCGGCGGCTTTGTATGTGAACAGTTCCCTCGGAAAAACAATCTCATGCGGCTCATCGATATTCCCGCGCATCTCCTTTATCTGATCACGGAACATCGCATCCTCGTTT
>JAFBAK010000059.1 GCA_019247795.1 Hyphomicrobiales bacterium | reverse complement strand
CCTCAGACGGTGAGCTGCATCCCGTCGTAAGCCGGCATGACGTTCGGCGGAAGGTTTTTCAAAAGCGTCTCGTAATCAAGGTCGGTGTGCATATTGGTGAGCACGGCGCGCTTGGGTTTGAAGCGCTCGATCGCGGCGAGCGTCTCGTCGAGGCTGAAATGTGACGGATGGGGACGGTAGCGAAGTGCGTCGATGAGAAGCATGTCGAGGCGTTCGAACATTGGCTCGACAGCGCTTGGAATCGCATTGATGTCGGGCGCGTAAGCGAAGTCGCCGATCCGTAAGCCCAAGGCGTCGATGTCACCATGCGGGAGCCGGTAAGGCGTGAGTGTAAGCGCACCGCCCGCCTTGCCGGGGATGGTCGTCGGGCCATCCCTCGCCAGCCGCCGTTCGGTGAGCAAGGGCGGGTATTGGCTTCCCGGAGGAGTTTCAAAGATGTAGCCGAAGCGACGCTTGAGCGCCGCCGCCGTCGATTCGTCCATCCATGCGTCGATGCGCGCGCGCCCGGCAATCACGAGCGGACGGATATCGTCGACCCCGTGCGTGTGATCGGCATGCGGATGGGTGAAGACGATCGCATCGAGCTTGCGCACCTTGGCGTCAAGGAGCTGCTCGCGAAGATCCGGAGAAGTGTCGACCAGCACCGACATGGCCTTGTCGCCCTCGCCGCTCTCAAGAAGCAATGAGCAGCGCCGGCGGCGGTTCTTCGGATTGCCCGGATCGCAGGCGCCCCAATCTCCGCCGACCCGCGGCACGCCGCCCGAGGAGCCGCAGCCGAGAATAGTGACGCGTAATGTCACCGAACGCTGCTCATTAGGCCAAGGTCGATCCGGCCAAGACCGATCCGGCCATCACCGGGCTCGGCGCGTCTGTCGAGGCCGCTTTCTCGAACAGGTGGTGAAAATTCGCCGTCGTGAGCGCGGAAATAGCATCGAAGCTCATGCCGCGCGTTGCAGCGAGCACCTTCGCGGTCTCGACCACGAAAGCCGGCTCGTTGCGCTTTCCGCGATGCGGCTCGGGCGAAAGGTAGGGGGCATCGGTTTCGACTAGCAGCCGCTCGGGAGGCACGAGCCTTGCGATGCGGCGCAGCTCATCGGATTTCTTGAAGGTCAACACGCCCGAGAACGACACGAAGAAGCCGAGGTCGATGCCGGTGCGGGCGAGCTCCTCGGTCGAGGTGAAGCAGTGCAGTACGGCTTTGAAGGTCCCCTTCCCCATTTCGTCGTCAAGGATGCGGATCATGTCGTCATCGGCAACACGCGCATGAATGACGAGCGGCAGCCTCGTATCGCGGGCCGCGGCGATGTTCGTGCGGAATACGCGTTCCTGAACGTCGCGCGGCGAGCGGTCGTAGTGATAATCGAGCCCGGCCTCGCCGATGCCGACGCATCTTGGATGTGCGGCAAGAGCGACGATCTCGGAGGTCGCAACCTCGGATTCCTCGGCCGCGTGATGGGGATGTGTCCCGGCTGTGAAGAAGACGTCCTCATGACGCGCGGCGATCGCCTGGAGCGCAGCGTTGCGCCGCACGCGCGTCGAGATGGTGAGGAAACGGCCGACGCCGGCCATGCGAGCCCGCGCGAGGAGGCCGGCTTCATCCGCCGCGAGATCGGGGAAATCCAGGTGGCAATGGCTGTCGACGATCATCACGATGCCGCGGAGTTGATCTCAGTGTCGACGAAACGCGGGAAAATCGGCGATGGAGCGGGAAGCGAATTGCCGGCTTCAATCCGTCGAGCGGTTCCGATATCCGCGAGCAGGCGGTGCTCCTCCCCGACGCCGAGGAGCTCGAGCAGCTTGGCCGCGCTTGCCGGAATAAAGGCTTGGGCGACGATCGCCACTGCCCGCAAGGTCTCGAGCGTCACGTAAAGTATCGTAGAGAACCGATCGGGCGCGGCTTTGCGCTTCACCCAGGGTTCCTCGCTGGCGAAATAGCGGTTCGCGGCCGACACGACGCTCCAGATGTCGGCAAGCGCGACATGGGGGGCGAGCTGATCCATCGCGGCGCGCGCGCGCGCCGGCAAGGCATCGGCTTCGGCCAAGAGCGTCTGGTCCTCGCGCGAGAGCGGCCCGGGCGCCGGCACACGGCCATCGCAGTTTCTCGTTATCATCGACAAGGAGCGCTGGGCGAGGTTGCCGAGATCATTCGCGAGATCGGCGTTGATGCGATTGACGATGGCTTCATGGTTGTAGCTGCCGTCCTGGCCGAAAGCGACCTCCCGCAAGAAGAAGTAACGCAGCTGGTCGACGCCGTAAGTGTCGGCAAGCGCGAAAGGATCGATGACGTTGCCGATCGACTTCGACATCTTCTCGCCGCGGTTGAACAAGAAGCCGTGCCCGAAAACGCGCTTCGGAAGCGCGACGCCTGCCGACATGAGGAAGGCCGGCCAATAGACCGCGTGAAAGCGCACGATATCCTTGCCGATGATGTGGTAGTCGGCAGGCCAATACCGCCAATGAGCTGCGTTCTCGTCGGGGAAGCCGAGAGCCGTGATGTAGTTCGTCAGCGCATCCACCCAGACATACATGACGTGACCGGGCGCGTCGGGCACAGGCACGCCCCAGCTGAGCGTCGAGCGCGAGATCGAGAGATCCTGGAGCCCCCCTTTGACGAAACTCACCACTTCGTTGCGGCGGGTCTCGGGGCCGATGAAATCGGGATTGGCCTCGTAGAGTTCGAGCAGGCGATCCTGATACGACGACAGGCGAAAAAAATACGTCTGCTCCTCGGTCCATTGAACCGGCGTGCCTTGCGGACCGAGGCGCTCGCCATTTTCGGCGAGCTTCGTCTCGCTCTCGTCGTAAAAGGCTTCGTCGCGCACCGAATACCAGCCCGCGTAGGTGCCGAGATAAATGTCACCCGCCGCTTTCATGCGCCGCCAGAGGGCTTGCGAGGCTTCGTAATGGGCGGGTTCCGTGGTGCGGATGAAGCGATCGCGTGACACGAGAAGCTTGTCGCACATGGCGACGAACAGCGCCGTGTTCCGGTCAGAAAGCGCCCGCGGCGAGAGTCCCTCCTTCGCCGCGGTTTGCGACATCTTGAGCCCGTGCTCGTCGACGCCGGTCAGGAAGAACACATCGTAACCGTCGATGCGCTTGAAGCGAGCGATGGCATCGGTCGCAACCGCCTCATAGGCGTGGCCGATATGAGGCACTCCATTGGGATAGGAGATCGCGGTCGTGATGTAGAATTTCGGTCGGGTCATTCGCCTTCCGGAGGCTGCGCATTTGTCCGGAGCTTCGCGTCATGATGGAAGCTCCGCGACATCCCTCAGAGACGTGAGGAGGAGAGCGCGTTTGTCAAGGTTATATTCGTCGGCCTCGCGCTTGCGAGCTTCGATCTCGCCCCACAGCCGCGCCGTTGCCTCGGCGCGCGTATCGAGTCCCGCGGCCTGGCGAGTGGCACGCTCGCGCAACCAGTCGAAAATCGTGTCGAACACGATATCGTAGGACGCATCCGCCCCGCGCGTGCCGAGACGGCTCGCGAGCCTAAGTGCCGCGGGGCTTCTCTCCTTGCTCGGCGCCTCGAGAACGTCTCGTGTCAAGCGCGCGAATTCGACAGCGCGGCTTTCGAGAAGCAGCAAGGTTCGAGTGACCGACCCTTCGGCAAGCCGCGCTGCCTCGGCGATGGCGCTTTCAGGAGCCGCGTTGCCCGGCAACCGACTGACGATCTCGACAATCTGGTCGATCGTCAACGGATCGAGACGCAAGCGTCGGCAACGCGATACGATCGTCGCGGGAAGCCGCGCCGGCACATGCGCGACGAGAAGTGCCAGCGCACGGCCGGGCGGCTCCTCGATGATCTTGAGCAGGGCATTCGCCGCATTGCGATTGAGCTCATCGGCGGCGTTGACGATGAGCACCTTCCATCCCCCCTCCCCGCTCGTGGACTGGAGGAAGGCCGTCGCTCGGCGCGCGTCCTCGACGACAATCTCGGTGCGCAGCTTGCCGGTCGAGCCGAGCGTCCGCTCGAGCAGAAAGAGATCGGGATGAGAGCCGGCGCCGATGCGACGCGCCGCAGGATCATCCGCCGGAACTTCGAGCGAAGAAGCGCGCGCAGCGCGCTCAAACGGATCGGGGCCGGCCAACACGAAGCGCGCCACGCGATACGCAAACGTCGCTTTGCCGACCCCTTGTTGGCCGGTGATGAGCCAGGCATGCGCGAAGCGACGCGCGCGAAGCGCCTCCAGCACTTCGAGCTCCGCCGGTGCATGCCCGATGAGTCGTCGGTTTTCGCGAGGAGAGGGAATGGCGTCAGCGTCGCCGTCGGGGTCTGGCATCGGAGCTTCTCGAGGGTCGAGGAACGGAGCGCCCGCGATCGGTCCCGAGGCGCTCCTCGACCAAACGCAAAATCGCTTGCGCCAGCTCCTCGACCGATGTTTGCGCACTCAAGACGACGCACCGCGCCGGTGCGCGAGCGGCGATGTCGAGGAAGGCGTGGCGTAAAGCCTCGTGGTGTGCAAGCGCCTCTTCCTCGAATTTGTCGGACATCTCGCCCCCAGCTTCGCGCCGCGCCCGGAGTCGTTCGACCGTGACGTCGGCCGGAAGATCGAGGATGATCGTCAAGTCTGGAGCCGTGTCGCCGACCACCGCCGCCTCGGCGGCCGCGAGAAGATCATCGCCAATTTTTCCGAGCACTCCTTGATAGGCGCGCGTCGAATCGGCGAAGCGGTCGCAGATGACGATGGCGCTGCGCGCCAGTGCGGGCCTGATGGTGGCGCGCAAGTGATCGGCGCGCGCGGCATTGAAAAGCATCGTCTCCGCGAAGGCACCAAAAGGCGCCGCCTTGCCCGAGAGCAGAAGCTCGCGAATCGCTTCCGCTCGCGGCGAGCCGCCTGGCTCGCGCGTCTCGATGACCTCGAGCCCCGCGCGCCGCAAGGATCGAGCGAGAAGCTCGGCCTGTGTGGACTTCCCCGAGCCGTCGCTGCCCTCGAACGTGATGAACATGCCGTTTCGGCGAGGCATGTGCCGATCACCGTTTCAGCAGATGGCGCACGGCGTTGCCGCCGGCTTCCACAAACGCATCCTCAGCCTGCCTCTGGAGGCCACCCTTGCCGACCGACTCGGCGGCGTAAAGCGGCACGTCGAGAATGGGGGCATCCCCCTCCGACACTCGCAGGATGCCGATTTTCGCGCCTGCCGTGACCGGGGGAATCAAGGGCCCCTCGTAGATGAGCTTGGCGCTCAGCTTCTCGCGCGCGCCGCGCTGCGTCACCACTCGTATCGGCCCTTCGGCCCGCAGATCGACCGTGGATTTCTCACCCCCATAGACGCTGGCTCTCGCAACGATTGCGCCTTCCGGAAAGAGGTCCTGCCCCTCGAAGGAGCGGAAGCCATATTCGAGGAGCTTGCGTCCTTCATTGGCGCGGTCCTTCGAGGTCGGCGTGCCGTTGACGACCACGATCAAACGCTCGCCGTTCTGCACGGCGGACCCGACGAGCCCGTAACCTGATTCCTCGAGATTTCCGGTCTTCAGCCCGTCGGCGCCGATATCCATCGTCAGCAGCGGATTGCGGTTGAGCTGACGGATCTTGTTCCACGTGAACTCCTTCTGGCCGAAGAATTTGTAGAGATCCGGGTAGGTTCGGATGATATGGCGCGCGAGAAGCGCAAGCTCGAGGGCGGTCGTGCGTTGTTCCGGATCGTCGGCGCCACTCGCGTTCTTGAAGACGGACGAGGTAAGTCCGAGCTCGCGAGCGCGCTTCGTCATCAGCTCGGCGAAGGCCTGCTCCGTGCCCGCCACTCCTTCGGCAATCGCGATCGCCGCGTCATTCCCCGAGAGCACGACGAGGCCGGAGATCAGATCCGCGATCCGTATATGGCTGTGGATAGCCGCGAACATGGTGGAGCCGCCTGACGGCGCTCCGCCTTTGCGCCAGGCGTTCTCGGAAATGACGAACTCTTGATCGAGCGAGAACCTGCCTTCCTTGATCTCGTGGAACAGAACCTCTGCCGTCATCAACTTGGCGAGGCTCGCCGGCAGCATCAGCACTCGCGCATTCTTTTCGTAGAGGATCGTGCCGCTCTCGGCATCCATGAGCACCGCTTGCTGGGCCGTGGTTTGGATCGTCTCTGCGGCACGTGCGGCAGGCGCCGCCCCGATTGCTGCGGCGATCAAGATCAATTGCGAAACAAAGAGGGCCTTTCGCGACCAGCCCGAAGCGGTGCGGACCATGCCTTACGCAAGTTCGCCGAAAAGTGGTGGAACTTTTCGGTTTTGTCGAGTCGTCAGGACGATGAAACGGAGACGGCGGACCGATTCCATCTCAAGTCCCATTTGGTTCAAGGTGCGCGCAGGCGCACGAATGTTTGCGGCTTCAGGCCAGCGAAAGGACTGCCCGGCGTGAAGGCTTCCGTATCACCTAGGCGCTCGGGGGCGAAGAACAAGGTGGCGAGCTGCTTTGGCCGCACCGGTGGTCGCGGCGCGATGACTTCACTCTCACCATCGTCGTTCGCCGCGGGCCTCAAAACGCCCGGCGATGATTTCACGATGGTGGTGATGCCGAGTTCATAAGGGCGCTCGGGCGGCAACGGCGCATAGGCGATTGTCGTGCGCGCGGGCGCCTCGTTTCGGGCGACGATCGTCGTCGCTTCGTCGTCGTCGGTGCCATCGGCGGTTTGCGTCGCGGACGGCTCTACTGCCGAGGCTTGTCTTGCGGGGTTCGTCGTTGCCGATGAACCCGAAGAGCTGGCAGAAGTAAAAAGATTCGAGCTCGAGGCGGGCGCGCTATAGGCGACGACGCTCGGCGACTGCGTGATCGGAGCCGCCGCAGCGCTCACCGCGGAGGCGATCGCAGCGATGGGGGCGCCTGGCCCTGAAGCTCGCGTCTCGGGAAGATCGGCGCTCGCAAGCGCCACCGGGACCGAGCCCGGGCCATCGAAAATCGCGCCCGAGCCATCGGTCCTCAAGGTCGCGAGCAACTTGCGGTCATCCGAGCCACCAAGGCTCGCGGGGCGCAGATAATCGAGCCGGATTTGCGTCGTGCCGCCATTCTTGAAATCGAGAACGTCGGCGACGCGCTCCGAAACATCCATGACGCGATTGGAATGGTAAGGACCGCGATCATTGATGCGCACGATGATGGAACGGCCGTTCCGGATGTTCGTCACGCGGGCGTAGCTGGGCAAAGGAAGCGTCTTGTGTGCCGCGCTGATCGAATAGCGATCGAACACCTCGCCATTCGCCGTGAGTCTGCCGTGAAACGCCGTGCCGTACCAGGAGGCGAGGCCCACCACCGAATAGCGCTTCACGTCTTGCGGCACATAAGTCTGCCCGGCGACGGTATAGCTCGTTCCCACCAGCCGCTTGCCGCCGCCTTTCGGGATCTCCTCGCCTTCCGAGTAAAGGCGCGGGCTTGCCCGCACGCCTAGCTTCGGATCGATTCCATTGTCGCCGACACTGGTTTTGGCGGCACAATTGGCGACGAGGAACGATACGCCAATGCCGAAAAGGAGGCGCCACGGCGAA
>JAFBAK010000032.1 GCA_019247795.1 Hyphomicrobiales bacterium | reverse complement strand
GAAATAAGTCAGGAGCAACGCGCCGGTCGCGAGATAAAACATTCCCTCGAGATCAATCACTGCGCTTTTGTTGAAAGGCAAATTCAGCGGCGGGATGCCGGGAATGCCGTTGAATCCCCCGAGCCGCGCGGCGCCGATATGGAACTCCGGGCCAGCCGTGGAGTTCACCGAGTTGAACAGGATCAGCGTCACCGTCAACGTGATGACGCCGAGATAGACGTCGCTGATCCGCCCGTAGAACATGAAATAGCCGAGCAACGCCGCAAAGCCGGCAGGCAAAAGGATCGCCAGCAGGAAAGGGATCGTGCTCTCGCCTATGTTGAACATGGCAATGGCGTATGTGTAGGCGCCGAGCCCGAAAAAAGCCGATTGGCCGAAGCAGAGAATGCCGCCATATCCCCAGATCAGCGCCAGGCTGAGCGCCAGGATCGCCATGATCATGTAGACCGTGAGATCGAGCACCGTGTCGAGCTCGGCAAGGCGCGGGGTCACGAACATGAAGAGAAGGCCGATGGTGCCGACCAGCGCGAGGCCCGCCAAGTTGACACCGCGGCCGTTCACATCCCTCTCCGGAAGAAACGGCCGGTGATGCCCTGCGGTAGTAGCCGGATCAGCACGATCGCAGCCGCGAGCAGGGCGACCTCACCGAACACCGGCGTCGTGGCGAAGGTGGCGATCTGGTTGATGGTGCCGAACAAGACGGAGGCGGAAACCGTTCCGCTGAGAATGGCAGCGCCGCCCCCGATCACGGTAATGAAGGACTTTGCGACATAGGCGACGCCGATGGTGGGAAAGACGCCCGATACCGGCGCCAGCACCGCGCCGGCAAGTCCCGAGAGCGCCGCGCCGATGCCGAAGGTGACCGCGTAGACCCAGGGCGGGTTTACGCCGAGCGCCGCCGCCATGTTGGCGTTCTGCATCGTGCCGCGCGCGATCAGGCCAAAGCGCGTCCCGCGCATGGCCGCGAAGATCGCGCCCAGAACCACAACCGCGACCGCGATCACGAACAGCGTGTAAGCGCTGGTGCGATAGGCGCCGATCTGGAGACTGCCGAGCGGGGCCGAGATGCCGACGGTGGTGTTTCCGAAGATCGCGGTGGTGAGGCCGACCAGGAACAGGCTGAGCCCCCAGGTGGCGAGCATGGTGTCGATCATGCGGCCATAAAGGAAGCGAATGATCATGCGCTCGACGATGACGCCGATCAGGCCGACGACGATGGGCGCCACCACGAGCATGGACAGCCAAATGTTGATGCCGTGGCTCGTGGCAACGATGGCGGCATAGCCGCCGAGCATCAGAAACTCGCCATGCGCCAGATTGATCACGCGCATCATGCCGAAAATGATCGCCAGCCCGACGCTGATGAGCGCCAGGCTCGCGATTGCGTAGACAACCTGGATCGCCAGGATGGCAACAAGATCCACGTCTAACTTCCATCCAGGGCCGTAAGGCCGGTTCTGCCCTTCAGATCTTGATCACGTATTGCTGGTTGTCGTTCGGGTTCTTGATCAGGTTGCAGACGGCGGCGGTATCCGCCGGCTTCTGCTGTGCAAAATCCTCGAGCACCTTCAGCTTCTTGTCGCTGACCTCGGCGATATGCACGTCGAGTATGCAATGGTGGGTCGGCGGATCGATCGTCACTTTGCCCGAGGGGGCGTCGATGCTGATCCCGCTCTCCAAGGCCTCGATCACCTTCATTCGATCGATGCTGCCGGCCTTCTTCACTGCTTCGGCCCAGAGCCGGAATCCCTGATAGGTCCCCATGGCGAGCTCGGTGATGTTTGGATAATCGGCGCCGAAACGAGTGTGGAATTTTCCGACGAAGGCCTCGTTCACAGGGTTTTTCAGGTCCTGGAAATAATTGTAGCAGATCAGCATGCCGTTGCATTCCTCGGGCGAAAGCACGATGTGCTCGTTGCCCACGGCAAACGTCGTCGAAGCCATCGGAATGCTGCTGCGCATACCGGCGGCCGCCCATTGGCGATAAAACGAGATGTGGGCGCCACCCACCAGCGCCGACCAGACGAAGTCGGGCTTCGCCGCTTGGATTTTGGAGATGGTCGGACCGAAATTCGTGACATCAAGCGGGAAGAAGTCGATCGAGGGCACCTCTCCGCCATTTTCGAGGACGTATTTTTTCACCCATTGCGAGGTGATCTGGCCGTAATTGTAATCGGCGGCGACGACATAGACCTTCTTGCCCCATTTCTTCATGGCGTAGGGCACCAGTTTTTCGACGGTCTGCGCCGGGGTCACGCCGGTATCGAAATTGTTGCGGTCGCAAACGCCGCCTTCATATTGCGTGTTGTAGAAATACAGCGTCTTGAAGCGGTCGAGCACCGGCCGGATGACCTCACGCGAAGCCGAGGTGATGCCGCCATGCACGACGGCTACCTTGTCCTTCAGGGCGGCCTGCTGGGCGAACTGCGTATAGAGCTGCATGTTCGATTGCGTATCGTATTCGATGAGCTTGATCTGGCGTCCGAGCAGGCCGCCCGAGCCGTTGGCCTCCTCGACCGCCAGCGTCAGCGCATCGACCATCGGCTTGCCGTAAATGTCGAGCCCGCCCGACAAGTCATGAATGCTTGCGACACCGATCGGATCATCCGCATGGGCGGCGGAAGAAAACGCGCCGGCGGCCGCGGCCGCGAGGGTGCTCTTCAAGAACGTTCTGCGATGTATGTTCATTTGTCCCATCCTTCCGTTTGCCGAACCTTCTTCAGACGAGGTACTCGTTCCGGATCGACGCGCCGATCGCGCATTCGGATCGACCATATTGCCGAGCCGGATACGTCCGGCCTGGCACAGCGGTAAGTCCCCTGGCGGGGTGGCGGCGATTGCTGATCATGCGCCATCCTAATTCAGCTTCCAGTCGCCGGACTTCTCGATCGCCGCTGCCAAGGCGAGCAGGGTCTCCTCCTCGAAATGCCGTCCGACCATCATCAGGCCGACCGGCAAGCCGTTGACAGGCCCGCAAGGGACGGTGAATGCGGGGTGCCCGGAGACGTCGAACGAGCAAGTGTTGGCCTGCATATTGAGTGCGGTATCGATCACGGTGTCGAGCGGTGCGTCGGCCGGTGGGATCAAGGTCGCGGTGAAGGGTATCGTCGGCATCACCAGCGCGTCGAAATTTTGCAATGCATCATCATAGGCGCGGCGCAACAGCACGCGCAGGTTCTGCGCCTTCGAATGGTAACGTCCGTGGTAGTTGCGATGCATGTATTCGCCAAGCATCAGCACGAGCTTCACGGTCGGCGAAACGTCGTTGATTCGCGTCCCCATGCCGCGGGCGAGAGCTTCCTGCATCGAGAGGGGATAATAGCCATGGATATTGTTGCCGACACCATATCCTTTGAGCATCATTTCGGCGGCGCCTTCCAGGATGATCCCGGTCCACACATGCGGCCCGTCGAGATGCCAGGGCACCGACACCTCTTCGGTGTTCACACCGGCTTTGGCGAGCGTCGCGACAGTCTGCCTGACTTTTTCGTTCACGGCGGGATCACTTTCGGCATGGCCGAACCCCTCGCGCAGGACACCGATCCGCATGCCCTTCACTGAGCGCGTCAACGCACCCATGTAGTCGCCGGTACGCGCCGCAATCGTGCGCGTATCCCACCCGTCATGGCCCGCGATGACGGTCAAGAGCCGCGCGACATCCTCGACCGAGGCGCATATCGGACCGCAGTGATCGACGGAATAGCTGATCGGCATCGAGCCCGTGGTGGGGACAAGCCCCCAGGTGGGCTTCAGGCCGTACACGCCGCACCAGCTCGATGGCGTGCGGATCGAGCCGCCTTGGTCGCCGCCGAGCGCCATCGGCACCTCGCCGGCTGCTACCAATGCTGCGCTGCCACCGGACGAGCCTCCAGCGCTGTGGGCCGGATTGTGCGGATTGCGGATCACGCCGGTCGCACAGGTGTGGCTGGCGCCTGAGAAGCACAGATCCTCGCAGGCCGCCTTGCCCGCGATCGTGCCGCCGGCATCCAGAATCCGCGTCACCACGGTGGCGTCCATCTCGGGCACATATCCTTCAAGCAGGGCGGATCCATTCATCATGGGCACGCCAGCGACGCAGATGTTGTCCTTGATTGCGACCTTCTTGCCATTCAAGAGACCGGTGCCGTCGGTCTTGATATCGGTTTTCCAGTACCAGGCGCCGTAGGGATTTTCCGACGGGCCCGGCCGGTACCCTGGCGAGCGCGGCGCAACCGACGCCAGCGTCGGAGCCACCAATTCCTCGAGCCGGCCGTAGGAGACCAGCGGTCCCTTGAAGGCTTGCTGATATGCGACAGCTTCGTCCGCGGTGAGGAGGAGACCGAAATCCGATCCGAGGCGCTCGATCTGGCCTAAAGTCGGAAGGCGAACTGCCATATTGAAATCCGTTCGTGCACTCTGCCAAAACCGAAAAAGCCACCCGCGGCCTGCGAGGGCCCCGAATGGCTTTGATGCCGTAGCTATCGATGGTCGCGCCGTCTTACGTTGCAGAACGAAACCGTGAGCCCGTCACTCAGACGTCGTCGGCTGCGCGAGAGCTCTTTCGTCATGCACGCACTTACGTGAGACAGGATTGTGTCTTAGACTTTCCGCGCTTGTCAATCTGACGCACACAGTTTTTTCCGGACACAGCACAATCGGCGCGCGTTCCTTCATGACCAAACCTTCCATTCCGCTTGGCCTCGTGTTCTCCCGATCTGGACCCTACGCCATGATGGGCCGCGAGATGGAGAAGAGCGCGCTGATGGCGGTCGACGAGGTGAACCAGAGCGATGCTTTCGATTTCGCATTCACGGCGCATTTGCGCGATCCCGGCGGCATCGTGCCGGCGTATCACGCCGCGTGCGACAATCTCATTCGTGAAGAGCGGGTCGAGCATATCGTCGGCTGTTATACTTCGGCCTCGCGCAAGCAGGTCATCCCCATCGTCGAGCGCACCGAGCGCCTGCTGTGGCATCCGGCCCGCTACGAAGGATTCGAAAGCAGCGATAACGTGATCTATGTCGGTGCGGCGCCCAACCACACGGTGGTGCCGCTCGTTCGGCACATGCTCGAGCATATCGCGAGCGACGTGTTCTGTGTCGGATCCAACTATGTGTGGACGTGGGAAACCAATCGCGTGCTGCGCGAAATCGTGACTTCGGCAGGCGGGCATATCGTCGCCGAACGGCTCTTGGAGCTTGGCGAAACGGCCGTGGACCACATCGTGAAAGAGATCCTCGAGCGAAAGCCGCCTGCTGTCTTCAATACGCTCGTGGGAGAATCGAGCTATGTCTTCATCCGCGCATTGCATGGGTCATTGACGCGGGCCGGCATCTCGATCCCGATGCTGAGCTGCAGTCTTTGCGAACCGGAGCTGAAGCTGATCGGACCAGCCGCCTCCGTCGGCTGCATAACGTCGTCGGCTTATTTCGAGAGCATCGAGGAAAAGGAGAACCGCGCTTTCGTTGCGCGCTGGAAGTCCCGCTACGGCACCGACAGCCATGTGTCCGTCGACAGCCAGTCGACCTATGTCTGCGTCATGCTGCTCGCGCGTGCGATCCGCCGCGCGGGATCAGCGAATGTCGCAGCCGTCCGCCGCGCCACGGCCAATCACCGCTACGATTCGCCCCAAGGACCGATCTGGGTCGATCCCGACAACAATCATTGTTTTCTGACGCCGCGCCTGGCGCGCTCGGCACCCGACTGTCAGTTCAGGGTTTTCTGGGAAGCGGATGCGCCTGAACGTCCCGATCCGTATCTGTCCAACCTCGATCTGACCTCAGTCGGCACGAAGCTGGACAAACGCGGCGAGTTCTCCCGGAAGGGACCCAACCACCTGCGTGTCGTCAAATGACGAGATCGTCTCCCTTCTCCGTCCGCGGCCGTCACGCCCTCCTGATCATGAAGGATGAGCGCGAGATCCCGATCCTGCGCCGTCAATTCCATCGCCTGGGCATGTCCGTCACCGGAGCAGATCCGGAGCAGCCGATCGCACCAGCCGCGCCGGTCGACGTGATCATACTGGATGCAGACGATATTCCGATGAAATCCGAAACATCGCCTGCACCGAGCATCAACGCACCGATCATCGCCCTGATCGGCACCGAAACACCGAGCCGGCTGAAGCGGCTCCTCGATCTCAAGCCTGCATCCTTTCTGATCAAGCCGCTGCGCTCCGCAGGTCTGTACACCGCGCTGGTGGTGGCCTTCGACTGCGCTCAGCACCGAAACGAAACGGCGGCGTACATCGGGAAGCTCGAGGATCGCGTCCGCGCGCGGCGCGTGGTCTTTGCCGCGGTGCTGCAACTGATGCGCGCCCATTCACTCTCCGAAGAAGACGCTTTCACGCTGATCCGGCAGACCGCGATGCGGCACCGCACGACCATCGAGCAATTGAGCGCGGAGATCACTGCAACCGGAGGCATGCCGAACCGAAGCAGGCGCACGGCCTGATCGCGGCGCGACAAGGGCCTCATTGAGGGCGCGAAGGAAGCGCACGACAGTGGTTGTGATCGTCGCCGGCTTGAACGCGATGAGGGCTAAGAAACGCCGGCCGCTTCCCGGTAGCGGGGGGCGAGCGCCGGCTTGGATTGCGTCGCCGCCCTGAACACCGCGAGCTCAGACTCGGCCAATCGGTCGAGAGAAGCTGCATCGGCGAGAGCCGGAACGCAGACGACCTCACCCAAGGCCAGCCCCGCGAGGGCCGCCGTCGCAATGTCCTGCGCGATCATGGATGGGGGGAGTTTTGTGGTGTCGAACCCTTGCAAGGAATGGAACTCGGTGTCGACGCGTCCCGGCAGGCAGACCTGGACCTGCACGCCCGTGTCCTTCAGCTCGCCGGCGAGCGTCTGAGTGAAGGTGAGCAGGAAACTTTTGGCTCCCGC
>JAFBAK010000218.1 GCA_019247795.1 Hyphomicrobiales bacterium | reverse complement strand
AGTCGCGCCCGTTGGCGCCTCGATCTCGCGACAAGACTTGCCCAGGCGAGCGCAAGCGCCGCCAGCGCCAGGGGAAGCATCCAGACCCACCCTTCGCCAAGCGTGGTGATGTCGTGGAAGAAACGCGTGACGCGAAGCGGCAGGTGGCGCATCGAGGCGGCGACGGGCTTGTCGAGAAGCAGCGCGCAAGCGAGCACGAGGATGACCGCGGCCACGGCAGCACCGAGGCCGGGCACAAGGTCGCCGGGCGCGGTTCTGGCGGTCGCGAACAAGGTGACGAGCCGCCGCCTCAGTCCACCGGCAATCGCTCGGGCGGGATCAGCGCCGAGAAACCCAAGCGGGGAGTGCGACGGCGCGCGAGCGGATTTGTCGCGCGTCGCCTCAACCGCCATTGGCATAAACCCCGATATCCATATGGCGACCCCCGTTGAGGTTGACGCCCAGCACTCGACCGAGGAGCTGCGGTGTCCGTCCGATTGCCGCGAGGCTCTTCGTGAAATCGCCCTCCTGCCGGATATCGACAAAAGCGGCGCGGCATCCGGGAAGTGCGAGGAACCGCGCGGCATCGGCCCCCGTCGTCTGTTGAAGATCGGCGCGCGTGAGAAAGACGAGGCTTGGCTCATTGAAGCCGGCGGTCGCCAAACCTTGAGGCACGCAAGGAGATCTCGACAATGCCGCGGCGAGGCGAGGCGACAACGCCAAGGACTGAAGGCGAGGAACCGCGAATTCGTAGACGCCGATGAAAAGGAGCATCGCGGCGAGAAGAGCCGCCGCGATGGCTTGCTCCATCGGTCTGCGCATCACGACGCGGGCTGCAAAGCCCGCGCATATCGCCGCGCCGGCCGCGATCATGGCACCCATGATGTCGGCTCGATCTCCGTAGAGGAACGTGGCGTATGGGATCGCGAGTGCGATCAGAGCGGCCGGTAAAGGGAGGAGAACGAGCGTGAGCCGTTTCCATCTTTCGTCGGGAAGAAAGGCGTCCCGGCTCGCCACAAAGGCCACGAGAAGCGAGACTGCCGGATAGAGTGGCAGCACATAATGGGGAAGCTTCGTCGGCACGGCTTCGAAGACGAGCCATGACGGAATGAGCCAGGCCGAGAGGAAGGTCACTGCGTCTTCGCGGCGCGCGCGCCAGATCTCAGGCACGGCGATGAGGGCCAAAGGAGCGATCGGCCACAAGGTGACAAGCGCGGCGATGAGGTAGGTGCCGGGCAGTGCGCCATGGGCCTCACGAGCGCCCGCGACCTTGCTCAGCATGTCGCCCTCGACCGCCTCGCCGAAGAACGCGCCATGCGTGTCGAGCGCGATGGCGATGAACCAGGGCGCGACGATGATGGCAGAAAGCACCATCGCCCGCCAATCCGCCGCCGGCTTGAGCCAGCCCGACGAGCGCTCCCTGATCGAAAGCACCAGCGAGGCGAGCCCCGCGACCATGAGCACGATCGGTCCCTTGACGAGGATACTCACCGCGATCGCGAACCAAAGCACGAAGGATGGGGCTACGGAACCCTTTCCCTTGCCGGAGCGCACCGCGTATATCCGAGCGAGCGCTCCCATCGCCGCCACGATAGTCGCGGTAAGGACCGCATCAGTCTTGGCAAGACGCGCTTCGACGCCGAGAAGAATGCAGGCGGACATGAGCGCCGCAGCCATGAAAGCGAAGCGCCTGTCGAGCCAGACGAGCCCGGCCCAATAAGTGAGCAGCACGGTGGCGATCGCGCCGGCGAGCGAGGGAATGCGATAAAGCCAGATCGTGGCGCGCGCAGCGTCAAAGCCGACGGCTTGCGCAAGCGCAACACTCCCGCTTTGCAACCAGTAAATGCCGACCGGCTTCTTGTTGCGCGCCTCCCCCTGGAAACGGATCGAGACGAAGTTGCCCGTCTCGAGCATCTGCTTCGATGCTTGGGCGAAACGCGGCTCGTCCCGATCCATGGGCGGCAAGCCTGCAAAACCCGGAAGGAACATCACGAGCGACAACGCAACGAGAACCGCGCACGCCAGCCCATGCGAGCGCAACAGCGCCGCCACAAGGTCATGCATAAAACCGCCCGCGGTCGCCGCCGCGGCGGTCCGAGTCGAGATCGGGCCGTGATCCACGCGCCCCTTTTGGTGGCCCCGCAGGCGCGCGTCAACTCACGGGGCTACGCGCCGGAAAGGTTCTCCTGAGATTTCTCGTTCCAGCGCCAATATCTTAGACGAGGTATTTCTTGAACCAGGCCTGAAGGCGCGCCCAGCCGTCGGCGGCCTTGTCGGGGCGGTAGCTCGGCCGATAATCGGCGTGGAAGCCGTGCGGCGTGTCCGGATAGATCACCACCTCGACGATCTTTCCGGCCTTGTCGGCCGCGGCCTTGATGGCATTCACCGCATCGACCGGAATTCCTTGATCCGCGGCGCCGTAGAGGCCGAGAACCGGGCATTTCAGATCGGCAACCCCGTCGATGGCCCGCTTGGGCTGAAGATCATTGGGAACATTCGTCAAGGGGCCGTACCAGGCGACGGCGGCCTTGAGCTTCGGGTTATGTTCCGCGAACAGCCAAGTCTGGCGGCCGCCCCAGCAGAAGCCGGTGACGCCGAGCTTCGAGATGTCCGCCCCCTCGCCGCCCGCGAAAGTGACCGTCGCGTCGAGATCGGAAGCGACCTGGGCATCGGGCGCCTTCGAGACGATGGTGGAAAGAAGAGTCGGAATGTCGGAGATGTGCGTCGCGTCGCCGATGCGTGAGTAAAGATCGGTCGCGATCGCGTAGTAACCGAGCTTGGCGAGACGACGGCACACATCCTTGATGTGCTCGTGCACACCGAAGATCTCCTGAATCACGACGATCACCGGTGCATTCGCGCTTCCAGCCGGGCGGGCGCGATAAGCCGGAACCATTTTGTCTTCGGTTTTCACCTGCACCATGCCGGCGTCGAGCCCATTGGTGTCGGTAATGATCGTCTCCGCCGACACGGGCTGCACGGCGAGCGCGAAGCCCGCGGCCGCGCCGCCCACGAGACTGCCTTTGATGAAGGAGCGCCGCTCGAGCTGCGTGGCCACAAGCATCGGATCTTTTTCCCAGGCATTGTCCATGGCATCCTCCATCGTGGTGCGCTGATCCTCGCGCATAGCGCAGCTAGAGGATGTTCCGGCATCACGTTTCCTTGAGGCGGGCCGCGCGCCGACAAGACGTCCAAAAGCCGCTGAGCGCATCCATGGACTTGCCTGCTACGTGGTCTCGATGTGGTGCTCCCCGGAGGGTGCAGGCGCGAGCGCAAGTCGTGACACGCGCCGCAAGCCATTCCGGTCGAATGTTTCAAGCGCCGTTGCAGTGCAGGTCCAAAGATTGAGATCGGCGCCGATTGACCCTGACCGGAAGAAGTCGAGCAACCAGGCGCGAAGCGTCGTGAAATGCTCACATCTTTGATCCGCAACGGCCGCCTCTAGCCCGTGGCTTTAGGCAGAGTCGATCAGTCGCGGCCGTCGGCGTGGCCTTCCTTCACGAGACCGGCACCGTGGGCAGAATGCCCGCCAATCTGTCAAGATCGATGTTGCCGCCGCAAACCGCGAGGACGACATTGTCCCTGGGCGAGAAGCCCCGATTCCTTCGCTGACGCAGGCCGGCCAGCGGGGCTGCTCCCGCGCCTTCGGACAAGAGCTTGCAGCGCGAGAGGAGGAACCGGATCGCTTCGGCGATCTCCTCTTCCGTCACCAGGATCACCTCCTCGACTTCATCGCGGATGATGGGCAGGCATGATTTCCCGACGATCGGCGGAGCGAGCCCGTCGGCGAGCGTCCTCCCATTGACGACCTGCACCGGCTTGCCCTCACGCAACCCCTGCGTCGCGCAAGAGGCAAGCTCCGGCTCGACGCCGAAAATTCGGGCCTTGCTCTTCGAGGCGCGTAGCGCCATGGCGAGGCCGCCGATGAGCCCGCCTCCGCCGATGCCGCAGAAAATGGCCGAGACGTCCGGCACGTCTTCAAGGATCTCGAGTCCGAGCGAGGCGTGCCCTTCCATCAACGCGAGATCGTCATAGGAAGGCACGTAGACGAGGCCTTGCGCGGCGACCTCCGCCATGCACCTCGCGTAGGTCTCGGCGGCATTCTTGCCGTCCAAGATTACCTCCCCGCCATAGGAGCGGGTCGCGGCGATCTTCGCCGGGCTCGCCGCTTCGGGCATCGCAATGACCGCCCGCGCGCCGACGATCCGTGCCGCATAAGCCAAGCCTTGGGCCGCATTTCCGGCCGAAAAGGTGATGACGCCTTTTCGCAGTTCGTCCGGATGCATGGTCAGCAGGCAATTGAGCATCCCGCGCGGCTTGAACGAGCCGACCTTTTGGAAAAGTTCCGCCTTGATGAAGACGTTGCAGCCCATTTCGTTAGAGAGCGTCGAGGAACGGAAAAGCGGGGTCCTCGTCACATGATCGCGAATGCGCTCGCGAGCCGCCTCGAGGCGCGTCAAATCGTACATCTGCTGTTCTCGTTGCATGTTCTCGATGGTTATGGGGTGAGAGGCTCGCGCCCGGTCGCCGATCCGGCGCTGAGCCCTCTCGAT
>JAFBAK010000072.1 GCA_019247795.1 Hyphomicrobiales bacterium | reverse complement strand
ACCCCGTTTTTTATACCACCCGCGCCGGTTGCATTGTTATACCGTGAGCTCATGGTCGAGGAATCCTGAAGGTCACTCGAGTCTTTTGCTATCCCCTTCTGCAGGTAGGGATGACGGTATTCAGCGGGAATTGTCTCTGGTTGATAGTACATATCCCGGCGTCCGAAAGGCCAACCCACATCGTGCAAAAAGATCATTCCACCGGGACTCAATAGTCCTCGCAAGCGGATCAAGCGTAATTCATTATATACCGTATACCAGTTGTGGTCACCGTCAATAAGTATGCAATCATAAACTTCTCGTATATTTGGCAAAACATCCAAGCTATTGCCCTTGTAAACCTTTACTCTTGGGTCGCCCGCATATTTTGAAATTAAATCCGCGTCGAGACACGGATCAATTATCGAATACGCTGAGACATCTTTGAAACGGAGTAGCCAGTCAGTACTCTGACCCATGCTGGCCCCGATTTCGCAAAGGGACCGCCAGCGGTATTTTTTGGCAAGAGGAAGTACAAAATGCCTTACAAATTCGCGCATCTATCGCATTCCTGCAGACGGGCTGAAACGAGATATCTTACGGCGTATAACAAACGCCCGTGCTGGCGCGACCAAGCCGTGACGGTCCGTTGAGCAAAGTAATATTGGGAAACAAACGCGCTCTCATCCGTACCACATTTTCACAGAGTTGAGAAACGTTTTGACATCGCCGTCAGGTCTGACGTCAGGTGTGACGCAACCCTGACGTCACGCGTCACGTCACACACCCACCCTATAGGGATGTGACGTCTGACGTGACCTGCATGACAGACGGTTCAGGGCGCCATATAAGGCCCTTGCTTTCGACCAGTTTGGGGTTCCTGGCGCGAGCAATCCGGCCTTCGCTCGACGGTATCTCTCTCGAGAGGAAGCGAAACCAACTGAGCCGCGCCTGGTCGGCGGGCCACTTGGATTTTGTGCTGTTTGCTTCCGATCCGCTTCCGGACAGACGTCGGGCTACTTCAAAGCACTACGCTCTCGCCCAGTTTGTTTTGTAATTGCAGAGGGGTGGACTGGTGGGCGCGACAGGGATTGAACCTGTGACCCCTCCCGTGTGAAGGGAGTGCTCTCCCGCTGAGCTACGCGCCCGCCGCGGGCTTTTCTAGAGCATGATCCGGAAAAGGGGAAGATACCTTTCCCATCGGAACCGACCGCGACGGCTTCCAGGCCGACGGAAAGACCGGGCCTACTTGGCGGTCAAGGCTTCCGCGAAATCGTCAGCGAATGCGGCGAAACGCCATTTTGATACGGGCCGGGCGTGCGGCGGACATCCGTGAGAAGCCGTTGATGAGGAGGGAAGCTCTCCGTGCCGCGATGATGATGAACCGCTCAGTGCAAGCTCACCATGGTGAGATCGCTGTCGCGCGCGTTCACGAGGGCCGCCTCGCGCGAATCGGTGATCAGAATGGGCGATCCGTCGGCGGCGAACAGGCCGAAAAGGTGCAGGCCCGGTTGAATTTTGGGGGCCTGAGGGAAAGCGCGGCTGACATCGTCGGAGAGCATGGGCTTCATATAGGCGATCCGGCCCTCGCCGAGGACCGCAAGCTCCTGAACCGAAATGGCGGGAGTTCCCAAATGCGTGGCGTTCATGACCAAACCTCCGTCAGTTTGATACGCAATTCTCGTGCCTTTTGGTTAAGAGTTAGTCGCACGAGTTTTTATTCCCTGTCATCGATAACGATCCGGCGCGTGACTCGTTCAATGTTCGGGCGCGTCAAATCGATCGACAACAACCCATGAGCAAGCTCCGCGCCAAGCACCTCGAGGCCGTCCGCGAGGAGGAACGCTCGCTGGAATTGTCGCGCCGCAATCCCCCGATGCAGGAACTGCCGCGCCTTGTCGTCGGTTTGCCGTCCCCTGATCAGGAGCTGCTTGTCTTCAACAACGATTTCGATGTCGTCTCGCGCAAATCCCGCCACCGCAAGAGTGATCCGCAGCTTTTCGGGACCCACCTCCGAGGCGGAGATTCGTTCGATGTTATAAGGGGGGTAACCGTCCCCTGCGGCTTTGGCGACACGATCGAGAGCCCGCTCGATCTCGTCGAAGCCCAGCATGAACGGCGAGGACAACCCGTTTTGACGCGACATCTTCCGAGCCCTTTCCGGCGCCCATCACGGCCGCTGCAAGCTCGACAACGCGCATCCCGGTCGTCTTCGCTGCGGAGCCCGTAAAACAGGCGCTCCCTGCCGCGACTTCCACATGGGGATTTGTGCAATTTTGATCAAGGGGTGCCGAATCGGCACAACTTAAGCGTGAGTTGGGGTAAGCACGAAACGCAGATTGGGGCAGGCCGATTCGAAGATGTCGTTGGCTATCGCACCCCTCGCCCGTCCTGTTCCGTTGAGGCTTTCCACTTGCGAGGCAAAAACATGGCCGGATTCGGGTTCAGTTGCACCCGCGCAAACGCGCGCGTCAGGCCGAGATCAGCCGCAGCGCCTCATCGAGATCGGTGTCGGTGAGCTCGAGGCGCCGAAGACCGTCGAGCTCGATGAGGAAGCAGCGAACGGGATGGGCAGGATAGAGATTTCGGGCAAGGGCGCGATAGATCGCGAGCTGAACGACGGCACGCGTGAACGCGCGCCCCTTTTTGGGCAGGCTCGTCTTGAAATCGGCGATCAGCACCCCGCGCGGCGTGAGCGCGACTCGGTCGACGCGGCCGGCGACGGCGCGGCGGGTTCCATCCGGCAGCTCGATTTCCCCCGAGAGGCTCACTTCCGCGAGACTCCCGGCCGAGAAAAGCGGCGCGACCTCTGGTTCCGTCATGAGGGCAAGCGCTCTCCCGACGATCTCCGAGCGACGGTGGTGCGTAAGGCCCGTCTCGCCGCGACTCAGAATCTCCGCCGCTGCTCTGCGTCTTTCCGGAGCAAGGCGCGGCAGGTGCTCGAGAAGCGCATGAGCGAAGCGGCCGGCCAGCAAGGCGTCACGCGTCGGAGGAGGGCCGCCTTGCGTGCGCCCATCCGCAGCATCAAGCGCACGCGAAGGGTGAAGCGGCGGTCTTGCCGGGGATTCTGCGGGTGCGGGGCGATCGAGCCAGTCCGGACGGGTGCTCGTCACCGCGCTCGATGGGGGCTTCGACGAAAGCGACCTCGTCTGTGGAGGTATCGACAGGCACCAACGCTTGACGGGCTCCGCGCCTGACGGAGCCGGAAGATCGATGAGGCCTGGCGGCGATTTTGCCTCGAGCGCGGTCTTCACCATGGCATACCACGAAGTCGCCGGCACTTTGCCGTTCACCGGACAGCCCGCCACGATCAGGCGGTCGCGCGCGCGGGTCATGGCGACGTAGAGCAGCCGGCGCTCCTCGCGCGCGCGGCTCTGAGCCTCGTCGCGGCGCGCCCGGGAGGTCGCGGCGCAATCGAGCTCCATGCGCGGCACCCAGGCAGGAACCTGCCTGCGCCCGTCGCAGGTCAGCAAAAGGAGACGCTCGGCGCGTGGTGGGGAGCCGCAAGCATCCGCGAGGATCACGATCGGTGCCTCGAGCCCCTTCGCTCCATGCACCGTCATCACGCGAACCTCGCCGCGAGCGGCGGAAAGGTCGCGCTTGATGTCCGCGCCGCTTCTTTCCAGGGCGTCGAGGAAACCGAAAAGCGAGGCGCCGCCGCCGCGCTCATAGGCAAGCGCAAGCCGCAACACCTCGTCGCTCGCTTCGGCGGCCTCGGCACCAAGCCGCGCGGCCAACGCTTTGCGTCCTCCTCCGGGACCGAGAAGCTCTGCATAAAAGGCGAACACCGCCTTGCTGAGAGCTGCTTCGCGCATCCTGTCGAGGCGATCATGCGCCTGCGCCAGACGAGGATCGTCGTGAGCAGCCTCGCGCAGGGCGCGGCGAAGGCTGCCTTTTCTATGAGGAGCGATGCGTTGAAGATCGTGATCGTCGAGGCCGATGAAAGGAGATTTCAGCAAGGCTGCGAGAGTAAGATCATCCTCTGGCAGGAGCGCGGCCCGTCCCGCCGCGACGAGGTCCTCGACGGCGATATGCGTGGAGAGCGAAAGCCGGTCTGCGCCCGCAACGGGCACGCCGGCCCGTTTCAAGGCGCGGATCACGGCTTCGAACATCTTGCCTCGCCGACGCACCAGGATCAGCACGTCTCCTGGATGCACCGAGCGGCCGAGATCACAGCCCTCTCGCATCCACCGCTTCACTTCGTCCGCAATGCGGCGCGCGAGCTTGACCTCGGCGCTTGCCGGCAAGGCGCCGAGTTCCGGCCGTGCGAATGGATCGACGGGAGCCGTCTCGTCCTTCGCGATCACGGGCCAGAGATCGACGCAACCTGGCTCTCCCCGCCTTATGCCGACATGGTCCGGCGGAGGGCCGCCATCGGCGGTCAGTCCCTCGAAATGCGCCTCAAGGGCGAAAACGGCATCGACCGCCGATAACACGTCCTGCGTCGACCGGAAGGAGAGGTTGAGCGTCACCTTGCGGTAAAGCTCACGGCTCTCCTCCACCGAGAGGCCGCGAAAATCCTTGTCGAAGCGTTCGCGCATTTCGCCGAAGATTTTCGGCTCAGCGCCTTGGAAACCGTAGATCGATTGCTTCTCGTCGCCGACCGCGAAAACCGTGCGCGGCCTTCCCGTGCGAGCCCCGCTTCCGGCCGTGAACTCGGAGGTAAGCGCGCGCAAGATCGCCCAATAGTCGGAGTTCGTGTCCTGGGCCTCATCGACCAGAAGATGCTCGACCGCCGCGTCCAGTTTGTAGAGCACGAAGCTCGAGGGCACGCGCGTGAGAAGCCTGCGCGAAGAGGCGATGAGATCATCGAAATCGAGGGCAGCCTTCCCGGATTTCAGCCGTGCGAACCGCGCCCTGACTGCGTAAGCGAGCGAGAGGAGGGCGAGGCTTCGCTCGCGCGTCTCGATGGCGCGAAGGCGATCGAGAAGACGCAAAAAGCGCTCGGCTTCGGCCTGAAGATCATCCTCGATGGCTGCATCGGCTTTTCGGGCCGCAGCGCTCGCCTGGCTTTTGCGGGCTCGCAGGTCTTTCTCCTCGCCATTGCGGGTGAGGAGCAGTCTCTCGTAGGTCGCAAGCCGTTCGCCCGGCGCAAGCGTCGGCATTTTTGCGAGCTCGGCGGCACGCTCCTTGTCCGTGTCGCTTCCCTCGTTCCACGCCGCGATGGCGCGCTTGGCGAGCGCGGCCTGGTGGAACGACCAGAGCTCCTTCTCGACATGCGATGATGTGTCAGCCGCCCGAATCGCGAGCGCTTGCGAGAGATCCCGGCGGAGCGTCTCCAGGAAATCGGGCTCTTGCGCCGCTTCCGTCTTCCAAACCCTCAGGCCGAGAGCGGCATCGACGAGCGGTCCGAAATCCCGCGCCGAGACATGCTGACCGACGCGCGTCAAGGCTTCGGCGAGAGCAGGCATTTCCCCGGAGAGCGCCATGGAGAGCACGGAAAGCTGCGCTTCCGCCATGAGCTCGCGCGCTTGCTCATCCTCGAGCACCGTGAACCGCGCCGGCACGTTCGCCTCGAACGGAAAGGCCTGCAGCAGGCGCGTGCAAAATCCATGGATGGTATCGACGCGAAGTCCGCCCGGTGTCTCGATGGCGCGCGCGAAGAGCCGGCGCGCTTCGCCGATCCCTTCTGCGGATGCGGCCTCGCCGGAGATTTCCATGATCGCCCGGGCGAGCGCCTCATCATCGAGGCTGACCCAGCGCGCAAGCTCGGCGAAGACACGGTTCGACATCTCGGCCGCTGCCGCCTTTGTGAAGGTGAGGCACAGGATGCGGCCGGGATCGGTGCCGCGAAGCAGGAGCCGCAAGACGCGGTTTCGCAAGACGGTCGTCTTGCCGGCTCCGGCATTTGCCGACACCCAGGCGCTCACTTGAGGATCGGAGGCCGCGAGTTGCCGCGCCCTGGTATCGAGATCGGGGCGAAAGCTGTTCATTCCGTCTCGGCGTCCTCCCCGCCTTCATCGGCCCACTCCGCGAAGCGCGCCAGGTGGTCGTAGTCGCCATAGGCCGGAGCCAGCCCCGGAAAGGGTTTCGAGGCAAAGCCGCGCTTACCCTCGCGGTATTGGTTCAATACGGCGATCACGCCGGCGAGATGTGCCGCGGCAAGCTCGTCGAGCGTCGCCGCGTTGGCGCTCTTGGCATCGACGGCTTGCTTCCTGCCCGCGGGCGTGCCGCCGGAAAGGGCCACATAGGACAGCTCCGAGACCACGCCGCCCGGCACGCCCGGCATCCCTCCTCCCCTGAGAATTGCGGCCTCGAGGGTCAGCTGAGGGCTGAAGCCCGAACGCACGTCGATCATCTTCGGCGGTGTTCCCGTCTTGAAATCGATGATTGCGAGCGTCGTGTCCCGATTTCGCTCGATCCGATCCGGCCGCGCGGTGAGCCGGAAACTCTCGCCATTGACCAGGGGTAGATCGAGCCATGAGTTGGTCTCGACCGTGATCTCGGCGATCTGCGGGCGTCGAGCCCGCTCGAATTCCACGAACCAGCGCGCTACTCGCTGGAACCGGGGCCAGATGAAGCCGGCGACCTGCGGATCCTCCATGTAGGGCGCGAGAAGCTCGCGCCCGATCTCGGTGATCGCCTCGATCGCCTGCGCCGGCATGGCAAGGGGATAGCGCTTTACAAAAGTCGCGAAGGCTTCGTGCCAGATCACGCCCTGTCGGCGCGGATCGAAGGCCATGCCTGCCGGTTCGAGCTTGTCGAGGCGCAGGACATGGCGGGCGAAGATCGCATAAGGATCACGCAGCAAGGTCTCGATCGCGGTCACGCTCAATCGCCGAGGCTGGAGCGCCGCGGGTACCAGAGGCGCCGGGCGCGGCACGGGCACGGGCGCGCCCGCCTGGTCCAGCATGTCGGCAAGCTCGAGGTAATACGCGCCTCGCGCCTTGGCGTCGTTCCAGCGCCGCGTTCCGGCGACCGCTTCGAGCCGCTGCAGAAATCGTGACGCGATCGTATCGGCGCCTTGTGACTTGAGCGGACGCGTGACGAAGCACCGAGAAGCGCCGCAGGCAGCGACGAAATCATGCGCCATCTGCCCGATGCGCCGCTCGGGCGCGCTGAGCTCGAGCTGGGCGCGCAGGCCCCGATTGAGGAAAGGATCGGTGGCGATCCGCGCCGGCCACGTTCCTTCGACAAGTCCGCCGAGCACGACGACATCGGCAGCAAGAAGACGGGCCTCGAGCAACCCCCAGATCTTGACGCGCGCATGCCCGGGCGAGGACGGCATCACGGCCCGAGCTTCCATCAATCCGCGGAGCGCCTGCGCATAGCTCGCTGCCGGTATGAGGGGACCCGCATCGTGGCATTCGGCAAGATCTGCGAAGAGAGCGACCAGCGCCTCTGCATCTTGGCCGGAGAGCGCGCGCTCACCATCGGGAAGGCGCGTGACGGCGGCGACCGCGATCCAATGAGCTTCGCCAAGATCAGGCAGACTGAGATCGCTCCGCCGGGAGGCGGCGAGAAACGGCGTGAGCGCGGCGTCGAGCGCATCGATGACGGCGGATGCGGCGGCGAAATCCGCGGGCGTGAGTCGCGCCCGTGGGCGGGCGGCGTGCTCGGGCATTTCTTGCGCGGCTCTCACCAGCGCTTCCTTCAGCTCGCGCAAGCTTTCCGGCAATTGCCGTCCGCGCGTGAGCGCGATATCGATCGTCGCGCGGCCACGCTCGAGGATCGAGCGAGCGAGCCCGAGATGGGTGAGCGGATGAGCGAGAAGCGCAAGGAGATTGGAACTCCCGAGTTTCGAGCTTGCGAGCTCGGCGAGGATCAGCGCGAGCCGGCCGGCCGGAGAGCGCGCCAAGGCGGTTCCGGCCGTATCATCCGCGGAAATCCCCCAGCGCGAAAGCTCGATCGACACCCGTTCGGCCAATCCGCGATCCGGCGTGATCAGCGCGGCCACCTGCTCCGGGATCTCGAGAGCCTCACGCAGAACGAGCGCGACGGCAAGCGCCTCGCGACGCTCGTCTTGCGCCTCGATCAGGGCGAGCCCGGCAAATCCCGCATCGAGCTCGCGACCGGCGAGCGATCCGACACCTTGAGCTCGAGTGAGTGCTCCCCAGGCATCCGTCGTCTCGGCAGGGCGCATCGCCTCGGAAAACAGCCGGGCGCGCACCGCGAGCGCCGGGGACGGCACACCGATCTCTTCGACATCCCGCGGCTCGAGCCCCATGCGATCGAGGAGGCGCCGCAAGGCGTATTGCGGGTGGCTCGGAGCCGGCTCGCTGCCGGCGAGCAGCGACCAGGAGCGCCGGTCGAGACCGCGGTCAAGACCAGGGAGTACCACCGCCCCATTCTCGAGTCCGGCAATGCTGGCGATAAGATCAGCGGTCGCAGCAATGGATCCCGTGGAGCCGACCGCAATGATCGGATGACGAGAACCATCCCGCGCAAGTCGCTCGGCATAGGCGCGCATGAGGCGGCCGTGTCGGTCGACTGCGTCGATCCTCCCGCGCTCGGCCAACATCTGCGGCCAATTTTCGCCCGCAATCCCGAGAAAGGTCGCCGATATCTGCCACATCTCCTGGAAGTCGCTCGCGTCGAGGCGCGCGAGCGCGTCGAGCGGCACCGCTTCGAGGTAGAGAGTGTCGATGAGGCGGGCGAGATCTCCCGCAAGCGAGATGATGCCCGAGGTACCGGCTGTCGCGGTGAATTCCTCGTCCGTGTCGAGCTTCAATGCGGCGCGATCGATGGCGCGGCTCCAGCCGGCGACGAGCTCGGCGAGCAGCAAGAGACGCTGCGTCTCGCCGACTGCCGGCGGGATCTCGATGCCGGCCGAAACCTCATCGAGCAAGCCGAGTTCGAGCGCATCCGTCTCTCCGAGAGGCAGGATGCGCGGCAGCACGGTCGTGCGGCCCCTGAGCCGTTCCGCCAGCTTGGCGCCGAGCGCCCGACCGGCGCGGCGCGTCGGCACGTAAAGGGTCGCCTCAGCGAGCGTGAGGGGGTCTGCGCTGAAATCGATCAGCTGGCTGAGCGGCCCTTCGAGGAGCGCATCCGTCAATGCGTCGAGGAAGACCACCCCGAACGGAATGCTGAACACTCTCAAGAGCCGGCCATCCTGCGACTATGTCGATCCGCTCGTGCGCACAGCGGGTCGCGCCCAATCCGCCATCGTTCCAAAAAGCCTCGCATTGCCATCAGCTCACGCTTTCGGCGAGCCTCGCATCCGCGCCGGCGACAGCGCTCGGCGTGCCCACATGCATCCAGAAGCCGTCGAGGCGAAGCCCGAAAAGCCGTCCCTGCGCCGCGGCCTTGTCGAAGATCAAGTTGAGCGAGAATGCGCCCTCGGGCGTATCGCTGAAAAGCGACGGGTTGAGGATCGAGACGCCGGCGAACACGAAAGGGCACACTTCCCGATCGCGACGGCGGCGCAACCTCCCGAAGGGATCCATGGCAAAGTCGCCCCGACCTTCATAGCCGAAGCTCGTCGCCGTCGGCGCGAGCAGCAAAAGGGCGTCCATGCGCGACATGTCCCAATATTCGATGAGCCGCGTGAGGTTGGGGCGGGGCCCGTCGGCCCAGACATCGTCCGTGTTCACGACGAGAAAGGGCGCGCCGCCGAGATGCCGCAAGGCCTTTTTCACCCCGCCGCCCGTTTCAAGGAGGCGCTCGCGCTCGTCCGAGATGAGGATGCGCGGAGACTTGGCGCGCCGGCGGCCAAGATGGCTCTCGATGAGCGCCGGAAGGTAGTGAACATTGACCACCACCTCCTCGACCCCCGCATCGACGAGACGATCGAGCATATGGTCGAGAAGCGGCTTTCCGGCGACCTCGATCAGCGGCTTCGGCGTGGTGGTGGTCAAGGGGCGCATGCGCTTGCCTAATCCGGCGGCGAGCACCATGGCGCGACTGGGTTTTGCCTTCGCGGCAGGAGACATATCCATGAGGGCTGTCGAGCTGACTACTTCACCGCGCCAAACACGCCCGGCAGATTTGTCTCATACCAGAGCTTGAGATCGTGCAAGACCGGATGCGTTAAATTCCTCATCAAATATTTCTTCAGGCGCGGGATATGCGCGAGATATTGCGGTTTTCCATCTCGCCGGTCGAGGCGGGTGAAGATGCCGAGGATTTTCGTAGCCCGCTGCGCGCCGAGCGTCGCGTAGGCGGCCGCAAAGCTCGCAAGGTCGAATGTCGGGTCGGCAATCTTGCGCGCATGCGTATAGGCGGCGAGCAATTTGAGCTCGAGCTCGGGGGGAATGTCCACCCGCGCATCCTGCAGGAGGGATGCGAGGTCGTAGGCCGGGTGCCCGATGACCGTGTCCTGAAAATCGATGAGGCCGAGTTTCGCCAAGCCCTCCCGTTGCGGCAACCAGTGAAGGTTGGGGGAATGGAAATCGCGCAACGTCCAGGTTCCCGCGCCGGTGACGATCGGCGCCAGTGCGGCGCGCCAATGGCGGGCGAAATCGGCACGCGCGGAAGCCGGCACGGGCGAGCGCACCACATGGGGCACATACCAGTCGACAAGAAGGTCGACCTCGACGAGCAGGGCTTCGAGATCGTAGCGCGGAATCTCGTGCTCGCGCGAAGCCTCGATCGGCAGCGCCTGCGGGAGATCGCGCCGATGCAAATCGGCCAGAAGCGCCGTCGCCAAGCCGTAGCGCTCGGCGATCGGCCCCTTCGCATCGATGACGCCTTCGTGGCCGAGATCTTCGATGATGAGGACACCGTCGTCGAGATCCCGACCGAGGATCTTCGGCGTCGAGTAGCCGAGTTCGGCGAGGCCTTGCGCCATCGCGACGAAGGCGTCGACGCGCTCGGCGAGC
>JAFBAK010000194.1 GCA_019247795.1 Hyphomicrobiales bacterium | reverse complement strand
CTCGAGGGCTTCGTGGCCGATGCCAAGAAGCGCGGCGCCACGGTGAAGACCGGCGGCAACCGCATCGGCAACAAGGGCTTCTTCTTCGAGCCGACGGTCGTCACCGACGTGCCGAAGGACGCCCGCATCATGAACGAGGAGCCCTTCGGGCCGCTCGCCATGATCGCGCCTTTCGACACTTTCGACGGCGTCGTCTCGGAAGCGAATCGCCTGCCCTACGGCCTCGCGGCGTATGCGTTCACCAAATCGACGAAGACCGCGACCGCGATCGGCGCGGCGATCGAAAGCGGCATGGTGGCGATCAACGGGGCGCCGCTGGCGCTGCCGGAAGTGCCCTTCGGCGGCGTGAAGGATTCCGGCTACGGCACGGAAGGCGGCCGCGAGGCGATCGACGCCTACCTCAACACGAAATACGTGGCGCAGGTCGGCGTCTGACCTCGCCTCGGCGCGTTGAACTCGTGCCATTCATCTGCGCCCCCGTCGGGCGCAGATGGCCCAAGTAACTTGCGGCCCAAGAAGCTCCGTCCGAGTAGCCTGCCGCCCAAGACAGCGCTCGAGCGCTCACATCAGGCGGCCCCATAGGAGGGCCGCCGCTTTCTTAAAAAATCGACCGCATGGCAGCAGCCTGCGGCGGGGAGGACTGGGGAAGCGCCTCATGCGAGCGAGATTTCCGTTATTTGCCGCCGTTTTCGCGACCGTTCTTGCTTTCTGCCAAGCGCCGGCCTTCGCACAGGCTCCGCTCAAGCTCGGGCTTCTCCTCGACATGTCGGGGCCTTACGCGGACATCACCGGGCAGGGGAGCGTCACCGCCGCGCGCATGGCGGCGGAGGATTTCGGCGGCAAGGTGCTCGGACGGCCGATCGAGATCGTTTTCGCCGACCACCAGAACAAGGCCGATCTCGCGGGTTCGATCGCGCGGCAATGGTTCGACGATCAAGGGGTCGAGGCGATTCTCGACGTTGCGGCCTCCGCCACGGCTCTCGCGGCGAACCAGGTCGCCAAGCAGCGCGGCAAGATCATCGTCATGAGCGGGCCGGGCGTGACACGGCTCACGAATGAGGATTGCGGGCCTTTCACGGTCCACTACGCCTACGACAATTACGCGCTCGCCAAGGGCACGGGCGTCGCGACCGTGAAGGCCGGCTTCGACAGCTGGTTCTTCATCACGGCGGATTATGCCTTCGGCCAGGATCTCGAAAAGAACACTTCCGCCTTCATCGACAAGAATGGCGGCAAGGTGCTCGGCTCCGTGCGCGTGCCGCTCAACACGCCCGATTTCTCCTCCTTCCTGCTGCAGGCGCAAGCCTCGAAGGCGAAGGTGATCGGCCTCGCCAATGCGGGCGCCGACACGATCAATACGATCAAGCAAGCCGCGGAATTCGGCATCGGCAAATCGGGCCAGAAGCTCGCCGCGCTCCTCGTCTTCATCACCGACGTGAATTCGCTCGGGCTCGAAGCGGCGCAAGGCCTGCTTCTGACCAGCGCCTTCTATTGGGACATGAACGATGAAACTCGCGTCTGGTCGCGTCGCTTCTTCGAGAAAATGCACAAGATGCCGACCATGGATCATGCCGGCGTCTATTCCTCGACGATGCATTACCTCAAGGCGGTCGCCGCGGCCGGCACGGTCGATGCGGGGCCGGTGATGAAGGCGATGAAGGAGACGCCGATCCATGACTTCTTCGCGCATGATGGGCGCATCCGGGAGGACGGGCGGATGGTGCATGACATGTATCTCTTCGAGGTGAAGAAGCCATCCGAGTCCAAGGAGCCCTGGGACGACTACAAGCTCGTCGCGACCATTCCGGCGGACGAAGCGTTCCAGCCCTTGTCGCAATCGACCTGTCCGCTCGTCAAGAAGTGAAGATAGCGACCGGACGAGCCCGCCAGGCGCAGGCTCGCCGGGCCGAGCTTCGCCTCGAGCTTATGCCGGCTTCTCGTCGCCGGCGCGTGTGAAACGGCGGCTCGTCTCAACGAAGAGGAAAGCGATGGCGACGAAGCGGTGGGTGAACCGGCCCGAAGGTTCGACTTGGGGCGACTTCGGGCCGGACGATCAGCTCGGACGGCTCAACCTCGTCACGCGCGAGAAGGTGCTGCAAGGCATTGGGGAAGTACGCGAAGGCAAGAGCTTCTGCCTCAGCCTTCCGCTCGACTATCCGGGCAAGAACGTGCTCAACCCGCGCCGACTGCCGCCGGTGCTTCGTCCGACCTCGCGCGCCGGCAAGCCGAACATGAATTACGTGCTGGCGAATGACGACCCGAACATGACGGACGTGATCTGCGACGATCTCGTCGTCATGCACCTGCAATACTCGACGCAATGGGACAGCCTCGCCCATGTGGGTTCGCTTTTTGACGCGAACGGCGACGGCGTGCCGGAGCCCGTTTTCTACAACGGGTATCGGGCCGGCAAGGACATCATCGGACCGAGCGATCCGAAGGACGCGGGTGCCGAAGGCCCGCTCGGTGCGGTTTCGACCTCGAACGCCACCGCGCTCAGCGTCGCGCGCATGGCCGAAAACTGCATCCAGGGCCGGGGCGTGATGATCGACCTCCATGCCCATGTGAAGCGCCTTCGCATCGTCTTCGGCTATGACCGGCTGATGCGCATCCTCGATGCGGACAAGGTCGAGATCGAGACCGGCGACATGGTGCTCATCCACACCGGCTTTGCCGAGATGCTGCTCGAGATGAAAGGCGACCCCGATCCGGGCAAGGCGCATCATCTGTGCGCGGTCCTCAACGGCCGCGACAAGCGGCTCCTCAACTGGATCACCGACACGGGCCTCGCGGCGCTTATCGCCGATAATTATGGGGTCGAGGCGGTGCCCGCCGTCGATCACGAGGGTTGCTGCGCCTCGCTGCCGCTACACGAGCATTGCCTCTTCAAGCTCGGCGTCAATCTCGGCGAGATGTGGCATCTAACGCCCCTCGCCGAGTGGCTGCGCGCGCACAAGCGCAACCGTTTTCTCTTGACGGCGCCACCTCTGCGGCTCCCGGGCGCCGTCGGCTCGCCCGCGACACCGGTGGCTACGGTTTGAAAAGCCTATTTGCTTCTCCGAGAATTGGTTCCGAAAGAAAGGATCATCCGTCAATTATTGTTGTAAACCGAAAGGCGACAGCTTACGATATTGCGTGATCAAACGATTTCGTCACAAGGGGCTCGAAGCTCTGTTTCGCACGGGGACCACCAAGGGTCTGGACGCCCAGCTCGCCGAAAAACTCCGACGTATGTTGGCGCGCCTAAAGGACGGCCCCTTGCCCGAGTCCATGTCATTGCCGGGGTACCGGCTGCATCGACTTCAGGGTGAGCGTAGCGGCACATGGTCGGTCACGGTGTCGGGAAACTATCGCCTCACGTTCGAAATCGAAGGAGAGGATGCGACCAATGTCGATTTTGAGGATTATCACTAGTCTGAAAGGAGGCCGAAAGTGGAAATGTTCGACCCGCCTCATCCGGGCAAGATGATCCGCGAGGATTGCTTGAAACCTCTCGACCTGTCGGTGACGGCCGCAGCAAAATGGCTGGGCATCTCCCGCGTGACCCTATCAGAACTGTTGAACGGTCATAACGGTATAACGGCCGATATGGCCATTCGGCTCGAAAAGGCGGGTTGGGGCACGGCCGAGTCGTGGCTGCGTAATCAATTGTCCTATGATCTGTGGCAAGCCAAACGGCGCGCGAGCAAGATCAAGGTAAAAAAATATTCGGCGGGTAAGGCTGCATAAACACGCCTCGCATCTCGATACTTGACTAAAACTAAATCGCGCCGTCGGCTCGCCCGCGACCACCGTTTGAATAAATGAAGCGTGAGAAGTGAAGGGTGAGAAACAGGGCGTCGCATTCACGCCTTTCCCCTTGTGTAGAACGAGGGTAGGCGGGAATTATGGTGACAATGCACTTAATTCACGGGATCGCCGTCCTCATTGAATGACAGTTGTCGCGTGAATTAAGTGCACTGTCACCGTAATTCCTCAGAACCGCAGGTCGAGATTGCCCTTGAACGAATTGTCCGTGGCGCGTTGGCCGAATTGCCCCGAATAGGAAAGGCCGACCGAGAAGATCGAGCTCACCGCGTAACTGACGCCGGCCTCCGCCACGAAGGCATCGCGGTCGATCGGCACGCCCGAGGCGCTGAAGGCTTGCGCCCCGCCCTGGAAGCCGAGAAGCACCGAGGGCACCACATCGCCATAAGCATGGCGCCAGCCGAGCATCGTAGTGACGCTCACCGGGAGCGACGCGAAGGCGAGCTCCGAACGCACGCCGAGCGTCGTCGTCTGGATGTCGAAGTCGCGAGCAAAGCCCGTGATCGCCGATGCGCCGCCGCCCTCGGTGAAGCCGTTCTGATGGATGAGGAAGGCGGCCGCGCCCGCGAAGGGCTCGATGCTCGCGCGCGAGAAGCCAAGGCCCCCGAAGCTCGCGCCGGAAAGCGCGATCCGGTAACCCGCCTCGCCGAAAGCTTGCGCCGTGGAGCCGCCATTGCTCGATGAAAGCGCATCCGAAAAGCCGGGGAAGATCACCTGTCGCGTCGTCGAGTTCGAGTTCGTGCCGTAAAGCGCGCCGGCCCGTAATTGCAGCGAACCGAAGCTCGCCCCCGCATAGGCGCCGCCGAAGACGCTCTCGAAGGTCGCCGAAGAGAGCCGCTGGCTCACCGTGATGCGGTCATTCGTGTAGCCGCCCGCAAGTCCGAAGCGCCAATCCCCGCCCATGAAGCCGCGTGCCGAGACATCGCCGCCGATGACGAAGCCGCCGGTGGAGCGCGAGAGCGCGGCCGCGTTGCCGTCGCTCGACAC
>JAFBAK010000322.1 GCA_019247795.1 Hyphomicrobiales bacterium | reverse complement strand
GGCGACATCGTGCGGCCGAACGGCCTCGCCTTCTCGCCCGATGAAACCAAGCTTTACGTCGTCGATTGCGGCTCGACCCCGCGCTTGATCCATGTCTACGACGTGGTCGGCGACGGCACGAAGCTCGGCAAGGGCCGCGTTTTCATCAACGCCGATCGCGGCACGCCCGATGGCTTCCGCTGCGATGTCGACGGCAATCTCTGGTGCGGCTGGGGGATGGGCTCGGACGAGCTCGACGGCGTCGTGATCTATAATCCGCAAGGAAAGCTCATCGGGCGCATTCGCCTGCCCGAGCGATGCGCCAATGTGTGCTTCGGCGGGCCCATGCGCAACCGGCTTTTCATGGCGGCGGGTCAATCCCTCTATTCGCTCTACGTCAATACGCAAGGCGCGCTCGGCGGCTGAGCCGCGCTCACGCGATCCGTGGCATCGCGCACGCGCCATTTCACCGGGAGCGCCTTGCGCCCGGCGATTTGGGTGTGGGCAGCCCTCCTCGGCGAGATTGCTGTAGCCGCCGCGGCCTTCGAGACGAACGGCAAGCACACCCGGATCTCTCCTCCCGGATCTCTCCTCCCGGAACTTGCGCGCGCGGTCTTCGTTGGCTCCTCGCAGGGAGATGTCATGACCGAAGGCACGGGTCATCCTCGCAGCAGTGCCAGGGCCAGGGCTGCGTTTTACCGGGAGAAGGCGGCGTCCTTGCGCAAGCGCGCCGCCTCATCCTGGGACGTGACCCGGGCGACGCTCATTCAGGCCGCGCAAATCTACGAGGGCATCGCGGCCAGCATCGACGAGACGTGGAAAGAGCCGCCGCCCTCGTCCGACGAGTCGAGTTCTTCATGAGGGCGCGGCGGAGGGCGTTCTGGGTGAAGAGATCACGCCCGTCTTCCAAGGCCTTCTTTCGAGGGCTGCAGCCCCTCGACAACGGGTTCGGCCCGAGGTTGTCACCCATGTCTTAGGAACGAATTGTCACCTATGTGTCCGGTCCGAACAGCACGCAATTGGCGCGCCCGACAGGATTCGAACCTGTGACCTCTGCCTTCGGAGGGCAACGCTCTATCCAGCTGAGCTACGGGCGCCGCGACCTTGTGTGTATCCGATCGCATGGTGGCGGGCAACAAGGGCGCGCGAAGAGCTCGGCCGTTTTGGCGCTCTTGACCACATGCTCCAGAAAACTGAGCACGCCTCTCCTCGAGAACGACGGTAATTCGGCGCTGCTTCGCCCGGACCGCCATCCGCCTCTGGCGCCCCCGCTGGACTTCACATGAGAATGGCGGCAGATCGCGCGGAGACGGAGAACCTCGCCTTGCAAAAGCCAAGACCTTCGCGAAAGTCAGGTTGGGCGCATGAGAAGCATGGCGCGATGGCGCGCCACGAAAATGCATACCGTCACAAGACGCGTGCATTCGCGTTCGATGACGCGTCCCAGAATGAGGATGATCGGGCGCTCATTTATGGGCTGCACGCGGTCGGCGAGGCGCTCGCGAACCCGAAACGGAAAATTCTACGGCTCCTCGCCACCGAGAACGCTCTGCGCCGTCTCGATCCTGGCGAGGGCGCGAAAAGCAAGTTTTCCCCCGAGATCGTCTCTCCGCGGGAGATCGCCCAGCGGTTGCCGGCCGACGCCGTGCACCAGGGCGTGCTCCTCGAAGCGCTGCCGCTCGAACCGCCGATGCTCGAGGAGCTCGAGGCGCAAGGTGTCATCCTTGCTCTCGACCAAGTCACCGATCCTCATAATGTCGGCGCGATTTTGCGCAGCGCCGCGGCTTTCGCGGTGAGCGCCGTGATCGTGCCGGTGCGTCACAGCCCCGCGGCGACCGGCGTCCTCGCCAAAGCCGCCTCGGGCGCGCTCGAACATGTACCGCTCGTCCCGGTGCGCAATCTCGCCGAGGCGTTGATCTCGCTCGGCGAGCGTGGGTTCTTCCGTGTCGGGCTCGACGAGGGAGGCGACACCACACTCGACGAGGTTGAGCTGAAGGCGCCGCTTCTGCTTGCGCTCGGCGCCGAGGGAAAGGGGCTTCGTGAGCGTGTGCGGCAAAACTGCGATGTCCTGGCGCGCATCGATCTGCCGGGAAAAATCAAGAGCATCAACGTGTCGAATGCCGCCGCTATCGCGCTCTCGACAGCTGCTCGACGGACGAGGAATGAGCGCTGAGAGGGAAGAGACTATTGGCCGGGCCCTTCACTTTTTTTCGTCACTCTCCGCATTCACATCGTCGCGCCGACCGTCCAGGGCACGAACTCGGCATCGCCATAGCCGAGCTCCTCCGATTTCGAGCGTTCGCCGGACGCGACTTTGAGGACCTTGTCGAAGATCTCCTGCCCCTTGGCGAGCACCGGAACGCCGTCGACAATGTCACCGCAGTCGATGTCCATGTCGTCGATCATGCGCCGATACATCTCTGAATTCGTTGCAAGCTTGATCGAAGGGGTCGGCTTGCAGCCATAGGCGGAGCCACGCCCGGTCGTGAAGGCGAGTATGTTGGCGCCCCCTGCGACCTGACCGGTCGCCGACACGGGGTCGTAGCCCGGCGTGTCCATGAAGACGAAGCCTTTCTCCGTCACGGGTTCGGCGTATTCATAAACGGCATTGAGCGCCGTCGTGCCGCCCTTCGCAGCCGCGCCGAGCGATTTCTCGAGGATGGTGGTGAGCCCGCCCGCCTTGTTGCCGGGTGATGGGTTGTTGTTCATCTCCATCCGGTTGCGCGTGGTGTAATCCTCCCACCATTTGATGCGCTCGACGAGCTTCTCGCCGATTGCGCGGGAGGCGGCACGCCGCGTGAGAAGGTGTTCGGCGCCGTAGATCTCGGGCGTCTCGGACAAGATCGCAGTGCCGCCCTGTCGCACCAGAAGATCGACCGCCGCGCCGAGCGCGGCATTCGCGGTCACGCCCGAATACCCGTCGGAGCCGCCGCATTGCAGGGCGAGCACGAGCTCGGAGGCAGGGATCGTCTCGCGTTTTGCGTTCGCCGCAATGGGCAGCATCGATTTGATCGCATCGACGCCCGCCGCCACGGTCTTGCGCGTTCCGCCCGTGCCTTGGATCGTGAAGGAGCGGAAGGTGTCGCTCTCAACGATGCCATAAGCGTCCTTCCAGCGGCCGATCTGGAAGCCTTCACAACCAAGGCCGACCATTACCACGCCCGCGACATTCGGGTTCGTCGCATAACCCCATTGGGTGCGCTTCAGGATGTCGTAGCCTTCTCCTTTCACGTCGAGCGCGCAGCCACCTCCATGCACCAGCGCGATGACGCCGTCGATCATCGGATAATCGGCCAGAATGCCCGAGCGCTCGACTTCTTCCGCCATGAAGCGAGCGACCGTCGCCGAGCAGTTCACCGAGGTGAGGATGCCGATGTAATTTCGCGTGCCGACCTTGCCGTCCTTCCGGCGAAAGCCTTCGAAAGTGGCGCGTCTTTCCTCGGGCAGGATGTCGACCTTGGGCGCGGCCTCGGCGAAGCGGTAGTCGCGCGCGAATTCGTGCATTTCCACATTGTGCTCATGGACCCATTCGCCCGGCGCGATCGACTTGGAGGCGAAGCCGATGATCTGGCCGAACTTGCGTACCGGGTCCCCGGCCGCGATCGGCAAGCTCGCCATCTTGTGTCCTCGCGGCACTCGCTCGGTCGCGGCGATTCCTTGCGCCAGGGAACCGGCTGCGACCTGATCGACTGCCACCACGACATTATCGTCGGCATGCAGTCGTATGACGCGGGGATGGCGGATCTGTTCATTCATGGCGGCTCTCGATAATGCGACAGCCCGGACCATAGCACTAAACGAGATTGGGCGCCCACTGATCCGCCCCAGCCGTGAGCCATAGCAGCCGCCCTTTTCCGCCACTCAGCGGATGTGCCCGGCGCGACGAATTCGAACGGCTCGGTGCGAGGCCCGAAGGAGCTCAGGCAGCGATGAGCATATCCTGCCGGTTCGATTGAAGGGCCTTCTTCAACTTGTCGAGCGCGCGGTTCTCGATTTGGCGAACCCGCTCCTTGGAAATTCCGAGGCGTCGTCCGACAGTCTCGAGCGTGACGAGATCATCGTCATGGAGGCGGCGCGCCTCGATGATGAGTCTCTCCCGCTCGGAAAGCATAGCCATGGCGCGCTGCAGCCAATGAGCGCGCCGCCCGGAATCGATCGATTCCGCGACGATTTCATCGGGCAGGGGGCTCCTATCGACAAGGAAATCCTGGCGATCGGAGGCATTCTCGGCTTCTTCGCCGGGAACCGGCACGTTGAGCGAAACATCGGAGCCCGAGAGCCTCACCTCCATCGTCTCGACATCCTCCCGGCTCACACCAATGGTTTGGGCGATGCGGCGATGCAGCTCCATCGTGGAAGTGCTGTCCATCCTTTGCGCCAGCTTGGCGCGCAGCCGCCTCAAGTTGAAGAAGAGGGATTTCTGGGCCGAGCTCGTTCCACCACGCACGATGGACCAATTGCGGAGAACGTAGTCCTGGATGGCAGCGCGAATCCACCAGGTCACATAAGTGGAGAATCGCACGCCGCGTTCGGGCTCGAAACGCGCGGCCGCTTCCAAAAGGCCGACATGTCCCTCCTGAATCATATCGGAGATCGGCAGGCCGTATCGCCGAAAGCGGCTGGCAATGGCAATCACGAGCCTTATATGCGAGGAAACCAGTTGATGCAGAGCTTCCTCGTCGCCTTCTTCGCTCCAGCGCAACGCCAGCTCATGCTCCTCCTCGCGCTGCAGGTAGGGGGCGGACATGGCTGCTCGGATGACCTGCTTATGGATGCCCTCGAGATCGGACATCGACGCCTCCTTCTCGCGCGCGCATCACTCTTCGCGAGGTCCGCTGACAAGCCCCGATCACACTCGCACTGGAGCGGTCGGTGAATTCGTCCCCGGTTCGCCGCCTGGTTCCATCGGTAGCCAACGCAGGTGCGTAGCGATGGTTTCATGATAGATGCGCAAAATTGAAGGCGATTCCGGAGGCGATGATCCATTGCGTCGGGTCGCGGGTGGCGATCACGCAAGAGGAAGCTTCGGGGCGTAGTGGTGGCTGGACGATGATTGCCGACGTGCTCATGCCGGTCGCGGTCGACACCGCCTACTCTTATCGCTCGCCGCCGGGACTGACACTTTGTCCGGGCGATCTTGTCGTCGCTCCGCTCGGGCCGCGCCAGGCGCTTGGCGTCGTCTGGGCGACGAGAGAGGAAAGCGCTTCCGAACGCGCCGACCTCAAATCGGTCATCCGCAGGGCCGAAATGCCGGCGCTCCCGAAGGCTCTCGTCGATTTCGTCGAATGGGCGGCGCGCTGGACGCTCGCTCCGCGCGGGCTCGTTTTGCGCATGGCGCTCCATGATGCGAGCGGGGTTGAGCCGGAGGCGCCGCGCATCGGCGTCAGGCTTGGCGAGGCGCCACCCCCGCGACTGACGCCGGCGCGTGCTCGCGTGCTCGCGGTTGCGGGCAGGCTCGCGCCCGGCCCTTTGCTCACCAAGCGTGAGCTCGCCCTCGAAGCGGGAGTGAGCACGTCGGTCATCGACGCGCTCATCGATGCCGGCACGCTCGAAGCTCTGCCGATGCCGCCCGAAATCAAGCCGCTCCCCGACCCGGACCGCGCGGCCCCACGCCTTTTTGCCGCGCAAGAGGCAGCTTCCGAGGTGCTGCGCGAAAAGATCCGCCAGGGTGAATTCTCGGTAACGCTTCTCGAAGGCGTCACGGGGTCCGGCAAGACGGAAGTTTATTTCGAGGCGGTCGCGGAATGCTTGCGGGCCGGTCGCCAAGCCCTGATCCTGATGCCGGAGATCGCTCTCACCTCGCAATTCGTACAGCGTTTCGAGACGAGGTTCGGCGCAAAGCCCGGCGAATGGCATTCTGGCGTTTCGCAAAAGCGCAAGGCGCAGCTCCTTGCCGGGATCGCGGCCGGCGAGACGCGCGTCGTGATCGGCGCGCGCTCCGCCTTGACGCTACCCTTCCAGCAGCTTGGCCTCATCGTCGTCGATGAAGAGCATGAATCCGGCTATAAACAGGAGGATGGTGTCGTCTATCACGCTCGCGACCTGGCCGTGGTGCGCGCCAGGCTCGAGAAGGCGCCGGTCGTCCTCGTCTCGGCGACCCCTTCGATCGAAACCCGCGTCAACGCGGAAAGCGGTCGTTACGCCCGCGTGCTCTTGCCGGATCGCGTCGCGGGCCGGTCGCTTCCCGACATTTCGGCCATCGATTTACGCCGTTCGCCACCCGCAAAGGACCGCTGGCTTTCGCCCACGCTGGCCACCGCGATGGCCGAGGTGCTTGCGGCAGGCGAGCAGACGCTGCTTTTCCTCAATCGGCGCGGCTATGCGCCCCTGACGCTTTGCCGCGCTTGTGGGCACCGCTTCCGATGCCCGCAATGCTCCGCTTGGCTCGTCGAGCATCGCTTCACCCGCTCGCTTCGCTGTCACCATTGCGGGCATCGCGAGAGGCGCCCGGAGGCCTGCCCGGAATGCGGTGCCATCGACACGCTCGCGGCCTGCGGCCCCGGCGTCGAGAGGCTCGCCGAGGAAGTCGCTCTTCATTTTCCCGAAAGCCGGATCATCGTGCTGTCGAGCGACATGCCCGGCGGCACCGAGCGTCTGCGACGCGAATTCGCCGAGATCGCAGAGGGAAAGGCCGACATCGTGATCGGCACCCAGCTCATCGCCAAGGGACATGATTTCAAGCGCGTCTCGCTCGTCGGCGTGGTGGACGGCGATATCGGTCTCGCCGGAAGTGATCCTCGCGCGAATGAGCGCACCTTCCAGCTTCTTCGCCAGGTAGCGGGGCGTGCCGGTCGCGGCGAAACTTCCGGACGCGCCCTCATCCAGACCTACGATCCGGGAAGCGCGGTGATGTCAGCCATGCTTTCAGGCGATGCGGAGCGCTTCTACGAAAGCGAGATCGCGGCCCGGCGAGCTGCCGGCATGCCGCCTTTCGGCAGGCTCGCGAGCCTCATCGTCTCAGGCCCGCGCGCCGAAGAGGCACTCGCGCATGCGCGAGCGCTCGTTCAGGCGGCACATCGCCTCATCGAACGCGAGAAAGTGCCAAACGCATCTTTTTCGAATGGGGTTCCGATGGTTCTCGGCCCGGCCGAGGCGCCGATCGCGGTGATCCGCGGGCGCCATCGTTTCCGTGTCCTGGTGAAAGCGCCGCGCACCATCGATCTTCAGGCGTTCTTGCGCGGCATGATCGCGCAAGCCGGAAAGCCACGCGGCGGAACGCGACTGACGGTCGACGTCGATCCCCAAAGCTTCTTGTGAACGGTAGACGGAATATGGACGAAACCGATTGGTCGCAATTTTTCTCGCCCTCGCTCGAGGATATCGAGCGCCTGGCGGAGAAGGCGCATGCGGGCCTTCCCGAGCGATTTCGCCGCCTTTGCGAAGGCTTGATTGTCCGCGTCACCGATTTTCCGGATGAAGAGACGCTCGACGCCATGGGATGCGAGACGGATTTCGACCTTCTCGGCCTGTTCACTGGAGTTGGGCTGGTCCAACAAGGGGCGGTGGCGCCGACGGGCCGCATGCCGAACATCATACATCTCTATCGTCGCCCGCTCCTCGACTATTGGGCCTCCCATGAGGAGACGCTCGGCCACCTCGTCACCCATGTGCTTGTTCACGAGATCGGCCATCACCTCGGCTTCTCCGATGCCGACATGGCGGCGATCGAGCGAGTGACGGGCAGATGAAGCGGGATGGCGGAGCGCGGACTTCTATGAAAGCACGCTGTTGTCGAGGATGATCCCTTCTGGATCGTGCTCCATTACGATGTCATCCTTCAGCGCCGGGAGGCGAGCTTGAGCCGCCGCGCTTGCGCCGAATGCGACGCTCCGCTCTCGTAGCGCTCGCGGATCTCCCGTGCGACCTCGCTTTCCGGCAAGAGCTTGCCCCCAGCGAACCAGATTTCGGAGACTTCACCTTGCCTGTCGCGCACTCGGCGCACGCTCTGCCCGTAAGCGCCGGTGCCGATCGCATGGGTGATCTTCGCCCGATCCTTGTCCGTGGGAGAAACCTCTGACGCATCGAAGAAGGGGTTGAACAGGCCCGGCGCCCCCACCATGACCTTGCGTCCCATGGGCACAAGATCGATCGCGCCCCACAAACCCCACCAGCGCCCATTCCAGGAGGCGAGCCTGCGCTCGGGCGCGCCGTTGAGTGCGAAGGTCCGCAGAATATGCACGACCCCCTCTAGCCAGGCATGGGCGAGGCCGTCGGACGCGTTGGTGAGGGTGGAAATGGCGATTTCCTCGGCCGGAATAACGAGGGTACGCGTGAGAAAGCCCTGGAAGGAACCCGAATGACCGAGCCAATCCCAATCGGCAAGCTTGCCGCTCATCATGCCGAGCCCATAATATCGCTCGATTGCCATTTGCGGGTCGCGCCATTGCCGGCGGACCATCTCGCGCCGGCTCTCGGGCGTAAGCACGCTCCTTTTGGCGTTGGGCGCCAATTGGCCGAAGAAGCGCACGAGGTCGCGGGCCGTCGAGATGAATCCTGTGGCTGAGGCAAGCGCATTCGTCGGATTGTCGCCGGGGATCACGACGCGCCGCCCAAGCGGCAGCTTGCCGCTGTGGCCGCGCGCCAGAATTGCGCCTTGCGGCAAGGGCATATCGGGTGTCGTCTCCTCGAGGCCCGCAGGCTTGATGATCGCGCGCGTCACAAAGGCGCGGTAATCTTCCCCGCTTACCGCCTTGATGATGAGGCCGAGAAGACCGTAGCCGTGATTCGAGTATTTGAACCGCGTATTCGCATCGAGAACCGGTGGCGCGGCAAGCGCTGAACGCAGCTCATCCTCATCGAGAAAAGGGCGCCGGTCCTGCCATTGACCAGTGTCGTCCCCGTCGCGGGTGAGACCGGCGCTATGCGAGAGAAGCTGCGCCACGGTCGCCTTGGCTACCGCCCGATTGAGGCCCTTCACATGCTTGCCGGCGCGGTCGTCGAGCCGCAACTTCCCGTCTTCGACGAGCTTCATCACTGCCGCGGCAGTGAAAGTTTTCGAATGCGAGGCGACGCGCAGGCGGTGGCGCGGCGTGAGCTTCGCGCCAGTGGAAAGGTCCGCATGGCCGAAGGCGTCCTCGAGTACGATCCGCCCCTGATGCGCGATAGCAAGGACGCAACCGGGCTGCTCGGTGTCGCGCATTTGATACTCGAGCCAGCGCGGAATGTAATCGAGCGCGGCCTTGAGCCACCTATCCATGACGCGGGTCCTTTTCGACGAATCGGCGCCCTTTCTCCTATAGCCAAGCCCATCCGAGCCCAAATGGATTCGGCGCCGCCACGTCCTGGTGCTTAACAAATTGCAGCGAGCTCGCCGCAAGGGCGTCGATCCCAAAATCGCAGAAAAATGATCGAAATCAGACGATTTGACCGGAAGCCCCGCATGGACGCCAATGAGTCCAGAAGCTAGGCTGCACGAACTATCTGGGCTTTGCGCAAAAGCGGCTGGTTATTGGGGCACCTGAAGGGAGTGAAATCATGCCCATTTTGAGGGGCCTGTCGGGGATTTTCGCCCTTGCGACGTCAATACTCTTGGCGCCTCTCTCGGCCGATCACGCCAATTCCCAGGAACCGCGTCATTTCAGCTTCGGCTATGACCAGCCGCATTCGACGGGTTATGGAATCGCAGGCGATATATTCGCGGCCAAGCTCGCCGATCTGAGCCATGGCAGCATGTTGATCGATCAATTCCCCGGAGCGCAGCTCGGCCAGGAGCCGCAAATGCTGCAAAAAATCCGCACCGGCGATATTGATTTCATGATCTCCTCGACCGCCAATGCGGCGACCGTGTCGCCGGAATCCGGCGTGTTGTCGCTCCATTATATTTTTCGCTCGGAGGACCAGCTGATCCGGGCGATCGGCGATCCGCGGCTCGTGGCAGCGGTCAAGGAAATGTTCGCCGACACGGTGAAGGACGGCCATGTGCTGGCGCTCGCGTCCCTCGGGCTACGCGACATGTACGGCAAGAAGGAAGTCCATAAGGTCGATGACCTGCGTGGCGAAAAGGTGCGCGTCCAGGCGACCCCGACGGAAGATACCGTATTCCCGGCCTACGGCTCGCAGACGGTTCATATGCCTTTCGGCAGTGTCTACACGTCCTTGCAGACCGGTGTGGTGGCTTTTGCCGAGAACGGCGTCAACGTTTACGACTCCAACAAGCATTACGAGGTCGCACCGGTGCTCTCGATGACTGAGCATGAGGCCAACAACAGCGTCCTTTGGGTGAGCGACAAGGTTTGGCAGAGCCTCTCCGACGAGCAGAAGAAGTGGGTGGACGCCGCTGCGGCCGAAGTCGGGCAGAAGGAGCCGGCACAAGCCATCGCGCTCGACCATAAATCGCTCGACCGCCTCCGCAAGCTTGGCGTCAAGATCGTGACCGATGTCGACAAGGAAAGCTTCATCAAGATCGCCGAGCCGTTGCAGGACAAGCTTGCCGAAGGCCTTGGCCCGCATGCGGTGAAGATTTTGCAGATCACCCGCGATATCCACTGAGGCAGCCTTGCGTATCGGCATGCGGGGCAAACGGCCGATCTCTTTCGTGATCCCCTGATGGGCGAGCGCCGGGACCTCGTTCTTGCGGACGTGCGTCACCTCAAATGGAGGTCGCTCGACGGCGTTGAACGCGTGCTCATGGTACTGTGCGGCGTCTGCCTTTTCGGCTTCACCTCCTCGACGCTTCTCGACGTCGGGGCGCGCCTTGCCGGGCATCCCTTGCTCTGGCCGCAAGAGGTGACTTCGACCTTTTTCATCTATGGCGTGTTCATCGGCGCCTCGGTTGCCACGCGGCGCAACGATCATCTCTACCTGTCGGCCATCACCGAAGCCATGCGCGGCCGCACCCGTTCCTTCTTCGAGCTCTTCAACCGATGCGTGGTACTCGGTGTCGGCATCTGCCTGATGATCTTCGGCGTGCAGAATTTCTTCACCGGCTTCGGCAGCTTCCGCATGCCTTCGATGCTTCCTATCGCCTATCTTTACGCGCCCATTCCGGTTTGCGGCGCTCTGATTACGCTCTTCAGCCTCGAGCAGATCGTCAACGGTTTGCGTCACGGCTTTGGCGAGACGGCCATCACTTCCGAGAAAGCCGTGAGGGAAGCGGCCTAGCCGTGTCGCACAGCCTCATCCTGATCGTCATGACGGGGCTGTTTCTCGTCCTCGGTTATCTCGGCGTGCCGGTAGCCTTCGCGCTCACGGCGGGCGTGATGGTCGGATGCCTGTTCACGCCGATCACGCTTCAATCGATCGTCGGCCAGATGTTCAACGGCATCGATTCCGAAGCTTTGATGGCAATTCCTTTCTTTCTTCTCGTCGGCGAGCTCATGACCTCGGCCAATGTGGTGATCCGCATTGCAGAGCTCTCACAAGCCCTCGTCGGCCATATTCGCGGCGGCCTTGCTCAGGTCACGACCGTGTTCAGCATGTTCTTTTCCGGCATGTCCGGCTCGTCATCGGCGGATGTGGCCGTCCTGAGCCGCACGATGGCGATCCCGATGTCGCGGGAAGGCTATCGACCGGCCTTCGTCGCCGCCCTCATCGCGGCTGCCTCGACGATCGCCAACCTCGTGCCGCCGAGCATCATGGCCGTGGTCTACGGCGCGATCGGCAACGTCTCGATCGCAGGCCTCTTCCTCGCGGGCATCCTGCCGGGGGTCATGGTCGGCCTGGGTCTCATGGTTTTCTGCTATTTCTTCGGACCGATCGGATTTCGCCGACAACGAGCGAGTTTCGGCACTCTCGCGGGCGCGGCGCGTTCGGCCGCCCTGCCGATGCTCATCCCTGTGATCCTGCTCGGCGGCATCGTCACGGGATGGTTCACGCCGACCGAAGCCGGCGTCGTCGCCATCGCCTATATCCTCGTCGTCGTCATTCCCTTCCTCAATCCACGCCACTTGCGCGAAGTGCCGCGCGATTTCGTCTCCGCGGGCCTCATCTTCTCGCTTCCCCTGTTCACGATCGCGGCGGCGTCCGCCTTCGGCTGGATGCTCGCCTATCTGCGTGGGCCGATCGTCGTTTCGGGATGGATCGGCTCGCTCGCGGGCACGAATGCCGAACTCATTATGTTCCTGCTCGTTCTCGTCTTCACCATCGTTGGGGATTTCATCGAGCCGATCCCGGCGATCATCATCTTCATGCCGGTCGTCAACCAGCTCACGGACGCGGCTTCGATCAACCCGGTGCATATGGGCATTGTCCTCATCGTGACGCTCGCCTTCGGGCTCATCACACCGCCTTACGGGCTCTCCCTTTTGATGGCTTCCAAATTCGTGGGAGTTCGCTTCTCCGGCGCTTTGCGCGCCTCGCTTCCGATCTATGTCATTTTTTTCGCGACGATCGCCTTCACCATCTTCTTCCCCGACGCAGTGCTATGGCTCCCGAAGATGATATTTCCGGAGTCGGTCGGCTGCTTCAGAGCTCCCGATGGGACCCACTACATCTGCCCCTGAGCCGTCACTCCTGACCGCATAAGTTTCTTCGTTCTGGTCCTGCCTTTGCAACGACCGCAGCCAGAGCGGAGGAAGCGCCTGCACATGTCCTTTTCCGAGAAAATCGTCTCAGGATTGGCCATTGCCGTGCTGATCACGGGTTTCGCATCATGTGCCTTTCCCAAACTGGGGCCCGTGAACCCCTTCGGCTCGCCCTCGACGAGCCAGGCTTTGTGCTCGCCCGCGGGCAATTCGAGCGTCCTTGCAAGGAACACATCGTTCGAAAGGCAGTGCGGCCATGGTTAGGTTCATTCTGAGTTTCGGCATCATGATGCCCGTGATCCTCGCGGCGATCAGCGTGTGGAGAAGCTGATCGCAACGCAAACCCGGTGGCGTTTCCATATCTGGCTTCCCGCCCAAAAGGTCGGCAAAAGCATGGATGAGCAGACCGAGCGTGGTCAACGCGATCATTCATGCGCGCAATACGAAAGCGGACCAGCCTCACCTTCCGGTGAAGCGAGGCGAGCGGCCCTCGCCGAATGCCCGCACGCCTTCGGAATAATCTGCGCTGTCGAAAGCCGCATCGATCAGGCGTTGCAATTCCCCATCTTGCGCCCTGGCTGTCCCCCACGAGACGGCGTTCAGGATGGCCTTGCTACCGGCAAGCGACAGGGGGGCGTTCGAAGCGATCTCTGCCGCAAGTTTTCGCGCCTCGCCGAATGCGTCTGTCTTCACCGCACGGTCCACGAGCCCGAGGCGCAGGGCGTCCTCGAGGCCAAAAATCCTCGCCGTGAAGAGGATCTCCTTGGCCTTCGTGACACCGACCCGTTCCGCAAGGAGCCGGCAATCGGTAACGCTATAGACGAGCCCGAGCTTGCCTGCCGGTATTCCGGTCCGGATCGTCTCGTCCGCGACGCGAAGGTCACAGGCAAGCGCGAGCCCGAGGCCCCCTCCCACAGTGACCCCGGAAAGCGCCGCGATCACAGGCTTTGGGCAATCGCGAATCGCGAGTGTCGTCTTGTCGCAAAGCTCGTCATAATGCCGAGCGGCCTCAGCGCCGGCGCGAATTTTCCCGAATTCGGAAATATCGGCGCCAGCCGAGAAATGGCCACCGCTCCCGGTCAAAATCAAGCAACGAACGGCTTGGTTCACCGAGCTCGCGGCAAAGACGGCGCCCAAGGCCGTCCACATGCTCAACGAGACGGCATTGCGCTTCTCCGGTCGCGCGATGCGAACAACGCCGATGCCGTCAGCATCGACTTCGAAGAGGATGCGGGGATCATCCGAGGTGACGGTCGTCGGGCTCATTCACGCATTCTCCTCGACAGCGGCTGGATTGTGCACCCGCCGACGTGAGGCGGAAAGAGGGAGACGCCTCCAGCAGTCGAAGTCCAGTATGGAGATGGGTTCGAAGACCGAGGGAAAGCGCCGTGGCCTGCGCGCGAGAGACTACCCGATCCCGAGCAGTCGAGGATGCGAGGGCCGCGTACGATCACCTGGCTTTCCGGTATGCTGCAAATCGCGTTCCGCGAGCTTTCGCCAATCTTCCGCGATCTTCAGCAGGAACGCCCTGTCCCCGGCATCGCTCATGAAAAGCGCCGCCGCTGCAATATCTGCGGCGCGGGCCCGGCACTCTTCCGCTTTGCTCCAGAACGGCATGTGAAAGCAACGACACGCCACCCCCAATGGTTCTCGACACGGCTTTGGAGTTCCTCACCGCCTCGTCTTATGGTTTGTGAAACCTAAGTCGCAGTGCCGAAAACCTCTCGAACAGCGCCGAATCGAGACGGTTTTTACCAATGACGAGGCAGCAAGCCTCGTCTCAAAGTCGAGCATCATACCTGAATCACTGGGGCGGTGCCGCTATTCAACGATGTTGCGATGCGAGTGCCTCGCGGTCGGAGCCGCGCTTGCGCAACATGGCGTCCAAGCTCCATGGGCCGCCCCCGGCGAAGAAGATGAAGAAGAAGACGAAGCAGTAAAGGACTGCGAGATCCCCCCCGTTCACTACAGGATAAAAAGACTTGGGAAAGTGCGCCATGAAATACGCAACGGCCATATCACCCGAGAGAATGAACGCGACGGGCCGCGTGAGCGCGCCGACGAGCAGCAATAATCCGCCGAAGGCCTCGATACTCCCCTGAACCCACTCGAGGGGGCTCATCGTCGGCCCGTGCGCCGGAAAGCCGATGAGCTTCTCCAAGCCGTGTTGCATGAAAAGCAGCGCTGCGACGATCCGCAAGATACTCAGCACGTAGGGCGCAAAATGTTCCAGGGTCGCTCCAGGGAGCAGCGATCCATTTTTGATCATCACGCTGCTTGCGTGATCGATCTTTATACGTTCATTCACTTGGAACTCCTGACATTTGAGACGCTGCCCCCGACCCTGTCATCTTGCTTCACCTATCGCCAAATATGGCGCTGCCGTGGAATTCGGCTTCCCGCTGGCGAATTCCAGCCATGTCCGGAGCAAATGCCGCGCGGCGAAAAGCAGGAAAATGTGGAAATCTGCCCAAAGACATGGATCCCCGGGGCCGATGCCGCCCGGATGCCCCGCGGTAACGGTCGAAGGCGAGATCATTTCTTCATGGAGCGCTCGGCGTGCGCAGCCCAGCCTTCTTTCGGCGGAAACCAGCTCCAAAAGCGCCAGTTTCGAAGCAGGGAAGAGGCGTCAGGCGACCCTGGGTCGCCAAGCGATGACGCCTTCAGTCCGGGCCCTCACCTGGGGCGAGGCGAGACAGGTCGCGACGGCCTCGTAGCCAGGCGCACCCGGATAGGGAGCGACGCGCATGGGCGGGCTGTGGTTGGCGGGGCAGAGGATGATCGCCTCACCGGCGCCCACGTTCGACAAATCGAGAATGGCACGTGAGCGCGTGAGAACGAATATCGGCCGCGCATCGCAGCCGCGTCCGCGAAGCCGCGCGATCAGGGCCTTCTGCGTCGGCTCGTCGAGACCTTGCTCGAGCATGTCGATGACGAGAAACCCAGGGCCATGAGCTTCGAGCGCCGTAAGAAGGGCGATCAGCGCATCAGACCTTGTGGCGCCGTTCTTGATGAGCATCGCCAGATCCTCATCAACCCTTCCCTTGAGGGCCGGATCGCGGTCGAGCCTCGCTTGCGCCTGGGTGCCGCCATTCATGACACGGTCGAGCGGAACGAAGGCGGCGCCCGGCAGGGCCTTGGCCAAACGCTTTGCGAAACGCGTTTTGCCGCTTCCTAACGGGCCGATGATGTAGGTCAGCGCGCGTATGTCGCGGAGCTCGAAGCGTTCGCCGCCCCAGGGCCAGGGAAGCTCGAAGCTGACGCCCATCGCATGGGCCGACGGCTGCTGCAGGCGCGAGAGCGCCGCCATCACCCCTTCCCCCGTCGTGAGTCCCGCCCGGAGCGCGCGGATGCGCTCCAACATGGCGGCAAGCCGCCGGGTCTCAACTTCAATTTTTACCTCTCGTGCCGCGAGCGCGGGCTCGAGCCCGAGCGTCTCGCCCTTGAGAACGCATGTCACTTCCGCCAGGCTCAGTCCCAAAGCGCGCAGCGTTGCGATCTCGGCGCCCCGTTTCATCTCGCCCGGTCCATAGGCGCGCCACCCCGCCGCGCTTCGCGCTGGCGCAATAAGGCCGCGTTCCTCGTATAGTCGAAGCGCCTTCACCGAGACGCCGAGCCGCCGCGCCGCTTCCGAAGGGTTCAAGAACAGGCCCGAAGAGCTCACGAATCACTCCCCTCGCTGATGGCAGCTCGCTTATCGAGGCAGCCGCAGGGGCCAGGTCAAGGGGCAAAAACAAACATCGCCTCACACCGCCCGAGTGATCCCGCCATCCACTCGAATGTTCTGGCCCGTGATATAGGCGGCACCCTCCGATGCCAGAAAAGCGATCGTCGCGGCGATTTCCTCGGCTTTGCCGTAGCGCTGCAGCGGCACGCTCTGACGGCGCTCCTCGGTCGCCGGAAGGCTGTCGATCCAGCCCGGCAGCACATTGTTCATCCGCACATTGTCGCCCGCATAAGTGTCGGTGAATATCTTGGTGAAGGCGGCAAGCCCCGCGCGGAATACCGCGGAGGTCGGAAACATGGCGCTCGGTTCGAAGACCCAGGCCGTTGATATGTTGATGATCGCACCGGATTTCTGCTTCTGCATCACCGGTGTCACGAGGCGGGTCGGGCGGATCACGTTCATCAGATAGGTGTCGAGGCCGCGGTGCCAATCCTCGTCGGTGATGTCGAGGATCGGGGCGCGGGGCCCGTGTCCGCCGCTGTTTACCAGCACGTCGATCCGGCCCCAACGCTCGACGACGCCGTCCACGAGGCGCGTGAGATCTTCCCTCGATTGGTTGGAGCCCGTCACGCCGAAGCCGCCCAGTTCGGTGGCGAGCTTCTCGCCCTTGCCGGAGGAGGAGAGGATCGCAATCTTGAAGCCGTCTGCCGAGAGGCGTTTCGCGGCGGCCGCGCCCATGCCGCTGCCACCGGCCGTGATGATTGCGACTTTTTCCTTTGCCATTTCTGTCCTCCGTGTTCCGAGAGCGCACCGATGCTCGATGCGATCTGCTATCATGAACGGCGATTTCACGCCGCTTTCGATGAGAAGGTTACGCCGCCTTTGAGGGGGAGGGGATCGTGGAGATGATGTCGCATACAAGATTGCCGATCCAAAGCTGGGTATTCCCGGCACTCGCTTGGATCGTGCTCACGGTCTGCGCGACGGTCGGCATGTCCTATGTGGTCATCGCAGTTGCGGTGATCGCGTTGCTCGCAACGGTGTTCGCGGCGGTCTATCACGCGGAAGTCGTGGCTCACCGCGTGGGCGAGCCGTTCGGCACGCTTGTTCTCGCGGCAGCGGTAACGGTCATCGAGGTGGCGCTCATCGTCTCGGTCATGTCCGGCAGCGCCGATAAGTCAGCCCTGCCGCGCGACACGGTGTTCGCCGTCGTCATGATCGTCTGCAACGGCATCGTCGGCCTCTGCCTTCTCGCCGGCGGCTTGCGCCATCACCAGCAGGGGTTTCAACTTCAGGGCGCAAGTGCGGCGCTCGTTGTGCTGGCCGCCCTGACGACGCTCACTCTGATCCTGCCGAACGTCACGACCACGGTCCAAGGTCCGGCTTTCAGCCCGCCGCAACTCATCTTCGTCGCGATCGTCTCCCTCATTCTCTATGGCGCTTTCGTCTTTGTTCAGACCGTGCGCCACCGGGATTTCTTTCTTCCCCTCGAAGGCACGGACGAGGGTGCCCACGCGAAGCCGCCCTCCAATCGCCTCACCCTCGCGAGCGCCGCGCTGTTGTGCGCGTCTCTCGTTGCTGTCGTCGGCCTCGCAAAGGCGCTCACGCCGTCGATCGATGCCGGCGTCGTATGGCTCGGCGTGCCGGCTTCGGTGAGCGGCATCGTCATCGCGACGCTGGTTCTGCTGCCCGAGAGCTTGGCCGCCCTGAGAGCGGCCCAGGCGAACCGGTTGCAGACCAGCCTGAACCTTGCCCTGGGCTCGTCGCTCGCGACCATCGGCTTGACGATCCCGGCCGTCGCCGCCGTCTCCATCTTGCTCGCGAAGCCGCTCGAGCTTGGCCTCGCTCCGAAGGAGACGGTCCTGCTCGCGCTCACCTTGTTCTTGGGCGTGATCACGCTCGGCACCGGACGGACCACCGTCCTTCAAGGCATCGTGCATCTCGTCATTTTTGCAGCGTTCCTGTTCTTCGCGATCTGGCCGTGAATTCGCCGAAGCGGAACGCAAGCGAGAGATGTGCACGCCCGTAAAGATGGGCTTTGTTCGGCGCCGCGCCGCGCCTCGGTCAGCACATGCCGACCTTTCGGGCGATCTCGCCATCAAAAGCGATCGCCTTTTCCCGAATGCTCGTCGCGACGCCGAGCTTGCAGTTGATCAGGGGCACGAAATCCCGGCAGCGTTTGCAATGAGCGCGCCGCGCCAAGGATCCGAGCGTCTCTTCCCTGCCGCGGCCGGCGAGCATGATGCAGGCGCTGCGCCGACAATATCCGCAGCGCACGCGCAGCCATTCCCAGCCGCTGTCCAGCGCGTCTCCCACCCTTTGCGGCACATCATCGTTTCGAGGCAAGGCGCTTTCTCACATATCCGCGAGAGACGTTTCGGCGGCTCCGCTCGAGTTCCTGGTTCAGCACCGCGACCAGCGCAATGAGGGACCGCACCGCCTTGCGCGGATCTCCCTCGCACAAGGCGATCACCGCTTCGACATCAAGTTCGATCGAGCGGGTAAGCTTGAGGGTTTCGGCAGGTTTCTGCGGCATGACCTCCACGCGATCGTATTCGCCCGCCCGAAAGGACGTCGCTGATAAGCTCCGGTTTTTTTGGAATTCCGTGGTGGAGTGTTCTTATTATGTTCTGTTACACGGAGTCAAGTCCAGGCCGTGAGAATGGTATGCGCCCCGCCAGTATTCACGGCGGTCTCAACTTACCAGAAGGCGCGCCTTACTTGGCAGGTCAGCGCCACATGCTGCGCATCCGCGCCGCCACATCCACGCGCGGGCCTTGCGCGGGTGCACGCGCCTGCGCCCCATAAGCCGAGGCCGGCCACGCTTTTCGTTCGAACAAGGAAAGCAGCGGGTTGGGGATGAACCGCGTCCGCTGCGCATAGACGTGGCGGTCTCCCTGGCTGCTCTGCCCATGCGTATAGAATCGCTGCGGGACAATCAGGTGCAGATCATCCTTGGCGCGCGTCATGGCGACGTAAAGCAGCCTGCGTTCCTCTGCGATCTCGGCCGCGTTCCGCGTTGCAAGATCTGACGGAATGCAGCCATCGACGCTGTTGAGCACGTAAACCGATTTCCATTCCTGACCCTTGGCCGAATGAATCGTGGAAAGGATGAGATAATCTTCGTCGAGCAGGGGCGAACCCGCCTCATCGCTCGTCGCCTGAGGCGGATCGAGGGTCAGCTCGGTCAAGAAGCGCTCACGCGAGGCGTAACCGGCGGCAATCTCCTCGAGTTGAAGGAGGTCCTGCTTGCGGATCTCGGCATCGTCATACCGGCGCTCGAGCAGCGGCTCGTACCAGGTACGTGCCCGAGCGATTTCCGCAGGCCACGGGACTTCATGGGCGGCGAGGCTGTGGAGCACGTCGAGCAGGTCATGCCAATGGCCGTTCGCCCTGGAAGGGACCTCTACATCGGCCAGGCTGTCGAAAGGCGCCGGGCTTTCGCCAATGTGATCGATCACGGCTTGAGCTGATTTCGGGCCCACGCCGGGCAGGAGAAGAAGGACCCTGAATGCTGTGACGCGATCGCGCGGGTTCTCGACGAAGCGCAAAAGCGCAAGAAGATCCTTCACGTGAGCGGCCTCGAGGAATTTCAAGCCGCCGAATTTGACGAATGGGATGTTGCGGCGCGTCAGCTCGAGCTCGAGCGTGCCGCTGTGATGGGAGGCGCGAAAAAGCACGGCCTGCTGTTTGAGATTCACTCCCATCTCGCGGTTCTCGAGGATGCGCTCGATGACGTAACCGGCTTGGCTCGTTTCATCCGGGACGGTCACGAGGCTCGGCCGCGCCCCGCCCTTCCGATCGGACCAGAGATTCTTGGTAAAGCGCTCCTTCGCAAGCTCGATCACGCCATTGGCGGCAGCGAGGATCGGCTGCGTCGAGCGGTAGTTCTGATCGAGCGTGACGATCCTGGCCTGCGGCGTAAAGTGATCCGGAAAATCCAGGATGTTGCGCACCGTGGCTGCCCGAAACGAATAGATCGATTGGGCGTCGTCACCGACGACCGTGAGCCCGGCACCATCGGGCTTCATGCGCAACAGGATCGAGGCTTGCAGGCGATTCGTGTCCTGGTACTCGTCGACCATGACGTGATCGAAACGTCCGGAGAATTCCGCCGCGAGCGAGGCGTTCTCCATCATCTGCGCCCAGTACAGGATGAGATCGTCGTAATCGAGTATGTTCTGCTGCTGCTTGGCTTCGACATAAGCGCCGAACAGCTCTTTCAGCTCATCTCCCCAGGCGCCGCACCACGGAAAATGCTGCGGCACGACTTCCTCGATCGGCTGCTCGGAATTCACACAGCGGGAATAAATCGCAAGGCAGGTACCCTTGAGCGGAAAGCGCTCTTGGGTGCGCGAGAATCCGAGATCATGCCGCACGATGTTCATGAGGTCGGCCGCGTCATCGCGGTCGTGAATGGTGAATGCCGGATCGACCCCGATCTCGGCTGCCTTTTCACGCAAGATGCGTGCACCGATGCCGTGAAAGGTTCCAGCCCAGTTCAACCCGCCGACAAGGGCTTGTGCGCGATCGGCGAGGACCCGTCGCGCGATCCGCTCGACGCGCCGGATCATTTCGGCGGCGGCTCGCCGTGAGAAGGTCATCAACAAGATGCGCCGCGGATCGATGCCGCTGACGATGAGGTGCGCGACGCGGTGCGCAAGCGTGTCCGTCTTGCCTGAACCCGCGCCGGCAATAACGAGAAGCGCAACCGCCTCGGCGTTCGCTCCGACCCCTGAGCCGTGCTCTACCGCTTGCCGTTGTCGCTCATTCAGACGATCGAGATAGACAACGGTCATGATTTTCCGAATCGGCGTGGAGTGCGTTCGGACCACACCATGATTCATGTTTCGTTCGCAAGTCCGAATTCGGTGACTCCATCATCTCTGCACCGGGCGCGCTAACCTAGGTTAATGACGTCCTGCACCTTCTGGGCTTTGCTCTGGGCGCTCGTCGCTTCGCCGAGGAGCGCTGAAAGGGGAGGCAGCCAATGAGAAAGTCCAGGAGAGCGCGGATCGAGGAAGTCGAGGATATGGTCGCACTCAGGCTTCGCCAGCACCGTCCCGACATCGAGCGCATCAGCATTGAAAACGGCCCTGTAGGATGGCGCTGCGCTCGGATCACGAGAGCGCTTCATGCGCCAAAGCTGTCTCGTTCGGAGGCCGAGATGCTGTTTGCGGAAGCAACCGTCTCGATGGCGCTGATCCTTCGCTTTGTGGAAATCGAGGTCGCGCCCGAGAACGAGAAGACTCCCGCGGAAGTCGTGAGCGCCTGAAGACCTGCGGCAGAACGGCCCGGTTTGCCGACCCTGCCCGACGCTATCCGACGCGCTCGGTCTTCTGCTTGGCGCTTTCGCAATCGGCCAAAGCGCGCCGCATCGCCAGTTCGCCCTCTTTCCAGCGCGTACGGATCGATTCGCGCGAGTAGTCGAAAGCTTTCGCCGCGGTCTCGGGCTCGGCAGGACGATAGGGGATATGAAGAAGTCGAGAATTGCCGGGAACTTGAGCGGTCCGGAGAATCCGTTGCGACTGTAGACCAAAGATCAGGCTTTGGACCCGCTCGCCAGCTTCGCCGATGCTTTGAGGCACCCTGCCGCCGAGCCCGAACAGATCGACTGCAATGCAGTCGAACGGCGGTTCGAGCAGTGCAAGAACGGGCTCGAGCGGAAGATTGAGCGAGAGGCCGCCATCCACATGGGCCCGCCCATCGATGACAACCGGCGGAAACAGCACAGGGATGGCCGAGCTTGCGAGGAGGTGAGCGGTTTCGATACGCGTTCTCTCGCTGTCGAAGACGACAGGCTCGTCAGGCTCTAGTCCGATCGCGCATACGGCGAGACGCGTCTTCGAGCGCGAAAGCTTGTCGAAATCGATGAGGCGCTCGAGCGTGTGCGCCAACGGGCCTTGATCCTGAAGTGCGTTCTGGGTGCGCTGTCCGGCCAGCAGTGAGCCGATATGGCTGCGCGAGACCGTCGGACGGCCGAAAATCAGGGAGCTCAACCCCGCCCATTCGATTTGTTGCTCCCGCGAAAGGGCCAGAATGTCGATCGCGAGCTCCTGCCAAAATCGCCGCAGCGAGCCTTCCGGGTCACGATCGCGCGCGCCGAGCAGCAACGCGGCATTGATGGCGCCGATCGAGGTCCCGGCGACGAAATCGGCTTCCAGACCCGTGCGGATGAAATGCGCAAGCGCGCCCGCCTGGAAAGCGCCGAGAGCGTTCCCACCCGAGAGGGCAAGCGCGAGCTTTCGTGCTTTGGGCATGAGCCACTCCTTTCCGCTAGCCAAGGAACGTGGGCTTTTGCCGAGCGTTCCCAGTAAACGGGCAGCTCACCCGGATGCGCGGATTGGGCCGTCAATACTCAAGCGCGTAGAGCACCGTCGCCGACACCAAGCCGCGCTTGCCGAGGGCCACATGGCGAGACCGATTGCTGGCGGCATGCCGTAATCCAAGAAAACTGACAGCATTCGCTAAGCATATTCGCGCCATACCAAGCATATTCGCGCCATATTTGGCGCGATCATTCGCCGGATGACGTTTTCGCTTCCTCGAGCTTTCGATGGATGGAGGCGGAAGACCAGCGATGGTCGCGGATGCCCGTCCTGGCGAGGTTTCATGCCAGGATGATGGGTGCGATCCGTGCTGATGAGCGATCGTTGAAGCCGCCGATCGTGGCGAGGAGGAGAGACGCATGGTTCATGCGCATGAATCCAGCCAGGCGGCTTTCAGGGCGATCCTGCCCGAAGACATCGAATGGCAGCCATTCCCCGCCTTTCCGCCGGCGGCTCGCCTCGCGATCCTTGTTGGCCATCCCGCCGAGCCCGGCCCGTATCTCATCCGCGTGAAGGTGCCGGGCGGCACAAGGCTGATGCCGCACCTGCATCCCGAGGATCGCATCTACACGGTAATTTCGGGCGTGTTCTACATTGGGCTCGGCGAGAAATTCGACGCTGACAAGGTGAAACCCTATCCGCCCGGCAGTGTCGTCATACTTCCCTGCAACACTTGGCACTTCCACTTTGCCAAGGCTGGCGAGTACATTACGCAAGTAACGGCAATCGGCCCGCTTGGGCTCGATTACTACGACGCCGCCGATGACCCCCGGCAGGCGAGGCGAGCTCGAGAGAAGCCTCGAGAATGATCGGCTTCACTGCAGCGCCGGAGCCGCTCAGGAGCAAAGCGCGATGTGAGCTGCACCGACGGGATGTGGAGTGGCTGTCGCTGTTTGAGCCTGGAGTCGCCAATGACGAAGAAGCCGGCAGATTCGAAGGCCACGCGATCGAGAATTGTCGGGAGCAAGTCGCCCGCGGAGACGGCTCGCGCGAAACTTCGTTCAACGACGCCGGATGCGGTTTCGGTGAGCCTGACCGTCAATGGCGCGCGCCATGCGCTAGCGCTCGACCCCCGCACCACGCTGCTCGACCTTCTGCGCGAGCATCTCGATCTCACCGGTACCAAAAAGGGCTGCGATCACGGCCAATGCGGCGCCTGCACCGTGCTCGTGGACGGAAGGCGCATCAACTCATGTCTCACATTTGCGGCGATGTATGACGGCGCGCAGATCACGACGGTCGAAGGCCTGGCGAAAGACGGCGCGCTGCATCCGGTGCAGAAGGCATTCATCGATCACGACGCCTTCCAGTGTGGCTATTGCACGCCGGGACAAATTTGCTCGGCGGTGGGCTTGATGGCCGAGGGCAGGGCAAGAACGGCGGATGAGATTCGCGAGCTGATGAGCGGCAATATTTGCCGATGCGGGGCTTACACGAACATCATCGCGGCCATTCAACAAGCGATGGAACGATCATGATCGGCTTTCAATATGCACGCGCCGCCGATGTCGCGGACGCAGTGCGCCTGATGGTCGGCGATCCGACGGCAAAATTCGTCGCGGGCGGCACCAACCTCATCGACTTGATGAAAATGGATGTCGAGCGCCCGACGACCGTCATCGACATCAACCGGCTGGCGCTCACGGAGGTGGAAGAAATCGCTGGCGGCGGCCTGAGAATCGGCGCTCTGGTGCGCAATACGGATCTCGCCTATCACCCCGCCGTCGAGAAGCGCTACCCGGTCCTCGCCAGCGCCATCATGGCGGGAGCTTCGCCGCAGCTGCGCAACATGGCCTCGACCGGGGGCAATCTTCTTCAGCGCACGCGCTGCCACTACTTTTACGACACGGTGACGCCCTGCAACAAACGAGAGCCGGGCAGCGGCTGCTCCGCGATCGATGGGCACAATCGTATGCACGCGATTCTCGGCACGAGCGATGCCTGCATCGCGGTGCACCCGTCGGATATGTGCGTGGCGCTGGCGCTGCTGGACGCCAAGGTTCGCGTCGCCGGCGTCTCCGGCGAGCGGATGATTGCGTTCGCGGATTTTCATCGACTGCCGGGAGACACGCCGCAGCGCGACACGAATCTGGGCGCCGACGAGATCATCACTTCCGTCGAACTGCCGCCGCGAGGATTCGCCAGCAACTACACCTATCTGAAAATTCGCGATCGCCTCTCCTACGCATTCGCGCTGGT
>JAFBAK010000259.1 GCA_019247795.1 Hyphomicrobiales bacterium | reverse complement strand
GCCGTGCGCCGCGCGCTCCTGCCCTTGGCGGACCTCAAGGAGGTGAAGGGGCAGGAAAGCGCCAAGCGCGCGCTCGAGATCGCGGCGGCGGGCGGGCACAATCTCCTCATGAGCGGGCCTCCGGGCGCCGGCAAGTCGATGCTCGCGGCGCGCCTACCCTCGATCCTGCCGCCGCTGTCGCCGAAGGAGCTCCTCGAGGTCTCGATGATCCATTCGGTCGCGGGGCTGATCGCCGACGGCGCGCTCACGGACCGGCGGCCCTTTCGCTCGCCGCATCATTCGGCCTCGATGGCGGCGCTCGTGGGCGGCGGCGTCCATGCCCGGCCGGGCGAGGTCTCGCTCGCCCATCACGGCGTGCTCTTCCTCGACGAGTTCCCGGAGTTCTCCCCCCAAGTGCTCGACAGCCTGCGCCAGCCGCTCGAGACCGGCGAGGTCGCGATCAGCCGCGCCAATCATCGGAATGTCTATCCGGCGCGCTTCCAGCTCGTCGCGGCGATGAACCCATGCCGTTGCGGGCACGCGAACGATCCGGGCTATGCCTGCAAGCGCCAGCCGAATGAGCGCTGCCTCGCGCAATACCAGTCGCGCATCTCAGGGCCGCTGCTCGACCGCATCGACCTGCATATCGAGGTTGCGGCGGTGACGCCGGCCGATCTCGTCCTGCCGCCGCCGGCGGAGGGCTCAGCGGAGGTCGCAAGGCGCGTCGCCGTGGCGCGGGAGCGTCAGACGGAGCGCTACCGGGCGCATGGCCTCGAGGGCACCCTGACCAATGCGGCCTGCCCACCGAGCCTCCTCGACGAGGTGGCAAAGCCGGATGCGTCCGGGCTCGCGCTCGTGCGCAACGCCGCCGACCGGCTGCATCTCACGGCGCGTGGCTATCACCGCATCATCAAACTCGCGCGCACGCTTGCCGATCTCGAAGGCGAGAAGAATATCGGGCGTATCCATCTCGCCGAGGCGCTCTCGTATCGCGCCGCGGCGGATCGACGGGTCGAGGCGGCTTAGGGATTGAGCCGCAAGAGAGACGATAGACGGCATTCGCACGAGTGTTATGTTCATGGCCCTCAAAAATTTGCGTGATCTGGCATGCGCTTCGTTGAAGTGATGGTACCTGAACGACTGAAGGGAGACAGCATGTCCCAAGTCGTTCACGACGCCCTAGGGAGCTTGGGAGGCCCAATTCCAGCAGAAGTTGCCTTGAATTTTGGCAATCTCATTTTTGTTGAGCCAAGCGGAATAGTATTCTTGAGTAATTTTATTCACTGGTTACATGTACAAAAATCTACGGCTCGATTTATAGGTGTTAACAAAGAAACGGAAGCACTCCGATTTCTAGATGATTCGCTATTTTTCGAACAACATTGGAAAAAAAAACTAAGATCGTCATCCAGACCTCGATCGACTACGCGGCCTTTGATAAAAATTGCACAACCCAAAAGTCATGCATGGCTGCAGTTTAATCTCGTACCTTGGCTCAGCAGCGAAATTGGAATCCCTCCGCCTTCCTTTGCTGATCTGAAGACCGCCCTCTCAGAGCTTTTCAACAATATTCAGGACCATACCGCATACGATATTGGCTCGATTTTTGCGCAGCATTTTCCGAATAAGAAGGAGATCATAATTGCGCTCTCCGACTATGGGCGCGGCATTCCCGCTTCAGTACGGACCCGGTTGCCGAACCTCTCGGATAGCGAAGCCATAATCCAGGCCGTTCAAGAGGGGTTCACAATAAAGAGTGAGAAAAGGAATAGGGGGGCGGGTCTACATTTTCTATTGAACCAGGTGGCGATCCAACTTAGTGGGCATGTCACGATCTATTCCGGTTACGCTATAGTTCGCTTCGAACGAAGAGGAACGAAAATAACCCACAGAACATTCAAAAGCGACGGCTACTCACCCGGGACCACGATCGATATCTGCTTGAGGACGGATGCGATCAAACCCGCCCTGGGCGAACGGGAGGATCTGGATATATGATTCGCATTCTTGACATCGTTCCCGGAGCCGACACCGGTGATCAAGGAGCGGCCGTATTGGAACATGTTTTGTGCAAGCTTCGCGAACACCAGGACGTCGTAATTTCGTTTGAGGGCGTAATGAATGCGACCCCTTCATTCGTGAACGCGTCTTTTGTTGAGCTTCTCGACTCCTACCCGCTCGAAGAAATCCGGCGCCGGATCAAGGTCGTGAAGTCGACCCGGCAGATCAACGAGGTGATCAAGGAACGGCTATACCGCGAGGCCGAGGTTCGCGCCGCTTGAGCCAGCTCGTTTTTCAACATTGACGTGCCGGTCTTCCGCGTCATGGCTATTCAATGTGGTCCTTTCAACTTTCCCTACCGGGCGGAAGAATGACCCATGCTGACCTTGCATACCCCGCCCCACGTGGAGAGCCGCCTCGATAGGCTTCTAAGCTGACCGGAAGGAGCAAGAGCGACTTGGCTCGTGAAGCCATCCGGGAGCATCTTGACGATCTTGGAGACATTTACCTCGCCGAGCAGCGGCTTGCCGATATTCGTAGCGGCCGTAGCCAGGTTGTGCCGCTCAGAGCATTGATGAAGCGGCATGGCGTTCGCGATTAAGTTCTCGCGAGCGGCCACACGGAGACTAGACCGGGATTACACGACGCCATCGCAGCTCGGGCCGCCTCGGCGCCTTGACCTTCCCGCTAGCTCCCATGCCCCCATGGCTTTGCTTGCCGCCACAAGCCGCCCTATAGGGATGGCGGAGGAATTTTCTTGAACGTTCGGGCGCCCGAGCGCTCGACACAGGTCCAGGTGGAGGAACCATGTATCAGGACGTTTCGCTTTTCATCGACGGTAGCTGGGGCAAGGCCTCCGGCGGCAAGGCAACGCCCGTCGTCAACCCGGCGACCGGCGATCAGATCGGCACGTTCGCGCATGCCGACAAGGCCGATCTCGAACGCGCCGTCCAGGCGGCGCAAAAGGGCTTCCAGGCCTGGCGCAAGGTCTCGCCTTTCGAGCGCTACAAGATCATGCGCAAATCATCCGATCTCTTGCGCCAGCGGCTCGATGAGATCGCCAAGATCATGACGCTCGAGCAGGGCAAGCCGGTCGGCGAGGCAAAGCTCGAGCTCGCGAACGCGGCCGACGTGATCGACTGGTTCGCCGAAGAGGGGCGGCGCGCCTATGGCTGGATCATCCCACCGCGCTTCGAGGGCATGTACCAGCTCGCCATGAAAGAACCCGTCGGGCCGGTCGCCGCCTTCACGCCGTGGAATTTCCCGGTCAACCAGGCGGTGCGCAAGCTTTCGGCGGGGCTCGCGGCCGGCTGCTCCACGGTCCTCAAGGGCGCCGAGGACACGCCGGGCTCGATCGCCGAGCTCGTGCGTTGCTATGCGGATGCCGGCGTGCCGGCGGGCGTCGTCAACCTCGTTTACGGCGATCCGGCCGAGGTCTCCGAATATCTCATCCCGCACCCGATCATCCGCAAGGTGACGTTCACGGGCTCGACCGCGGTCGGCAAGCAGCTTGCGGCCCTCGCGGGGCTGCACATGAAGCGCACCACGATGGAGCTCGGCGGTCACGCGCCCGGCATCGTCTTCGAGGATGCGGATATCGACGCGGCCGTGAAGGTCCTGGCGGCGAGCAAGTTTCGCAACGCCGGCCAGGTCTGCATCGCGCCGACGCGGCTTCTCGTCCAGGAAAAGGTCTACAATCAATTCGTCGACAAGTTCACGGCTGCCGCGAAGGCCGTGAAGGTGGGTGACGGCATGAACCCCGACACGAAGATGGGGCCGCTCGTGCACAGCCGGCGCGTCGATGCCCTCGAGGGCTTCGTGGCCGATGCCAAGAAGCGCGGCGCCACGGTGAAGACCGGCGGCAACCGCATCGGCAACAAGGGCTTCTTCTTCGAGCCGACGGTCGTCACCGACGTGCCGAAGGACGCCCGCATCATGAACGAGGAGCCCTTC
>JAFBAK010000230.1 GCA_019247795.1 Hyphomicrobiales bacterium | reverse complement strand
GCCCCCGAGATAGGGGGCCTCGCCGAGCCTCGTCTCCAGGACCTCGCAAACGCGCTTCACCTGAGTGCGGTAGCGGCTCACCGAATACTCGTTGCCCTGAGGCGCGAAACGGAAGAAGTGCACGAATTGCCCGAACATCGGGCCGACGCCCGTGAGCTGCACCACGAGCCATTGGATCACATCGTAGCGCGCGCCACCCTCCTTCGGCAGGAACTTGCCGGTCTTCTCCGCGAGGTAGAGAAGGATCGCGCCCGATTCGAAGACCGTATAGGGTTTTCCGCCGGGCCCATCGGAATCCACGATCACCGGCACCTTGGCGTTCGGGTTCAGCTTGACGAAGGCAGGGTCGAATTGCTGACCGTTGAAGATGTCGACCGTCTTGAGCTCGTGAGGGAGCCCGAGCTCCTCGAGCGCGATGATGATCTTCACCACATTCGGGCTCGTCATTCCATATAGCGTGATCATGTCGGTCCTCGGTTGGCCTTTCAGGATTTGCCAGTGCGCCACAAGGACGCTCGCGCCCTCCTACAGCCTGGACGGGCGCGCGCAAGTGGGGCGCCATCACATAATCGATATCCGTGGAGCCGAACGCGTCTTTCCCGAACGCTCAGGCGTTGGGATGGAAAAAGCTGTAGACGGCCTTGGCGGTCGCTGCATTCACGCCGGGCGCATGCGCGAGATCGTCGAGCGAGGCGCGCGCGATCGCCTTGACGGTGCCGAAATGCAGGAGAAGCGCGCGCTTGCGGCGTGGCCCGACGCCGCCGATCTCGTCGAGCGGACTTTTGACGAGCTCGCGTGACCGCTTGGCGCGATGCGTGCCGATCGCGAAGCGATGCGCCTCATCTCGCAGCCGCTGCATGAAGTAGAGCGCCGGATCGCGGGGCTCGAGACGGAAAGCGTCACGCCCGGGGACGTGGAAGGTCTCGCGCCCGGCATTGCGATCCGGCCCCTTGGCGATGGCGACGACCGGCACATCGGCGGTGCCGACCTCGGCCAGCGTGGCGAGCGCCGCCTGGAGCTGACCTTTGCCGCCGTCGATGACGACGAGGTCGGGCCAGGCCGGAAATTCATCGGGATCGGCTGTAGCCCCGGCCGGCACCGAAGCCGACGACATCGCCAACGCCTGTGTCGCGTAGATTGCCGAATCGTCGGCCCCGAGGCGTCGCTTGGAAAACTGCGTCGGCGGCGGGTCGAGCGGACGCGGCGGAAGCTCGCTCGTGTCGGCGGCGCTTTGCTCCTTTGTCGCGGGCGGCGAAGCGATCGGTGCGGGGTCGGGCGCGCGGACATCCGCGGTCATCTCGGCGGGCGCTGCTCCTCTGGGGTTCTCCTTCACCAGTCGGGAGAAGCGTCGCTTCAGGACCTCGCGCATCATGGCGTAGTCGTCGCCGGGCGTGAGCTCCTCCGACTTGATGTTGAAGGTCCGATAATGAGGCTTCATGAAGCCTTGCGGGCCCGCGACGATCAGGGCGCCGATCGCGTTCGTCCCCATGATGTGTGAATTGTCGTAAACCTCGATGCGGCGCGGCGCCTTGTCGAGCCCGAAGGCCGCACCGGTCGCCGCCAGAAGCTTTTCTTGCGATGAGGTGTCGGCCAGCCGGCGCGCGAGCGCTTCCGCGGCGTTGCGCCCCGCATGCGCCACGAGATCGCGCTTCTCGCCGCGCTTCGGCACGATGATCTCGAGCCGCACGCCCGAGCGCGCCGAGAGCGCCTCGCGCAAGAGCTCCTGCTCGTCGATCTCGTGCGAGAGGAGGATGAGCTTCGGCGTGGGCTTATCGTCATAGAACTGGGCCAGAAAGGCGCTGAGCACCTCGGCATCGCCGAGGCCGGGATCGGCCTTCGGGAAATAGGCGCGATTTCCCCAATTCTGGAAATTGCGGAAGAAAAACGCTTCGACGCAAAAATGGCCGGCCTGACGGGCAAGCGCGAAGACATCGGCCTCCTCGGTCGCTTGCGGATTGATGTCCTGGCTCGCCTGAATGGCCGAGAGCGCCGCGATGCGATCGCGCAACCGCGCGGCACGCTCGAACTCGAGCGCGTCGGAGGCGTCCTGCATCTCGGCGCCGAGATGCGCGCGCACCGCGCGGCTCTTGCCGGAAAGAAAATCGCGCGCTTCGGCGACGAGCTGCTGATACGCCGTGTGGCTCACCTCGCCCGTGCAAGGTCCGGCGCAGCGCTTGATCTGGAACAAAAGACAGGGTCGGGTGCGGTTCTCGTAAAAGGAATCCGAGCAGGACCGCAACAGGAAGGCGCGCTGCAAGGCATTCAAGGTGCGATTAACGGCCCAGACGCTGGCGAAAGGGCCATAATAATCGCCGGGCCGATTGCGGGCGCCGCGATGCTTGGTGATCTGTGGCGACACGTGATCCTTGGTGACCAGGATGTAAGGAAAGGATTTGTCGTCGCGCAGCAGGACGTTGTAGCGGGGCTTCAGCTGCTTGATGAGATTGGCCTCGAGCAGAAGCGCCTCGGTCTCCGTGCCGGTGGTGACGAACTCCATGGCGGCCGTTTCGCCGATCATGCGCGCGATGCGGTTCGTATGCGCCTGGCCGCGCGCATAAGCCGCGATGCGGGCGCGGATGTTGCGCGCCTTGCCCACATAGAGCACATCGCCATTCGCGGCGATCATGCGGTAGACGCCAGGCCCGTTGGGCGCGTTCTTCAGCTGCCGCCGGATGACGGAAGCACCGGCGCCGATCGCGCTCTCCGCGGCAGGCTCGCTTTCTGCGTTTTCGTCCTCGGAAGCCAGGAGTGGCGTGAGCGCCTCCTCCTCTTCCTCGGCCTCGCTCGCGACGGGAGGGAGGTCTTCACCGCTCATAAGCCCGATGTAGGCGAGGTGGCGGCGGGACTGCAAGGGTGGGCGATGCCCGACGCGAACCTCTTGATTATTTAGCAGACGGTCGAGCTACCCAGTGACTTCAGCTTCTCGTCAGTCATAAACGAGCGCGATCGTCTCCGCGATGAGGGCCGGACGCTCATGGCCTTCGATCTCGACCTTGGCCTCGAAAATCAGCCTTTGGCCGCCCTCGACCGGCTCGACGGCCTTGAGCGTCTGGACCAGCCGGATCCGGCTCCCGGCCGTCACCGGATTGAGGAAACGGATCTTGTTTGCGCCGTAATTGATGCCGCGCGAGCGCTTTGCGATCCGCCAGATGCCCTGCGACAGGCGCGGCAAGAGCGACAAGGTGAGCCAGCCATGCGCGATGGTCTTGCCGCCCGGCATCTCGCGCTTGGCGCGCTCGACATCGACATGGATCCATTGATGATCGCCCGTCGCCTCGGCAAAGCGATCGATCATCGACTGATCGACGGTGAGCCATTCGCTGGTGCCGAGCACCTTGCCCGCAAAGGCCACCATGTCGGCCGGGCGTTCGACCTCCAGCATCGTCGTTGACCTTCGTGATTTGGAGAAGAGCTATCCGGCCGCCGCCTTCTCGCCCGCTTCCCTGATCTCGGAAAGCGTGCGGGTCGGCGTCAAAGCCTCCGCATCGACGAGGCAGTGCAGGATCGATGGCTTCCCCGAGGCGAGCGCCCGCTCGAACGCAGGAGCGAAATCCGCGGTGCGCTCCACCCGCTCGCCATGGCCGCCGAAGGCTTTCGCATAGGCCGCAAAATCCGGGTTCTTCAGCATCGTGCCGGAGATTCGCCGCGGGTAATGCAGCTCCTGATGCATGCGGATCGTGCCGTACATGCCGTTATCCACGAGGACGACGATGATCGGGAGATCGTATTGCACCGCAGTCGCGAATTCCTGCCCGTTCATCAGGAAGCAGCCATCGCCCGCGAAGGCGACGACGATGCGGTCCGGGCATTGGCGCTTCGCCATCACGGCGGCGGGCGTGCCGAAGCCCATCGAGCCCGAAGTGGGCGCAAGCTGCGTGCCGAAGCGGTGAAAGCGGAAATACCGATGCACCCAGGTCGCGTAATTGCCGGCGCCGTTCGTCACGATGGCGTCGGGCGGCAAACGCTCGCGCAACCAGACCATCGCCTCGCCGAGCTGGAAGGCGCCGGGCAAAGCGCGGGGCTTGCCGGTCCAATCGAGATATTCGGCGCGCGCCGCCTTTCTCCGCTCGGCCCAGGCGATGCGGTTCGGCGTGGCGAGCGCCGCAAGGGCCGCCGTGAAGGTGTCGGGCGTAGCGTTGATCGCAAGCGTCGGCTGATAGACGCGCCCGAGCTCGCCGATATCCGGATAGACATGCACCAGCTTCTGCTTCGGCACGGGCACGTTGAGGAGCGTGTAGCCGGAGGATTGCTGCTCGGAGAAACGGCCGCCGACGAGGAGGACGAGATCGGCCTCCTTCACACGCTGCACGAGCTTCGGGCTCGGTCCGACGCCGAGATCGCCGACATAATTTTCGTGATCGGCCGGAAAGAGCGAGGAGCGACGAAAGCTCGTCGTTACCGGAAGATCGAAGCGTTCGGCAAAGCGGAGAAAAGCGTCATGCGCCTCTTGTGTCCAGCGCGAGCCGCCGAGGATGACGAGCGGACGCTCGGCCGCGGCGAGAAGCGCCTGCAGCTTTCCCATCTCGGCTTCGCCCGGAAAGGGCTCGACGGGCTCGATAAGCGGCACATCCTTGACGGTCGCCATCTCGGTGAGCACATCCTCGGGTAGCGAGATGACCACCGGGCCCGGCCGTCCCTGCGTCGCGACACGGAAGGCCCGCGCCACGATCTCGGGGATACGCGCGGCCGCATCGATCTCGACGGCCCATTTCGCCATCGTGCCGAACACCGCCTTGTAGTCGAGCTCCTGGAACGCTTCGCGTTCGCGCATGCTGCGCTCGACCTGACCGACGAAGACGATCATCGGCGAGGAATCCTGCATCGCGATGTGAATGCCCGGCGACGCGTTCGCGGCGCCAGGTCCTCGCGTGACGAAGCAGATGCCGGGCCGGCCGCTGAGCCTCGCATAGGCGTCGGCCATCATCGCCGCGCCGCCCTCCTGGCGACAGATGAGCACGTCGATCGCGGCGTCGTGCAGCGCGTCGAGAACCGCGAGATAGCTTTCGCCCGGCACACAAGTGGCCCGCTCCACGCCTTGAATGAGAAGCTGATCGACGAGGATTTGGCCGCCTGTGCGCGGGAATTCCACTGCGCCGGCGACGGCGTTCTTCAGCATCTTGCCTGGATCTTTGTTCATCTTACGAGAAAGCCTGTATTCCGGTGATGGCGCGCCCGAGAATGAGGGCGTGCACGTCATGGGCGCCCTCATAGGTATTGACGGTCTCGAGATTGGTGAGGTGGCGCATCACATGGAATTCCGCCGAGATGCCGTTGCCGCCGTGCATGTCGCGCGCCGCGCGTGCGATGTCGAGCGCCTTGCCGCAATTGTTGCGCTTGATGAGCGAGATCGTCTCCGGCGAGAGCTTGCCTTCGTCGAACAGGCGACCGGCCCTGAGCGCGGCCTGAAGGCCGAGCGAAATCTCGGTCTGCATGTCGGCAAGCTTCTTCTGCACGAGCTGATTGGCAGCGAGCGGACGGCCGAACTGCTTGCGACTCAAGGTGTAGTCGCGTGCCGCGTGGAAACAGGCCTCGGCCGCGCCCATCGAGCCCCAGGCGATGCCGTAACGGGCCCGGTTGAGGCAGCCGAAAGGTCCTTTGAGCCCCGACACGTTCGGCAAGAGATTATCCTCCGGGACCTCGATGCCTTCCATCACCAGCTCGCCGGTGACGGAAGCACGCAACGAGAGCTTCTTCTCGATCTTCGGCGTCGAAAGCCCTTTCATGCCGCGCTCGAGAATGAAGCCGCGGATCTTGCTGTCATGCGCGGCCGACTTCGCCCAGACCACCGCGATGTCGGCGATTGGTGCATTGGTGATCCACATCTTCGAGCCGGTGAGGCGATAGCCGCCAGAGGTCTTCTCGGCGCGCGTGCGCATCGAACCGGGGTCCGAGCCGGCCTCGGGCTCGGTGAGCCCGAAGCAACCGATCCATTCCCCGGTCGCGAGCTTCGGCAGATATTTCTTGCGCTGACTCTCGTCGCCATAGGCGTAAATCGGATACATGACGAGCGAGGATTGCACGCTCATTGCCGAGCGATAGCCACTATCGACGCGCTCGACCTCGCGCGCGGCGAGCCCGTATGACACATATCCGAGCGACGCGCCGCCATACGCCTCCGGGAGGGTCGAGCCGAGAAGCCCGAGCGCGCCCATCTCCTGCATGATCTCGCGATCGAAGCGTTCCTCGAGATAAGCGGAAGTGACGCGCGGCAGGAGCTTGCCCTGCGCGTAATCGCGGGCTGTATCGCGCACCATGCGCTCATCCTCCGTGAGCTGGTGCTCGAGCTCGAACGGATCGGACCAATCGAAATGGGCTTCGCCTTTCGGCGTGGCGAGCTTCGGTTGTGTCAGGCTCATTTCCGCCTCCTTGCGCGATCGGCTAGAACATGGCCGGGAAAAAGCAAGATGGTTTTGCGGCGCGGCCGTCCCGCGCACGCCATCCTTAGAGTGAAGCGCCGCCGGACGCAAAGCACGGCGCTCCGCAGAAGAGATAAGCTCAACAGCCCTTTTTGAGCGATGCGGCGCTTCCGCACCCTTGGGAGAAAGCAAGATGGACTTGCCCTTTTATCATGAGCACCCTGAAATCATGACGCTCGAGACCGAGGTGGTCGAGAGCCGCCCCGGGCGGATCATGCTTGCGGCGTCTCCCTTCTTTCCGGGCGGCGGGGGTCAGCTCGCCGATCGCGGCACGATCCGCTTTGCGAAAGGCGAGGCGCCCGTCACAGGCTTCGAGCGCATCGACGGGAAGGTGTGGGCGCTCCTTGCCGATGAGCAGGAGGTGCACGGCAAAATCGAAGCCGCCGTCGATGTGCCGTTCCGACGGATGATGACGCAGATGCACACCTACACGCATATCCTCAATGCCTGCGTGCATCGCAGTTTCAACGGCGCGCTCGTCACGGGCGTATAGATGAACGATGACGGCACGGCACGGATGGATTTCGACCTGCCGGATGCCGACAACGACAAGCTGCGCGCGCTCGAGGCGCCGATCAATGCGGCGATCGAGGAGAATCTACGCGTCGGCACGAGCTATGTGCCGATGGCTCAGGCGCAAAGCGAGCCCGGCCTCATCCGCACGCGATCCGTGGCGCCGCCGCCGACCGCCGACGGCATGATCCGCATCGTCGAGATCGAGGGCCTCGACCGGCAGGCTTGCGGCGGCACGCATCTTTCATCCACGCGCGGCGAAAACTGCATCCGCATTCTGAAGATCGACAACAAGGGGCGCCACAACCGGCGGGTTCGGATCGGCTTTGCTTGATTTGGAGCGGGTCCTGCGCTTCCGCCCCTTGAAGGCCGAGCTGCGCATGAAGGAGACTAAAAATGGCTACCCTCGCGAAGCTCAGAGAACGCCTTCCCAAACATCCGGAGGTGAGGAAGGAATACGATCGACTCGGCCCGTTTATGCGCTGGTCGGGGCCATGGTCGAAGCTCGGCATGAGGTCGGGCTAACACAAGGAGAGATCGCGAGGCGAATGGGCACGACGCAGTCGGTGGTTGCCCGGTTGGAAAATGCGCACCATCTGCCGAGCTTGGACCTGGTCACACGCTATGCGGCCGCGCTCGGCCGTAGAATCCATTTCGACTTCGTCCCCGCGAAATGATCGCTCGAGATCTGCGGATCACCCCTTACCCTTCCACGCCCTCGAGTACCTGAAGATCGGCGGGAGCGAAGGTGACGGTGACGCTGTCGCCGCGCCCGGGCGGGGGCGCGGCGGAGCTGTTGAAGGTGTCGAGCGAGATGAGATTGTCCTTGAAGCGCACGCGGACGCGCACGATGGCGCCGAGGAAGCTCACCTCTTCGATCGTGCCTTTCATCGCATTGCGATCCGCACCCGCTTCGCCGAGCGTCACGGCTTCGGGCCGCACGGCGATGGCGCGAGCCTCGCCAGGGCCGGCGTTCGGGATCTGCTGATCGAGCCTGATGTCCTGCTCGTCCACGCGGACGACGCCCTTTGCCGGATCGATCACCTGGCCGCGCAAGATGTTGAGCGTGCCGACGAAAGACGCGACGAAGCGCGTGCGCGGACGGTTGTAAATCTCGAAGGGCGTGCCGAGCTGCTCGATGCGCCCATCGCTCATCACCACGATGCGGTCGGACATCGCGAGCGCTTCTTCCTGATCATGCGTGACATAGATCGTGGTGATACCGAGCTTGCGTTGCAGGTCGCGGATTTCGCTGCGCAACGAGGCGCGGATTTTCGCGTCGAGCGCCGAGAGC
>JAFBAK010000139.1 GCA_019247795.1 Hyphomicrobiales bacterium | reverse complement strand
CGCTCCATAGAGGTTGCCATAGTTGTTGCCGGTCCATCCCGCCTGACTCTCGTTGGGGCGCGGATAGTTTTGGCCCTGCGCGAACGCCGGTGCGGAGGCCAAGAGCGCTGCGGCCACGGCTGCCGTTCGAAGAGTGATCATTTCATTATCCTTTCCTGCCTGCGGTTTCGTGCGACAGATGCGAGGAAACGAAGGAGAAATGGATAGGTTCCGCGCAGTTTCAAAGCCTCGTCGAATGTTATTAAGCCACTGAAATGACATAATAAAACCAAATGAACTCAAGGGGCGAGTTGAGGATGAAGAATGAAAAGTGAGACCGGAATCAGGCGCCGGGCTTGCAAATGTGAACGCCCTGCCACGGGTTGATCACTCGCACGCCACAACCATCGAAGTCATGCAGATCGCGCGTTGCCAGGATCGCATTCCGTGAGGCGGCGATGGACGCGATTTGAGCGTCAAATTGGCTGATCGGCCGCCCGGCAGCGCGACGAACGGAAGCAATCCGCGCATAGGCGGACGCGGCCGGGCTATCAAAAGAGGAGCAAATCGAGCCCGTATTGCGGTAACAAGATTGGCGGGCCGTTCATCATGGCGATTGAGGGCGTTGCGCAGAATGTCCCGCGCCTCTTTCTTCATCGACTTGCCAGTCGTCGCGGCCTGAATACGAAGCTTTGCCTTGAGCGGCTCCTCGAGATTGCGGATCGTGATCGATGCCATGAGGCCCGCGATTGCATTGCCAGGAATGTAAGCACTCGCAAAAGGCGCCAGGGCGGCACTCACCTTCGCAGATAGCTCTTCATCCAGACAAGGAGCCGCTCCGCGTCTTCTTCGTCATTGAAGACATGCGGGCTGACGCGCAGATATCCGTGCCGCACACTGAGAAAGATACCGGCGCGTTCCGCTTCACGCCCGATCTCGACGGCGTCCGCATTTGGCACCTGGAACCCGAGGATATGGGGTGCGCGCAAATGGCGGGGCATGGTCTCGATCCCCAATGCCTCGAGACCTTGCGCGAGGAGATCCGTCAGCATGCGAAGCCGCGCCTCGATCTCACCGACGCCCCACTCATGGACGAGCTCGAGGCCCGCACGCGCCATTGGGATAGTGATGAAGCTGTCGCGCTCGCCACGATCGAAGCGTCGCGCGCCCTCGAGATAAGGCAGCGTCTCGACGGAATGCTTGGTCGTCGAATCATATGCTTCGCGATTGAAGCCGTGCTCTTCCAGAGGGCGTGCGCCTTGCCATTTCGGCGCGACGTAGAGGAAGGCAAGTCCGTAAGGCCCGAGCAGCCATTTGTAGACCGGGAACATGAGGTAGTCCGGTCGCAGCTCGGCGACGTCGAGCTTCATCACGCCGGCCGCCTGCGTCGCGTCGATCATCACGGCGGCGCGGCGACGGTGCAGTTCCGGCACGATCCGGGAGAGCCCGACAAGGCTGCCGTCCGTCCAGTGGAGTGGCGTGAGCGCGGCAAGGCCGATCGGCAACGCGCCTTCGTCCTCGATGCGGTCGAGGACCGCACTCGTCCAATCTCCGTTCTCCGGCCGCGGCACGACATCGAGTTGCGTTCTGGTCGAGCCAGCAAAGCCCGCAAGGGCAAGATGAAGGGAAGAGTGCTCGCCTTCGAGAAGCAGGATGCGTGTTCCGGCCGCGAGGCGAAGATTGGCAAGCGCCGTCGCGATGCCGTAACTCGCCGCGCCGACGATGGCGATGTCGTCCGGACCGGCGCCAATGAGACGCGCCGCGTCCCGGCGCGCCGCCTCGACGATGAGATGCGCGGCGTGCGCGTCGCGTCGCCACGGCCTCACCTTCTCGCTCACGCCTCTCTCGCCAGCGCTTTGCACAGGCCGGGGAAGGGGAGAGTAGGAGGCCGCGTTGAGATAGGTCACCTCGTGCTCGATCGCGAAGAGATGGCGTTGGCAGCTCAGCATCGCCGATCCTTGAAGATCCATCTGTGATCATCGTTGACGACGAGCGCCCACGAAGAGGGGAAGGTCATCCGGCGAGCTTGCTTTCCGCCGTGGAATTGCGGCGCGCGGCAGCTCTTTGCGCTTCGTCGAGACGCGCCCGCAACCTTTCCCAAAGGACGTTCGTCGCTGTGTAGACGAAATCGAGCTCCTGGACGGTGACGCTCGTCGCGCCTTGCGCGATGAGCCAATCGGAAAAGCCATGCGCCTCCTCGCGACGCACGAAAAAGCGTGAAGGCGTGCCATCGCCGGTCCCGGCGCGCTTGGCTCCGAATTGCGCCGGCGGGCGCGCGAGAGCCGCGGCTGCTGCCGCCGGCGCATCCACCCTGATCTCGCGCATGAAGCGCGCCGTCTCTTCCGCCGTGATCCGTTGCAGGAGCGAGCGGGCGGCCTCTCGATGAGCCGGCTCCCAGGAGGCTGTGAGCGAGGCGATGAGCTGAGCCTCGCTCTTCAAGATCGTGCCGTCATCGAGCGTCTTCAACGCGTTCGCGGCGAGCGTCGCACCCGTCGTCGTGATGTCGACGATGATCTCGGCTGCTCCCGATGCCGGTGCGCCCTCGGTCGCTCCGGCGCTCTCCACGATCCGATAATCGGCAAGTCCATGCTCGCTGAAAAAACGTCGGGTCAAGTTCACGTATTTGGTCGCGACCCGCATCCGTTGGCCGGATTTGGCACGCAGCGCGGCCGCGACATCGTCGAGATCGGCCATGGAGCGCACGTCGATCCAGGCCCGCGGGACGGCGACGACGACATCGGCTTGGCCGAAGCCGAGCGGTGCGAGGAACGCAAGCTTGCGTGCCGCGTCCGCCACCGCTTCGTGCACCAGATCCGCGCCCGTGACGCCAAGATGCGCGCCGCCGCTCGCGAGCTGCGTCGTGATCTCCGAGGCGGAAAGGAACAGGATCTCGATATGCTCGACCCCTTCGAAAACGCCGCGGTAATCGCGCGCGCCCCCTTGGCGTATGAGACGCAAGCCTGCGCGCGCAAAGAAAGCGTCCGCGCGCTCCTGCAAGCGCCCCTTCGACGGAACGGCGACGACGAGCGGATTCAAGGCACCGCTCATGGCGTGTCCGCCTCGCCCGATTGAGCCGCTCGTCGCGCCTGGTCGGTCACGCGATCGAGCCAGATCGAGCAGCCGACCGCCGGCACCTCTTCGGCGGCGCCGAGACGGCGCAGCAAGCCATCATAGCGTCCGCCGCCGACGAGGGGCCTTGCGTCTGCAAGCCGCGATTTCCGGATCTCGAACACGAAACCCGTATAGTAGTCGAGATTGCGCCCGAAGCCTGCCGCGAAACGCAAGCTCGCCAAATCGATGCCGCGCGCTTCCATGAAGCCGTTGCGGATGTCGATCGTCTCGATCGCACGCCCCAGATCGAGCTTCGCCTCGGCGGCGAGCGCTCGCAATGCATCCGCTGCCTCGTCGGGGTGGCCGGCGATGGCGAAAAAGCGCTCCATGATCTTCATTTGCTCTTCCGAGAGGCCTGAAGGCTCGTTTGAGGCCTGCTCGAGAAAGCGCGCCGCGATCTGGTGAGCCGTGCGCCCGCTGATCGTCGAGATGCCTGCGATCTTGAGAATGTCCTCGACGAAAAGCCGGGCCGCGGCGGGGTCTTGCCCTTGAAGAGCCGCGAGCAATCCCGCATGGCTTTGGGTGGTCGCGGTCGAGCCGAGCGCAGCGAGTATACGCAGGCCCGTCTTGCCGGCCGCATAGGCGCGCTGCAATCGCCTCGCGGTCGAGCCCGTGAGGCGCATGGCGCGAATAAGCGCGCTGAACACGCCAACGTCCCCGATGAGCGTGGCGACGTCGCCGACCGACATTTCGCGCAATGCCTCGAGCGCGAAATCGAGAATTTCGGCATCCGCGGCTTCGCGGTCCTGCCGCCCGAAATCCTCGACGCCGCTCTGCGTGAATTCGTTGGCCTCGCCCTCACGAAACCGAAAAACCGGACCGAGATAGGCGTAGGCCGCGGAGAGAGAGCTGTCTCCCCGTTCGAGATGCCAGCGGCAAACCGGGATCGTGTACTCGGGCCGCAGACACAGCTCCCGTCCATCGGCATCCCCCGTCACGAACATTCGCCGGCGCAAATCCTCACCCGAAAGCTCGAGGAAAGGCTCGAGCGGCTGCAGCACGGGAGGCTCGACCCGCGCCAAGCCGCGTTTTGCGAACAGTTCGAAGAGCCTCGTCTCGACACTTGCCGGCGGACTATCGGGCGGCGCCGAGCCGGTACCGGGAGCGTCCTCGGCTCGCGGTCGTGCGATGGTGGGATCGGAAGTCACCATGAGATCGAAGTTCGACATTCATTTCGGTTTTTCGGGCCGCCGCTCTTAGCCCAGCGGCGTCTGATTGGCGACTGCTTTCCGCGATTGCGCTTAACGCAATTGCCTACGCGCATCGTTTCCCACAGCTGCCGGGAAGCGGCCCGCGTATCCATCTTGCTTACCGCGATTGCTTGGCGGGGGATGGGGCTATCACTGCTGAGGATGTGCCGGGCGGTGCGCGGCTGAGACCGGCCAAGGCCCGGAACGGCTTACTGGAGCTGCTCAGCCTTCCTGACGCTCGCGGAAGGTCCACATTTTATGGGCCGAGAAGCTCCAGATCAGCACGAGCCCGGTCGTGAGGAACTGCGCCGGCAGATAGGGCAGGGACCACCGGTCGACGAGAAGGCGCATCGCGGCCCAGGTCAGCATGAAGCCGACGCCGGCAACGACGACGAAGCGCCACACCGCCTCCTGATGCGGGCGATCGCTGCGATAGGTGTGACGGCGATTGAGCACATAGGAAACGAGCCCGCCTCCAAAATAGCCGCAAAGTGTCGCGGGCACCGGCGCAAGCATGCCGGTCTGCACGAGGGCGACGAGCGTGCCGTAATGGACCATCGCCGCCGCGATGCCGGCCCATCCGAAGGCCAAAACCTGACGGGCTGGACGGTTCAGCGAGGATGAAGGCGGGTTTTTCGAACCGTCGCTCAAGTTCATGCGAGCCGCTGTAGCGGCCGAGCGATGCCGCAAGCAAGCGGCCTCATCCAAGATGCGGGGCGCCGCCTCGAGCCGCTTCTGCGCTGGTTATCAGAAGGGCGCATTCGAGCGAGATGTCATTTTCATCAAAACGTGAAATGAATGCAGGAATGCTCGACGCGGCTCGTGCCAGTCTCAGGACGGGGCGGCATCCTCAAACGATTTCACCTTCACGGGCGAACGGTGGGGAAGTCGAACAATGACATCGAGTTCGCCGCCAATCGCCTCGACATAGCTGCGCAGTGTAGAGAGATACATGTCGGTTTGCTTTTCGATCTTGGAGACCGCCGGCTGACTGATGCTGAGCGCCTTTGCAATCTTGGCTTGCGACATTTCCGAGATATGCCGCAACTCCCGAAGCGATTCGACCTCGTCGATCAGCTCCTTGTAGCGCCGGTCAATCGCTACCCGCTCCTCGGCTGGTAGGGCATCCAGGACTTCCCTTAACGTGCGAGCCATAACCGATCACCCAATACTAAGATGCGCCGCATAGCGCGCATCCGCCGTTGTGATTAACCGCTTGTAGAAACGCGCCTGGTTCACGCCGCTTTTGTCACCAGCAACCAGCAACCAGCAATATGGCGAGGCGCTTCGGATCAAAGGCGAAAGCCACGCGCCAAACGCTGCCACCGGCCCTGAACCGCAGCTCCTTCATGTTGGCGTAATCCGAACCCTTGAGTGTATCCGAATGCGGTCGACCCAATTGCGGACCGACCGATTCGAGTAGTCGAGCCATCGCCAGCAACTCACGTCGTACCTCATTTGTCAGGGCTTAAACCTCTGGCACAAACTCATCCGCGAAGGCGACTGTCCAGCTCATACGATATAACTTTTAGGTTATACAGCGTCAAGAGATCGCGACGGAAATAAGGCCGGCACAGATATGGGGCCAGCGAATTTTTGTACAAAGACAATCACGCCGCTTCCGGCCCGCGCCTCGCCTGAGCGCCGGATCACGCTGGTCAAGTAGACTCGCTTCGGGTTTGAGACCTCCACATCTCGCGTTCGCGCGCGGTCTCCCGTCCCCATCTTAATCGCACCGAGCGGATCGGAGGGATCGTGTCCATCGGCGGTTTCGGCTTCGTAGGCAAGAGGCAAGGCTGAGGCGCCGTCGCGAATGGCACGGATGCGCCAAAATCTGAAAGCTTGCCTTGTGGACGGGCCGATCAGGCACTATGCCGTGGCGGCCGTGGATCGCGGCGAACCGTCATCTCGAAAGGATCGATCGATGGCCTTCCTGTCCGATGCGTTGAAGCGCGTGAAGCCTTCCGCAACCACGACAATCACGCAAAAAGGGCGCGACATGCAGGCCAAGGGCCGCAACGTCATCTCGCTCTCGGTCGGTGAGCCCGATTTCGACACGCCCGATCACATCAAGGCTGCCGCCATCGACGCCATTCGCCGCGGCGAGACAAAATACACCCCCGTCGTCGGCATCCCGAAATTGCGAGAGGCGATCTGCGGAAAGTTCAAGCGCGAGAACAAGCTCGATTACAAGCCCTCGCAGATCATCGTCGGCACGGGCGGCAAGCACGTGATCTACAACGCGCTGCTTGCCACCTTGAATCCGGGCGACGAGGTGATCGTGCCTGCGCCCTATTGGGTGAGCTATCCCGAGATGATCGCGCTTTGCGGCGGCACTCCCGTCATCGTCGATTGCGGCATCGAGCACGCTTTCAAGCTGCAGCCGGGCGATCTCGATCGCGCCATCACCAAGAAGACCAAATGGGTGATCCTGAACTCGCCTTCCAATCCGTCGGGAGCCGCCTACTCGCGTGCGGAGATGAAGGCGCTTACCGACGTGCTGTTGCGCCACCCTCATGTGTGGATCCTCACCGACGACATGTACGAGCATCTCGTCTATGGCGATTTCGAATTCGTGACGCCGGCCCAGGTCGAGCCGGCGCTGTACGAGCGCACACTCACCATGAACGGCGTGTCGAAGGCCTATGCGATGACGGGCTGGCGCATCGGATATGCGGGCGGCCCCGATCATCTCATCCGCGCGATGGAGACGGTGCAGGGTCACCAGACCTCGGGCACATCGGCGATCTCGCAATGGGCCGCGGTCGAGGCCTTGTCGGGTCCGCAGGACCATCTCAAGGTCTTCCGCAAGGCCTTCGAGGAGCGGCGCGATCTCGTCCTCTCGATGCTCAACCAGGCGAAAGGCATCGTCTGCCCGAAGCCCGAAGGCGCATTCTACGTCTACCCCAACTGTGCTGCGACGATCGGCAAGAAGGCGCCATCCGGAAAAACGATCGAGACGGATGAGGATTTCGTCACCGAGCTTTTGGAGACGGAAGGGGTCGCGGCCGTCCACGGCACGGCGTTCGGCCTCGGCCCGAACTTTCGCATCAGCTATGCCACGTCGAATTCGCTTCTCGAAGAGGCCTGCACGAAGATCCAGCGCTTCTGCGCCGAGTTGAGGTGAGGGGTGATGAGGGAGGGGCGAGCGCGAGTTGGGAGCCGTGACCAACCGACCGAACCGTCGGGTCACTGCTCTCTCGCTTTTCGCCCCTCATTTTTTAGTTCTAAAAGCAACGGCCCTCATCGCGCCAGGCCAATATCTCCTCGATCGTAGTCTCGGGACGAGCGGCGCCGCTTTGATTCCGCAATGACGGAGTGCGAGCCTTTCTCGTGACGAATGCGCCTCAGCTCGGCGATTGGCTCTTTGCGATGCGCAATGATCACCTCTTCGCCGGCTTCGACTTTGGCGAGCAACTCCGAAAGGCGGGTTTTGGCGTCGCCCACCTTCACGCTAATCGTCATGCGCCGACCTTGTGTATGAGGGGCTGAGATACGCAAGCGCCAAACGGTCTCATGCGCGTAAATAGGAGCTGATGTGGCTCAGCCGGGCCGCCATCCTCCTTGACCTCTCTTGATCTCTCCTGCGAAATTCCGAGCCATGCTCCCCGCCAAAGACGATCTCACCATCTGTTTCGCCCATGTCGCTTACCAGCTCCAAGCCCGTTTCGAGGCGCGGAAAACCGGTTTGCGCAGCTTCGAGGTGCGCGCGCCGGACGAGCTTTCGCGCAGGATCGGAGAAGCCGATGTGCTCGTCGTCTCGGGCATGTGGAAGAACGAGCTTCTCGAAAAAGCAACCAAGCTGAAATTCATTCAGAGCATCGGTTCGGGTGTCGACCAGTTTGCGCAAGACCAGTTGCGTGCACGCGGCGTGCGGCTCGCCAATGCGCAAGGGGTCAATGCGCGGGCCGTTGCCGAGCATGCGATGGCCCTCATGCTCGCGCTCATGCGCCGCCTCCCCGAGGCCCGTGACAACCAGGGAAAGCACCACTGGCGTGCCATGATCGGCGATCTCGCACGGCGCGAGGACGAGCTTTCCGGCAAGACCCTCCTGATCGTCGGGCTCGGCACCATCGGCAATCGACTCGCGAAGCTCGCCAAAGCCTTCGACATGCACGTCACCGGCTTCAGGCGCGATCCGGCGATCGGCCGAGGGCACGCCGACGAGGTGCATGCGATCGGTGTGCTGGCATCCTTCTTGCCGCGCGCCGATTTCGTGGCGCTCACCTGCCCCCTGACGAAGCAGACGGAAAACTTGATCGACGCACAAGCGCTGCGCGCCATGAAGCCCTCGGCC
>JAFBAK010000116.1 GCA_019247795.1 Hyphomicrobiales bacterium | reverse complement strand
GCGCGAGTTCGACCCGTTGCTGGCCAGCGACTACGTGACTGTTCGTAAGGACGAGCCCATCCGAGGCGACGACGACGCCCGAGCCGCTTCCGCCCCTCTGCCGCTTCGCAGCTTGCACATCGACCCGAACGACCGCGTCGCCGACCTCCTCGACCACTTGGGTAACAGTGCGCGAATATGCGTCCAGAAGCACTTCGTCGGAAAGTCGAGGGGTGGCATCGATACTTGTCGTGTTCCCGCCGCCCGAAGCGGTTCCGTCTACCGCATCATGAAGTTCGTCGAACATGTCGCATATGTGGTGGTGGGCAAGGCTGAGCGGAAGAGACGAGCAGCTCTCTTCCGGCCGCAATCCCGGCATGCGCAAACCGTGAGCCGCGCTCACTCGCGCATCGAGCGCCTAACGCTGCGAGGGCGTGAACCTCGCGACGAGGTGATAGGAGGGCCCGGGAAAGATGAGCCGAACCACCGTCACCGTCTCGCCCGCGCGCCAGGTGCGGCGCCGCACCACGAGGCAGGCCGAGCCCTTCACGACCTCGAGCCGATGCGCCATCTCGGCGTCGGCCTCCGCGGCCGAAATATGATGCTCCGCCTCGGTCCAAGGCACATGGCCGAGAAGCCACGTGCCCGGTGGCTCAGTCCTGAAGTCGATTGTCTCTCCCGCGGGAATGGCCGCGAGATTGATGAGCCGCTCCTCCAGCGCAAAAGGCCGCCTGTCCGCGAAATGGCGGCAGCGCAACGCGAGAATGCCGACTTGCGGACCGACCGCGAGGGCTTCGCGATCACCCGCATTCGCTTTGCGGCGCCGCTGCGACAATAATTCGTATTCGTAGGCTTGGTCGCGTCCTGAAATTTCAGCCTTGATGTCGTGGATCTGCAGCACAGCCGACTGGAACTGCGGGCGGCGCACGAAGCTGCCGGCGCGGCGGCGCCGCTCGATGAGGCCCGCGGCCGCAAGTCCCGACAGCACCTTGTTTACCGTCATGCGTGAGCAGTCATAGCCCGCCATGAGCTCGTACTCGAACGGCACACGATGCCCGGGCGGCCATTCTCCCGAGAGGATCTTGCCTTCGAGATCCGCGCGAATGCGATGATGCAGCGTGCCGTTCGCAAGGTTTCCGGCCGGGTCGGAACGCGCTCTCATGCGAGAAGCTTTGCCATCACCGCACGAAAGCGCGCAAGCACGGCTTCCCTTCGCCGATGTCGCCCGCGCTCGACGAGCTTCCTGCCGGCTCTCCAGACGCAATCGACCATCGAGCCCTGCGCCGCGAACACGAAGGCGTCGAGCAGAGCGTCGCCCGAGCGTCCGATGAGGGCGGGATGATCGGCCTCGAGCGAGAGCATGTCGGCAGGAAGGCCCGCCGCCAGTCCTCCTTTCGCCTCCCCGAGTGCGCGTGCTCCGCCGGCGAGCGCGTTTTCGTAAAGAACGCGCCCGGTCGAGCGGTTTTCGCGGCCCGCCATGACGTTGCGGGCGCGATGGCGCAGTCGCTGCGAATATTCGAGCTGGCGAAGCTCGTCCGCGACCCCGATGAGGACGTTCGAATCGGAACCGATGCCGAATTCGCCTCCGCTTTCCGTGAATTCTGGCGCGTTGAACGTCCCGTCTCCAAGGTTGGCCTCCGTGATCGGGCAAAGCCCGGCGACCGCGCCCGCCGAGGCGACGGCGCACGTCTCATTCTCCGTCATATGCGTCGCATGAATGAGACACCACTGCTTGTCGACGAGAGCGTGCGCGAGAAGCCATTCGACCGGACGCGCGCCCGACCAGGACAGGCAATCCTCGACCTCCTTCGTCTGCTCCGCGACGTGAATATGGATGGGACCCCCTCGAGCGAGCGGCACCAGGCTCGTGAGCTCTGGCGCGGTCACCGCGCGCAAGGAATGCGGCGCGAAGCCGAGCCTGGTGCCCTCAAGCCCTGAAAGCGCATGGCGGCTTTCCTCCATGAGACGGGCAAAACGGTCGAGGTCGTTAACGAAGCGTCGCTGGCCGGCATCGGGCGGCTTCCCGCCAAATCCGCCATGCGCGTAGAAGACGGGCAGGAGCGTGAGGCCGATGCCTGTCTCGTTCGAGGCAGCAGCGATCCGCGCCGCCATCTCGGCAAGCTGATCGTAAGGCTTCCCGTCGCGCCCGTGATGCAGGTAATGAAATTCGCCGACCCGCGTGAAACCGGCCTCGAGCATCTCGACATAAAGCTGCGCCGCCACGGCCTCGACATCGTCCGGCTCCATGGTGAGCGCGAACCGATACATGACCTCACGCCAGGTCCAGAAGCTGTCGGACGAAGGGCCGCGGACTTCGGCGAGCCCTGCCATGCCGCGCTGGAACGCGTGGCTGTGGAGATTCGGCATTCCGGGAAGCCCGATGGCGTGGCGCTCTTCGCCCGGTTTCGCGAGGGCAGCGGATTCGATCCGCTCGATCACTCCATCTTCGATCGACAGCCGGACGTTGCGCGCAAACCCTTGCGGAAGCAGCGCCTCGTCGAAGAAGAGCGAAACCATCGAGCTTTTCCCGGCATTCATCGAGTTTCCGGCCCCGACAAACGGTTCCCATTTGTCCTGGAGACGGCCGACCACAATCTATATTGTCGTAGAGCGATTGCACCGACGGATCGGACGGCCCGACGATCCAACCACTGCGAGAAGCTGGACATTGCGGCGCTGCGGCGCTTATGTATAGACAAAACCCTCGGCGGTTCCAAGTCGAACGAGCATTAAAGTCAAACGAGCAAGGATCGGGCAAAAGAGCGTTTGCGTGACCATGCAAGTGAATCGTCTATGGCACAACGCCCGCCTGGCGACGCTGCGCGCGGACCGGCCGGGCCTCGGCGTGGTGGAAGATGGGCTCATCGCCGAGCGCGAGGGCCGCATCGTCTACGCAGGATCGGCCGCCGACGCGCCCGCCTTGGAAACTTCGGAGCGAACGAATTGCGAAGGGCGCTGGATCACGCCAGGGCTCATCGATTGTCACACCCATCTCGTTTTCGCTGGAGACCGCGCCCACGAATTTGAATTGCGTCTGGCGGGCGCGACTTATGAGGAAGTGGCGCGCGCCGGCGGTGGCATCGTCTCCACCGTGAAGGCGACGCGCGCCGCGAGCGAGGACGAGCTCGTGGCAAGCGCGCTGCCGCGGCTCGACGCCCTCATTGCCGAGGGCGTGACGGCGATCGAGATCAAATCCGGCTACGGCCTCGAGCTTCCGACGGAACAGCGTCAATTGCGCGCGGCCAAACGGCTCGAGAAGGAGCGCCGTATCGATGTGCGCACGACATTTCTCGGCGCTCACGCGCTCCCCCCCGAGACCCGCGACAAGGATATGTATATCGATCTCGTCTGCCGGGAGATGCTGCCCGAGGTCGCACGCTCGGGCCTCGCCGACTCAGTCGACGCTTTTTGCGAAAATATCGCCTTCTCGCCGGAACAGGTGTCACGGGTTTTCGAGGAAGCGCGTCGACATGGTCTCAAGGTCAAGCTGCACGCGGACCAGCTCTCAAACCTCGGCGGCGCGGCACTCGCCGCGCGTTTCGGAGCGCTCTCGGCGGACCATCTCGAATACACCGATGAAAAGGGCGCTGAGACGATGGCTGAGGCCGGCACGCTCGCCGTGCTTCTGCCCGGCGCCTATTACTTTATCCGCGAGACGAAGCTGCCGCCCGTCGACGCCTTTCGCCGCCTCAAGGTGCCGATTGCCGTCGCCACCGATTGCAACCCGGGGACTTCGCCTTTGACGTCGATTCTGACGGCGATGAACATGGCGGCAACGCTGTTTCGCCTCACCGTCGAGGAGAGCATCGCCGGTGTCACGCGCGAGGCCGCACGCGCCCTCGGCCGGCTCGACGACATCGGCACGCTCGAACCCGGAAAATTCTGCGATCTCGCCATCTGGGACATCGAGCGGCCGGCCGAACTCGTCTACCGCATAGGCTTCAACCCGCTCCATGCTCGCATCTGGAGGGGCGTATGATGGCCGAGACGAGGCTGAGACCCGGTGCCGTGCCGCTTGCCGCCTGGCGAGAGATCTATGCAGGGGGGCTGGTCGAGCTCGATGCCGAGTGCCGGCAGAAGGTGGAGGCCGCTGCGGCCACGATCGAGACGATCGTCGCCAAGGGCGAGCCGATTTATGGAGTGAATACCGGCTTCGGCAAGCTCGCGAGTGCACGGATCGGCAAGGACGATCTCGCCGCCCTTCAGCGCAACATCGTGCTTTCCCATGCGTCCGGGGTCGGAGAACCTCTCCCTCAGCCGATCGTGCGGCTCATCATGGCGCTCAAGGTCACAAGCCTTGCGCAGGGCGCATCGGGTGTGCGGTGGGTGACGATCGAGCACCTTCTGGAATGCTTGCGGCGCGGCCTCATGCCGGTCATCCCGTCGCAAGGTTCGGTCGGCGCCTCGGGAGATCTGGCGCCGCTCGCCCATCTCGCCGCCGCGCTGATGGGGGTCGGTGCCTTTCTGGTGGAGGGGGAGCGCCTTCCGGCGCAAGAAGCACTGCGCCGCGCAGGCTTGCCGCCACTCGTGCTCGCGCCGAAGGAAGGTCTCGCGCTTCTCAACGGCACGCAGGTCTCGACGGCGCTTGCGGTCGTGGGACTTTTCGAAGCGGAGAAGCTGCTGCGCGCAGCGCTCGTCACCGGAGCCCTTTCCACGGATGCGGCGAAAGGATCGGATGGGCCTTTCGATGCGCGCATTCAGGCGCTTCGCGGCCATCGCGGGCAGGCGGAGGTCGCCGCAGCGCTGCGCGCCCTCATGGCGGGAAGCGCCATCCGCAGCTCGCATCTCGTGGGGGACGACAGGGTGCAGGATCCGTACTGCCTGCGCTGTCAGCCGCAAGTGATGGGGGCTTGTCTCGATGTGCTGCGGCAGGCCGCGACGACGCTTGCGATCGAGGCGAACGGCGTCTCCGACAACCCGCTGGTCTTTGCCGAAAGCGGCGAGGTGATCTCCGGCGGCAATTTTCACGCCGAGGGCGTCGCCTTCGCGGCCGACATGATCGCCATGGCGCTATGCGAGATCGGCTCGCTCGCAGAGCGCCGCATCGCCATGCTGGTCGATCCGGCTTTGTCGCGGCTCCCGGCGTTCCTCACGCCGAAACCCGGGCTCAACTCCGGATTCATGATTCCGCAGGTCGTGGCGGCGGCGCTCGTTTCGGAGAACAAGCAACGGGCCTATCCCGCGAGCGTCGATTCGATTCCGACTTCCGCCAATCAGGAAGATCATGTCTCGATGGCAACGCATGGCGCGCGGCGACTTCTCGCGATGGCCGAGAATGTCGCGAACGTCCTGGCCATCGAGCTTCTCTGCGCCGCGCAAGGGTGTGACTTCCACGCTCCGCTACGCTCGAGCCCGGCTCTCGAGCGGATACGCGATCTGGTGAGAGGGCGCGTGCCCCGTCTGGACGATGATCGCTACTTCGCGCCCGATATCGAGGCGGCGGCGGAGATCGTGAAGAGCGAGGCTTTTCTTGCTGCCGCGGGTCCTGAAGTATTGCCGAGCCTGGGCGACGAGCTTGGTCGCCCGGCCGCAACGGCTCGAGGAAGGAAAGGCTCATGACGCGCATCGACAACGCCCGCCGCATTCGCGCGCCGCGCGGCCCTGTTCTTTCCGCCAAGAGCTGGCTCACTGAAGCGCCCATGCGCATGCTGATGAACAACCTCGACTCGGAGGTGGCAGAACGGCCGGGCGAGCTCGTCGTCTATGGCGGCATCGGACGCGCCGCGCGCGATTGGGAAAGCTTCGACCGCATCGTCGCTGCGTTGAAGAGGCTCGACGGAGATGAGAGCCTGTTGGTGCAATCCGGAAAGCCCGTCGGCATCTTCCGCACGCATCCGGACGCGCCTCGCGTGCTGATCGCCAACTCCAATATCGTGCCCCATTGGGCGAATTGGGATTGCTTCCATGAGCTCGATCGCAAGGGGCTCATGATGTACGGCCAGATGACCGCCGGGTCGTGGATCTATATCGGCTCGCAAGGGATCGTGCAGGGCACTTACGAAACCTTCGTGGAGGTGGGACGTCGCCATTATGGCGGTGACCTTTCAGGCAAATGGATCTTGACCGCCGGGCTGGGCGGCATGGGTGGCGCGCAACCCCTCGCCGCGACCATGGCCGGCGCCTCGCTCCTTGCCGTTGAGTGCCAGCCTTCCCGCATCGAGATGCGCTTGCGCACGCGTTACCTCGACCGGCAAGCCGCCTCGCTCGACGAGGCGCTCGAGATCATCGAGCGCTCGCGACGGGAGAAGAAACCGGTCTCCGTCGGCGTGCTCGGCAATGCGGCGGAGATCTTCCCCGAGCTCGTCCGCCGCGGCGTGCGCCCCGATGTGGTCACCGACCAGACGTCCGCCCATGACCCCCTGAACGGCTATCTGCCGAAGGGCTGGACGCTCGCGGAGTGGGAAGCCAAGCGCGAGAGCGACCCGAAGTCGGTGGAGAAGGCGGCCAAGGCGTCGATGGCGGCGCATGTGCGCGCCATGCTCGATTTCCAACGGGCGGGGGTACCCACGCTCGACTACGGCAACAACATCCGCCAGATGGCGCTCGAGGAAGGCGTGAAGAACGCCTTCGATTTCCCCGGCTTCGTGCCCGCCTATATCCGCCCGCTCTTCTGCCGCGGCGTCGGTCCGTTCCGCTGGGCCGCTCTCTCGGGCGACCCCGAGGACATTTACCGCACCGACGCCAGGGTCAAGGAGCTCATGCCGAACGCCCCGCACCTGCACCGCTGGCTGGACATGGCGAAACAGCGCATCGCTTTCCAGGGCCTTCCCGCGCGCATCTGCTGGGTCGGCCTCGGTGACCGCCATCGGCTCGGCCTTGCCTTCAACGAAATGGTGGCGTCAGGCGAGCTCAAGGCGCCGATCGTCATCGGGCGCGACCATCTCGATTCAGGCTCGGTCGCCTCGCCGAACCGGGAGACCGAGGCGATGCGGGACGGCTCAGACGCCATCTCCGATTGGCCGCTCCTCAATGCGCTTCTCAACTGCGCCTCGGGCGCGACCTGGGTTTCGATCCATCATGGTGGCGGTGTCGGGATCGGCTTCTCGCAGCACGCCGGCATGGTGATCGTTTGTGACGGCACGACCGAAGCGGCGCGCCGGCTCGAACGCGTGCTCTGGAATGATCCGGCTTCCGGCGTGATGCGGCATGCCGATGCAGGGTATGAGGAGGCCATCGCTTGCGCGAAAGAGCACCAGCTCGATCTACCGTCCTCGAGTTGACGGCTCGCGAGGCCCGACCGATGAGGGTCCTTCGCGCCGGTCAGCATCGCCGCATGCCTTGGAAGAACGGCGGCGGCGAGACGACGGAGATCATCGCCTCGCCGGAAGGCGCTGGCCTCGATGAATTCGACTGGCGCATCAGCATGGCGCGTGTCGCGACAGACGGGCCCTTCTCGCGCTTCGCCGGCGTCGATCGCACGCTCTG
>JAFBAK010000063.1 GCA_019247795.1 Hyphomicrobiales bacterium | reverse complement strand
GCGGCACGATTTTCGCCACGAGCGCGAACCGCTGACGAAAGGACAGAACCCTTACGCGGCAGTATTGAGCTGCGCCGACTCGCGCATCGCTCCCGAATACGCCTTCGACGCCGGTCGCGGCGATCTGTTCGTCTGCCGGGTCGCCGGAAATTTCGCCAATGATGACGTAATCGCGAGCCTCGAATACGCCGTTGCGGTACTCGACACGCCGCTCATCATGGTGCTTGGGCACGAGGCTTGCGGTGCCATCGACGCCACCATCAAGTCGCTCAAGGACAACACGACCTTGCCTGGTCATCTCCCGTCGCTGGTCGCAGCTCTCGCTCCCGCCGTGAAGGCGAGCGAAGGCGAAAGCGGCGACCCGCTCGCGAACGCCATTCGGCAGAACGTCATCTTGAACGTGGAAAAGCTGAAAGGGGCGGCGCCCATTCTCAAGGCCAAGGCGGATGAAAAGAAGCTCAATGTCGTGGGCGCGACATATAGGCTGACCGACGGTCACGTTGCCCTCGTCACGTGAGCTTGCGCCGAAAAGCGCCATCTGCGTTGAACGGCGACCTTCACCTCGTATAAATTCAAGGGCGGGACGGTAACGGCGTCATTCTCGAGGTTGGGACGAGGTGCCCCGGCGAGCGGCACTCTCTTTCCTCATCGAGACAAGACCGCCGCAGCTTGTAGCTTTCTGAAATGAGGTTTGCGTCATGAACCCGCAATCGGTCGTGCGAGATCTGCTTTCGCTCGCAGATGTCGAAGTGAACGGGCCCAAGGCTTGGGACATCAAGATCCACAGCGAAGCGCTTTATGGACGGGTGCTTGCGAAGGGGTCATTGGGCCTTGGCGAAGCCTATATGGACGGATGGTTCGACTGCGAGCGGCTCGATGAATTCTTCGCGCGGGTTGTCGGCGCGCGCTTGAGCGCGCGGCTCCCGCTTTCGGTGAATTTCGCGCTTCTCGTGGCGATGTCGAAATTGCAAAACCGGCAAACGCGGCAGCGGGCGCGTGAGGTCGCCAAAGTGCATTACGACTTGCCTGTGGAAGTCTTCGAGGCGACCTTCGATCGCCGCCTCACCGGAAGCTGCGGCTATTGGAAGGAGGCGCGAAACCTCGACGAGTGCCAGAACGCCAAGCTCGATCTCATCTGTCGAAAGATCGGGCTTCGCGCGGGTCAGCGCGTGCTCGACATCGGATGCGGCTGGGGCGCCTTCATGGGATTTGCCGCGGAGCGTTACGGGGCGCAATGCAGCGGCGTCACCATCTCCAAGGAACAGGTGGAATATGGCCGCAGGCGCTATGCCGGGCTCTCCGTCGATCCAAGGCTCGAGGATTATCGCGATTGCGCCGATGGGCCTTTCGACCACATCGTGTCGATGGGCATGTTCGAGCATGTGGGCCCGAAGAACTATCGTGCCTATTTCGAGACCGCGCGCCGGCTCTTGCATGAGGAAGGGCTGTTCCTGCTGCACACCATCTGGGCGAACGAACCCTCCGCGCTCGATCCGTGGATCAACAAATACATCTTCCCGAACGGCGCCTTGCCAACCGTGGGACAGGTCGGCACCGCCGTGCACGGGCTTTTCGTCGTCGAGGATGTGCACAATTTCGGCCCGGACTACGACAAGACCCTGATGGCATGGAACGAAAAATTCCAGGAAAACCGCGCCGCCGTCTCGAATTTGATGAGCCGAAGAGGAGAGGACGGAGAGAGGTTCTGCCGCATGTGGGAGTATTATCTTCTCTGCTGCGCGGGCGGCTTTCGCTCGCGCGAGATCAGCGTCGGTCAGTTCGTTCTCTCCCCGCGCGGCGTCCCGAACGGCTATCGGACCGTGCGCTGAGCTCTCGTTTGAGCATCTTGCCAAGGCGAGGGAACATGAAACCTACCCTGAAGGAGCGCGATCTAATCGCCTCCACCTTCTCGGCCGGAAAGACAAATGAACGCCACCGCGGCTCGGCTACGTCCTGAACCGCTCGCTCGCCTCTCCGAAATAGTAGAGCTCCACGAAAGGCTTGGGTTCCGGGTTCGGAAAGATCACGAAGCCGTCGCGCGGCGCCTTCAGCGCTTGGCCATCGGCGCGCCGCGCGATGATCTCGCCCTCCCCGACCGCATCGCCCGTCGTCCAATTCTTCGCGAGACGATCCCCTTCCGAAAAACACCAGACTGCGTCGACGATCTTGATGGCGCGCTTGGCGCCGCGCTTCGGCGCTGGAGCTGCGATGAGCTGAAGATGCGCGAGCGCGTTGAAGATGGCGTCATAAGCGACCTGCGGCGCGTTCGGATCGCGGTGCTGGCCGCATTCGACGGTCACCGCGTAGCCACCGCAAAAGCGCATATATTCCGTCGTGCCGACGCCTTTGGAAAACGAGACATTCGCACCGCCTTGCCGCGCACGCTCCTGTTGGGCACGCGCATGCGCGGTGAGCCAGCCATGCATGAGCAAGCCCGGTCCGAGCCGCGCGGCGAATTCGCCCTCCGCCTCGGCCTGAGCGAAAGGTTCGATCTCTCCGGCATTGTCGGAGGGTCCGACGAAGACGAAAGGCTCATGGCCCGAGCGGAAGGAATGAAGGTCGAGGAGAACATCGTGCTCGGCCAGAAGCGGACAAAGGATATTCGCGATCCGGTCCTCGTTGCACTCCGGCAAGACGTAGGGACGCAGATCCCTGTTGAGATTGCGATCTCCTTCCCGCGTCCCTTGGAGATATGCCTTGTGGTTCACGATCGGCACGAAGGTCACCGTGCCGCGCCGGATCACGAGCTTGCCGTCCTGACACTCGCCGATCATCCGGGTGATTGCCGTTGGGCCGCATGTCTCGTTGCCATGCACCGCGCCGGTGACGATCAGCTTCGGGCCCGGCTCCGCTCCGGCAAAGCGAACGATCTCGATCGGCATGCCGCTTGAAGCGCCGGGGGGGGCCGAAAGGCGCTCCTCGCCTTCATGACGGATGTCGATCATCATCCCGGGAACGAGGCGGCGCGCGAGCTCGAGGATCTGGTCGCGCGGGACCGCGACACATCCCGCCGTGCCGCGCATGTCGGCACGCGCGGCATGGATGAAAAGCGCGCTGCCGCGACCTGCCTCCGGCACCGCATCGTTGAAGCCGATCGGCACGATCACGTCGAAAAGCGGTTCGTCGCGTTTTCGCGTCAAGCGCTCATCTGGCCTGTCCTTGGCGGCGACGCGGACGAGGCGGTTGTAGTTCTCCCCTTCCTCTTCCCAGATCATATCCGCGGAGGCCGGCACGAAAGGGAAGGCAAGGCCGCGCCCAAAATCCGGAACGGCGCCGGAGTCGAAGAGGCCGTAGCGCAGAGGGAAGACGCCGATCGGCGTGCATTTGTCGCCTTCGCGCTTGAGCGAGGCGGCGACGAGGCCCCCTTCCCCGATGACACAGGGCGTCTCCCAATCGCCGATGCTGAGCGTCCCGCGATGGCGCGCTTGGCCGCGCGGGCGCACTCTGACTTTGACCGTCGGCATCATTGCCATATCGGGAGAGCCTCCGGGCTCGGTTGCAGCGACCGTCCTCCATATCGTGAGGCTCGAAGGGCGCAAGCCGTTTCGTAGGGGATGGTCTGTGATCGCACTTGCGGTGGATCAGGCAAGTTCGCCGATTTTCGCGATGGCGGCCCGGCTTTCCTGGTCGAGCTCGCGCATGCGCGCATAGATCCGACGCTTCACCTCGTGGAACTCCCGCATCGTGGGGCCTGACGGCCGCGTGAGCTCTCCGAGGCCGGACATCGCTCGCATCGCATCGGGAATGCTGCCGTAAGCTTTCCCGGCCACCGCGCCGAGCATGGCGGCGCCGAGAAGCACCGGCTCGGACGTCTTCGGCAAGGCGACTGTGAGCCCGGTCGTATCGGTCATGATCTGGCGGACGAGCGCGCTGCGGCTCGCGCCACCGCTGATCACCATCATGCCGCACGCAATTCCTTGTCGACGCATCGCATCGACGACATCGGCGAGACCATAGGCGAGCCCGCAAAGGCCCGAGACGAAAATGCGCTCGAGGCTCTCGATGTCATTGTCGAGGCTAAGTCCCATGATCATCGCCCGCGCCTCCGGATCAGCATGCGGCGAACGGTTGCCGAGGAATTCCGGAAGCACATGGACGTCGCGCGCAAGCAGCGCGGCCTCGCCCGGCTCGGGAAGACGGCCGATGGCGCGCTGCTCGAGAAATTCGAGAAGCGTCTGGCCGGCGGCTTTTGCGGCGGTTTGCGCGCGTGCATGCGCGGGATGAGATTGCATCAAATGATCGATCCCGGCGCCCGCCGCAGATTGACCGCCTTCGTTCAACCACAGCCCTGGGATCATGCTCGAGAAGTAGGGTCCCCAAACTCCCGGCACGAAACGGGGCTCGGCCGTCGACGCCATGATGCAGGCCGACGTGCCCATGATGTAGGCAAGGCGTTCCGGAATGGCGACGCCTTGCGTGTCGCCGCTGCTGCCGCCCACCGTGCCGACGCCGCCCGCATGCGCATCGATCAGGGAAGCGGCAACAGGGGTGCCGGGAAGAAGGCCGAGCTCCTGCGCGGCTTGCGTCGTGAGTCCCTGCCCGATCGGCGTGCCGGGCTCGACGATCTCATTGCCGATCTTTGCACCGCTCTCGTCGAGAAGCTCGCTCAACCCGATGCGCGCGAAGTAGCTCTCGCTCCAGCGCTTCTCATGCGCGAGGTAGGTCCATTTGCAAGTCAACGTGCACATCGAACGCGCCGTGTTGCCGGTCGCGCGGAAAGTGAGAAAATCCGCGAGGTCGAAGAAATGGCCAGCCGCCTCGAACGTCTTCGGCAGATGCTTTTTCAACCAGAGAATCTTCGGCGTCTGCATCTCCGGCGAGATCACGCCGCCGACATAGCGAAGCACCTCATCGCCGATTTCGTTGATGCGCCGCGCCTCAGCGATGGCCCTGTGGTCCATCCAGACGATGACGTTTTGCTGCGCTTCCCCGGTCGGGCTCACCGTGAGCGGCTGGCCCGACCGATCGAGGACCACCAACGAGCAGGTGGCATCGAAGCCGATGCCCGAGATCGCCGCGGGCGCGAGCCCGGCGCCTGCCATGGCGGCGCGCACCGCGCTGACGCACGCGTTCCAGATATCGGTCGACGATTGCTCCACGACATCGCCGGCTTCGCGCCAAAGCGCCAGCGGATGGCGCGCCGTCGAAAGCAGCGTGCCCCGAGAATCGAAAATGCCGGCGCGCGCGCTCGTCGTGCCGACATCGACGCCGATGAAAGCCTGAGGCATGGGCTCATTCGGGCTGATTACGGCCTCAACGTCAACCTGACTGCGCGCTCGAGCTCACCAGCAGGTGTAGCCGCCATCGACGAGGACGACGCTTCCAGTCATGAGGCTCGCCGCGTCCGAGGCCAGAAACAGCACGACCGAGGCGATCTCCTCGACTTCTCCAAGCCGGGCCATGGGCGTGCCCCCGATCCACGCCTCGTACATTCTCGGATTGGATTTGACGAAAGCGTTGAGCGGCGTCGCGATATAGGTCGGCGCGACCGCATTGACGCGGACGCCCCGGCTTCCCCATTCGGCGGCGAGCGACTTCGTCAAATGATGCACGGCCGCTTTCGAGGCGTTATAGTAGCATTGCTCCTGCGGCTTGTTGACGATGAAACCCGACATCGAGCCGATATTGACGATCGCTCCCGACTTCGCTTCGAGCATATGATTGCCGAAGGCACGGCAGCACCAGAATGTGCCGTTCAGATTGACGTCGAGCACGTTGAGCCAATGTTCATCGGTCACCGTCTCGGCCGGCGCTTCGCTGCGGGCGATGCCGGCGTTGTTGACGAGGATGTCGATCTTCCCGTGCCGCTCGACTGTCTCGTCGGCAACCTTCGTGACGCGCGCCGGATCCGTCACATCCATGATCGCGATCTCAGGATCGTAACCCTTTTGCTTCATCGCCGCGCGGCCTTCCTCGGCGAGCTTTTTGTCATGATCGGCGATGATCACCTTCGCACCGGCTTCGGCGAGCGCCTCGACGCAGGCAAGGCCGATACCGCGAGCGCCGCCCGTCACCAGGGCCGTGCGGCCGGGGAGCTTGAATTTTTCGAGATACATGGGGCTTCTTTCAAGAGAAGGATTTGCGGACTACCGGAAGGGGCTGCTGAGGGTTGAGCCTCACCCTGCTCTCGCCAGCGAAGGCGACAATCCAGCCTTGCGGCACGAGGCTGACAAGAACTGAATCCCCGCCTTCGCGGCGATGAGCGGACAGGTGGCTTTTGCGGCGAGAAGCGGAGAAGGATTCACGCATGCAGAGCTTTTCCGTCCGCATCGAAGCGATGGATATGCGCGGGATCGGGCAGAAGATGTGCTCGATCTCCGGCCGAAAGGCCGATCTCGCCGATGCTGCGCGCCGTGAGATTGCCGATGCCGGCGATGTCGACATGAAGGAAGGTGTCGCTGCCGAGATGCTCGGCATCGGTCACGACGCCTTCCCACCCTTCCCCGTCGCGGCTCGCTTTGATGTGCTCCGGGCGCACGCCGATCGTCGCAGCGCCGTAGCGCTTGGCGCTTTCGTTGCCGATGAAGTTCATGCGCGGCGAGCCGATGAATCCGGCGACGAAGACATTCGCCGGCCGTTCGTAGAGCTCGAGAGGCGAGCCATATTGCTCGATGCGCCCTGCATTGAGCACGACGATCCGATCGGCCATGGTCATGGCCTCGACCTGGTCATGCGTGACGTAAACCGCGGTGGTCGCCAGCTGGCGTTGCAACCGCGTCACCTCGAGCCGCATCTGCACCCGAAGCGCCGCGTCGAGATTCGACAAGGGCTCGTCAAAGAGGAACGCCTTCGGCTCTCGCACGATCGCCCTTCCGATCGCGACCCGCTGGCGCTGACCGCCTGAAAGCTCGCGCGGCTTGCGGTCGAGATAGGGCGTGAGGTTCAAGGTGGCGGCCGCCGCCTCCACCTTGCGGTCGATCTCGGATTTCGGCAGACCCGCCATCTTGAGGCCGAACGCGATGTTGCCGCGGACGCTCATATGCGGATAGAGCGCATAGGACTGGAACACCATGGAGAGGCCGCGCTTCGACGGGGGGACGCCGACCACGTTCGCCCCATCGATCAGGATCCGGCCGTCGCTCACATCCTCGAGACCGGCAATCAGGCGAAGCAGCGTCGTCTTGCCGCAACCCGAAGGGCCTACGAAAACGACGAAGGAGCCATCCTCGATGTCGAGATCGGCGCCTTGGATGATGAGATGCGATGCGAAGGATTTGCGCACGCCCTCGAGAGTGATCCTGCCCATGAGCTTGCCTTTCGCCCGTTCTATTTGACGGCGCCGAAGGTGAGGCCGCGCACGAGCTGCCGCTGGCTGAACCATCCGAGAACGAGGATAGGCGCGATGGCAAGCGTCGAGGCGGCCGAGAGCTTAGCCCAGAAAAGCCCTTCCGGGCTCGAATAGGAGGCGATGAACACGGTGAGCGGCGCGGCTTGCGAGGTCGAGAGGTTCAAGGTCCAGAACGCCTCGTTCCAGGCGAGGATGAAGTTGAGGAGGAGCGTCGAAGCGATGCCCGGCACGGCCATGGGCGTGAGCACATAGACGAGCTCCTTGCCGATCGTCGCACCGTCCATGCGCGCCGCCTCGAGGATATCCTTGGGGATCTCCTTGAAATAGGTGAAGAGCATCCACACCACGATGGGAAGGTTGCCGAGGCAAAGCACCGCAACGAGGCCGACACGCGAATCGAGGAGGCCGAAATTGCGGTAGATGAGGTAGATCGGCACGAGCACGCCGACCGGCGGCATCATCTTCGTCGACAGCATCCACAACAGGATGTCGCGGGTGCGAGGCGAAGGCGCGAACGCCATCGACCAGGCGGCCGGAATCGCGATCAGCATGGCAATGAGCGTCGAACCGCCCGCGATCACGATCGAGTTGATGGCGTGATGCACATAGTCGCTTCGGCCTTGCACTGCCGCGTAGTTCTCGGTCGTCCAATGGAAGAAAAGGAAGGAGGGCGGCGTCGAAAACGCCTCGAGCTCGGTCTTGAAGCTCGTGAGCACCATCCAGAGGATCGGGAAAAAGATCAGAAAGCCGACGATCCAGGCGGCGACCGTCGTCGTCAACACGCGTGCCGGTGAGGGTTGCCTTGCCATGGCATCACGCCTCCAGATTGCGCCCGACGATGCGCACGAGGAAGAAGGCCACGATATTGGCGAGGACGACGGCCACGAGGCCGCCGGCCGAGGCCGTGCCGACATCGAATTGGATGAGCGCCTGCGAGTAGATCAGGAAGGCGATGTTGGTGGTCTGCAGGCCGGGTCCGCCCCCCGTCGTGACATAGATCTCCGCGAACACTGTCTGGAGGAAGATCGTCTCGATGAGGATCACAACCGTGATCGGGCGTGCGAGGTGCTGCAACGTGATGTGGAAGAAGGTAGAGAACGCGCGCGCCCCATCCATTTCAGCGGCTTCCTTCTGTTCCTCGTCGAGCGATTGCAGGGCCGTCAACAGGATGAGGGTCGCGAAGGGGAGCCATTGCCAAGCGACGATCAGGATGATGGCGAGCAAAGGCGCCTCGGCGAACCAGTCGATCGGGCGCAAGCCGAGCGATGTCGCGATCCAGGCGAAGAGGCCCGAGACCGGGTGCATGAGGAGGTTCTTCCAGACGAGCGCGCTGACGGTCGGCATGACGAAGAAGGGCGCGATGACCATCAGGCGCACAATGCTGCGTCCGATCACCGCCTGGTCGAGAAGAAGCGCGACGAGCGTGCCGACGACCACGGTGATCGCGAGCACCGAGCCGACCAGCACCAGCGTGTTCTGCAGAGAGGCGAGGAAGGCGGGATCGGTGAGGAAGTAAAAGTAGTTCTCGAGACCAACGAAGCTCTCGGACCCGGGATTGAGAAGATTGTAGTCGAGCGTTGAGAAATAGATCGTCATCACCAGCGGGACGATCATCCAGACGAAGAGGGCGATGACCGCCGGCGCAATCAGGATGCGCCCGAGACCTCGCGTCTGCTCCGTGGCCATGTTTCCTCCGAGGCGGCAACTCGAAGCCTTGGGATCCAACACCATCGCGGACCGGCTCGGCTCGCGATGGTCGCGTCTCAAGCTATGCGGGATTTTCGCGATTCACCGTGGTCGACGCATCTCACTTGGGATAGCCGGCACGTTTCATCTCGCGCTCGGTCGAGGATTGGGCCGCCGCGAGCGCGGCATCCACGGTCATCGCACCCGAAAGCGCGGCCGAGAAGTCCTGTCCCACCGTCGTGCCGAGGCCCTGGAATTCCGGGATGGCGGCATATTGCACACCCACATAGGGAACAGGCTTCACGGTGGGATGGTTCGGATCGGCCGAATCGATCGAGGCGAGCGTCAGCTTCGCGAAGGGTGCAGCCTTCAGATATTCGGGATTCTGATAAAGCGAGGTGCGCGTGCCCGGGGGCACATTGGCCCAACCCTCCTTCGCGGCGACCAGCTCCGTGTAGCTTTTGCCGGTCGCCCAGGCGATGAACTTCTCGGCGGCATCGACCTTCTTCGATCCAGCCGGAATGGCGAGATTCCAGGCCCAGAGCCAATTGGCGTTCTTGCCGAGGCCGGTATTCGGTGCGAGCGCGAAGCCGACCTTGTCGGCGACCCTCGAGTCCTTCGGGTTGGTCACGAAGGACGCGGCGACAGTGGCGTCGATCCACATCGCGCATTTGCCCGCATTGAACAAGGCGAGGTTCTCGTTGAAGCCGTTCGAGCTCGCCCCCGGAGGGCCGGCCTGCTTCATCAGATCCACATAGGTCGTGAGCGTCTTCTTCCATTCGGGCGAGTTGAATTGCGGCACCCATTTTTCGTCGAACCAGCGAGCGCCGTAGGAATTCGCCATGGCCGTGAGAAAGGCCATGTTCTCGCCCCACCCGGCCTTGCCGCGCAGGCAGATGCCGTAGACCTCGGAGGACTTGTCCGTGAGCTTCTTGGCCGCATCGATGACGAAATCCCATGTCGGCTGCTCCGGCATGGTGAGCCCCGCCTTCTGGAAGAGGTCGGTGCGATACATCATCATCGAGCTCTCGCCGTAGAAAGGCGCGGCATAGAGCTTCCCTCCGACCGAGACGGCATCGCGGATCTTCGGCAGAAGATCGGACACGTCATAATCGGGGCCGAGATTGTCGAGCGGAACGAGCCAATTCTGCTTGGCCCAGATCGGAACCTCATAGGTTCCGATGGTGAGCACGTCGAACTGACCGCCTTTGGTGGCGATGTCGGTCGTCACCCGTTGGCGCAGCACATTCTCCTCGAGCGTGACCCATTTCACCGAGATGTCGGGATTCTTGGCCGTGAAATCGTCCGTCAAACCCTGCATGCGGATCATGTCGGCGTTATTAACGGTGGCGATCGTCAGCGTGGTCTCGGCAAGGGATGGGCTGGCCGCCATCAGGGAAGCCGCGCCCGAGAAAACCACGCCCAGGAAAGCCACGCCCCGAAGGGCGCGAACGAGGTGCTTCACTGTCTCCTCCCGGAGCTAAGGATGTGAGCATATGCTCTTCTAATGATCATATGCTCACATCTCGGGCAGACACTTGTCAAGTCTCAGACGACGTCCGGTCTGGTCCACGCCGGCTTTCTTCTTTGCGACGCAAAACCGGATAGAGATCGCCAAGTGCACCGCACGTGAGCGCAAGAATTCGCAAAGGGCCGGAGCGACGATCTGCTTGAAATGGTGGTCGCACTCAGCGAGCCGATGCCTCAGCCGAAGCCGGAAATGCCTCAGCTGTCGAGCAGCGCCTTCGCGGTCGTCTCGTCCGTGATCAGGCCGTTGATGAGGCGGCCGTTCAGCGCCGCGCGGATCGCGGGTACTTTGGCGGGGCCGAGCGCCGCCCCGACGGTGAGCGCAATGGCCGGCACGGTGTGCGGCACGCTGGTGAGCCTTCGGTTCGTGCCCCCATCGAGGATGCGGCCCTTCGCGTCAAAGGCCCAGCCGGTGAGCTCACCGATCGCGCCGAGGCGCATCAGTTCGAGGAGTTCTTCACGGTTGATGAAACCGTCCACATAGACTTGGGCGTTGCGGTCCATCTGGCCGATGCCGACGAGGCGCAAATCCGCCTTGGCCGCGATGGCGCGCACCTTGCTGACCGGATTGATCTTCAACAATTGATCGCGTTCGGCGCGCGATGACATCAGCACCGGCAGAGGCATTGGATAGTGGCGCGCCTTCGTGAGGTCGGCAAGCCGCGCCACCGTGTCGAAGAAGCTCGCCGAACCGTCGGTCGAAATGTTGCCGACGAGCGAGACGAGCTGGTGATTCGGGCATTCCATCGGGCGCACGTGTTCGACCGCAGCCCGCATGGCGCGTCCCGTCCCGATGGCAATGATCGTCGGCGTTTCACTGCGAAGCGTGGCCTCGAGCAGGCTCGCGGCGCGCTCGGCAACGCCCGCGACGGCCGTCGCCGACGCGGGATCGCTAGGCGCCACCTCGCACTGGCGCAAATCGAACGCATCCTTGAGCCGGGCCGCGAGTTCCATGCACAAGGTGATGGGATGCTCGAGGCGGAAGGTGATGAGGCGCTCGGCGAGGCAAAGCGACACCAGGCGTTGGGCGGTGGCGCGCGAAACCTTGAGGCTCCTGGCGATCTCATCCTGCGTATGTCCGGCGATGAAATACAACCAGCCGGCCCGAGCCGCGTCGTCGAGCCGCGATCTTTCGCTATCCGATGCGGCCATGCTTCGCCTCGCGCCGATGAAGTTGCAAATCCCCCATGCGATCGAAGACGCAATCCGCACCCGCTGCCTTCAGCAGCGCCACCCCGTCCCGCCTCGCGTAGTGGCTTCCGCCGACGAAGCCCCACACCGTCATTCCGGCCGCCTTGCCGGCTTCGACGCCGCTCACGCTGTCCTCGATCACGAGCACGTGGCGCGGATCGGCTCCCATGCTGGAAGCGGCATGCAGGAAAAGATCGGGCGCCGGCTTTCCGCGCCGAACCATTTGGGCGCTGAACATCTTCCCCGCAAAAAGGGGGGCCAGCCCGGTGAGCTCGAGCGAGAATTCGATCCGATCGAGATCGCTCGATGAGGCGACGCAGAAGGAAAGATCAAGGCCACGCAAGAGCTTCGTCACGCCCGGAATCGGCTGCAAGGATTCGGCGAAGGAGCGGCGCACGAGCG
>JAFBAK010000051.1 GCA_019247795.1 Hyphomicrobiales bacterium | reverse complement strand
GCTTGTCAGGAGTGCCACAACGCTTACCGCAAGCCCTACCCGCCCCAGCAGTGAAGCAAGCGGCGGCTTTGGCCCCATGACCAGGCGAGCGGGAAAGGCGCCGCCCAGAGAGCGCGATCGAATACGCATCGATTGTGCACTTCTTGCACTTCTTGCTCTTGTCGCTCTTGTGTTCGCGGCGGCCGCCGACCCAGCCTGCGCCCAGGCTCAGGACCTCGTCGCGCGTGGCGAATATCTGGTGCGGGCGGGCGAGTGCTTTTCCTGTCACACTGTGCCGGGGTCCACGCCGTTTGCGGGCGGGCGGGCGCTCGCCACCCCCTTCGGCATCTTTTACAGCCCTAACATCACGCCCGATCGGGAAACCGGGATTGGCAATTGGACCGATGCCGATTTCGTTCGCGCTCTGCGCAAGGGAATTCGTCCGGACGGGGCGAGCTATTTTCCGGTGTTCCCTTATCCGAGCTTCACCGGCATCTCCAATGAAGACGCGATCGCCATCAAGGCTTACCTATTCTCGCTCGAGCCCGTGCATCAGCCGAACCGGCCGCATGAGGTCTCGTTCCCCTTCTCCTGGCGGTTCCTGCAGAGGGGCTGGAAGCTGCTCTTCTTCACGAAGGGGCCCTTCAACGGGGATCCGCATGCCGGGACGGAGATGAATCGTGGCGCCTATCTCGTGACTGCGCTCGGTCATTGCGGGGAATGCCACACGCCACGCAACGTGCTGGGCGCCATGCGCAAGAGCCGATGGCTCGCCGGGACAGTGGACGGACCCGACGATGATCCGGTGCCCAACATTACGCCCGACCCCGCAAGCGGAATTGGCGATTGGCGCGCCGAGGACATCGTCGAGACCTTGAAGACGGGCGCAACGCCGCTCGATTCCAGGGTGAAAGGCGCGATGCGCGAGGTCGTGTCCGACAGCACATCGCAGCTCACCGATGCCGATCGTCATGCGATTGCGATCTATCTGAAAGCGCAAACACCGATCGTGAACTCGGTCACGGACGAACCTGACGAAGAACTACCCTGGTACAAGCGCTTCTGGGCCTGGCTGGTCAACCTCCTGAGCTTCACCTGACCTGCCGCTTTCGAGCTTATAAATTGATCTCGGTCAGTCCCGTCGCGAAGCGCCGCCACCTCTCGACATAATGCTCCGAGGCTTTGCGAAGCTCGGCTAGCGCCGACGTATCGAGCTTTCGGATCGCACGCGCCGGCGCGCCGACAATAAGGGATCCATCTTCGAAAATTTTGCCCTCAGTGACGAGAGCATTTGCGCCGACGAGGCAATCGGCCCCGATCCTTGCGCCGTTGAGCACCGTCGCGCCCATGCCCACGAGCGAATTGTCGCCGATGCTGCAACCATGCACGATCGCGTGGTGGCCGATGGTGCAGCCCTTGCCGATCGTCACCGGGAAACCCGGATCGACATGGACCATCACATGATCTTGGATGTTGGAACGGGCACCGACATCGATCGCATCATTGTCGCCGCGCAGCACGGCGCCGAACCACACGCTCACCTCGTCATGCAAGGTCACCTTGCCGACGACGCTTGCGCTTGGCGCGATCCAGAAGCGGCCCTTCGGCGGCAGTTTTGGTGTGACGCCGCTCAGGGAGTAGATCGGCATAGGGCCATTCCTGTCGTCACGCGTCCGCGCCGGTCCTCACTCGGCGAGATCCTCATCGAGGATCGCGATCTGAAGGTTGAAGGAGCGCTCTCCCTCGTCATTGTCCTCGAAAAGGACGCCGATGAACTCCTCGCCGATATAAAGCTCGGCCGAATCAGTCTTGCGAGGCCTGGGGACGACGCGGATTTCCGTGTTCCGGAACAACCGGCGCAAATATCGCTCGAGACGCGCGCAATCATTCTTGTCCATGGCGCTTCCTGATTTTGAGGGAACCGCGCTTGTGTGGCCCCTCTCAACAAGAAACGCAAGCGCCGTGCGGTAGGAAAGCAGGAGGGCGGCGGCATCGGAGCCACCCTCTAGGAAGATCAGGCGTCGAGCTCCTCGACCTTCTGCAGGAGCTGATCCATGGTCAAGCCCGGCTCGGGGCAGCCGGCCTCGCCGACGATCTTCGCCGGAACACCCGCGACCGTCGTTCGACGCGGCACATCATGCAGCACGACCGAGCCCGCGGCAATGCGCGCGCATGATCCTATTTCGATATTGCCGAGCACCTTTGCGCCCGCTCCTATCAGCACACAGTCGCGCACCTTCGGATGGCGATCGCCGCCCGCCTTGCCTGTGCCGCCGAGCGTCACGTTTTGAAGCATCGAAACATTGTCGCCGATCACCGCCGTCTCGCCCACCACGAGACCGGTCGCGTGGTCGAGGAAGAGGCCCTTGCCGATGCGCGCCGCCGGATTGATGTCGGTCTGGAACACCTCCGATGAACGCGACTGCAGGTAGAGCGCAAAATCCTTGCGCCCATGCGTCCACAAAAAATGCGCGAGGCGATGCGTCTGAATTGCGTGATAACCCTTGAAATAGAGGAGAGGCTCAATCAGCCGGTTGCAAGCCGGATCGCGATCGACGACGGCCGCGAGATCGGCACGAAACGCCTCACCGATCGAAGGTTCGGCCGCGAGCGCTTCAGCGAAAGCCTGAGAGATGAGATCGGCGCCCAAGCCACGATGATCGAGACGCGAAGCCACGCGACCGATGACCGCCGTTTCGAAGCGCTCGTGCCGGAAAATGGCGGAAAGCATGAAGCCCGCGAGCGCCGGCTCGCGCGTCATGATCGCCTCGGCCTCCGTGCAAATGCGCTGCCAAACGAGATCCGTCTCGCGGGCCGCAGCGAGCGAAAGGCTCCTCTTGACCTCGGCGGGCATGGAAATCTCCCTTTGAAAGCGGCGGCCGAACGTGGCTTCGGCACGGCACCGTGTGATCCTACCCGAAACGACCTGCGTTTGCGAAGAATCTCTCGAAGCCATCGGCATCGTGTCAGATATGCAGTCAGCAGCAGGGTTGCGAGAGGATTGCCGAAAAAGGCGTGATCGAGATCAAGGCCGCCGGCTCAGAAAATCGAGCACGCCTCTTTTGTAAACCTTGTCCCCGACCGCGAGGTTATGGTCGCGATTGGGTATCTCGAGCAACGTCGCACCCGGAATGAGGTCGGCAAGCTCGTGGTAGTCGCGCGCAAGATCATCCTTGGTTCCTGCCGCGACAAGCACGGGTACAAAGATCGCGGCAGCTTCCTCGACCGTCAAAAGCTCGCGCGTGCCGCGCATGCATGCCGCGAGCGCCGCGAGGTCGCTCCGCGTCTGCTCGGCGAAGGCGCGAAAGGTTCGCTGCAGAGGGTCGGTCAAAACCTCGCGCGAAGGCGCTTCCATCGCCTCGACAATCGCCAGGTAATTCGGATCGCTCGTTAAAAGCCGCATGCCGAGGCCGCCGAAGATCGCCGAGCGGACGCGGCCGGGATGGTCTGAGGCGAGAAAGCTCGTGATCCTTGCCCCCATCGAATAGCCCATCACATCGGCAGTCGCGATGCCCAGATGATCCATGAGCGCAAGCACATCTGCGGCCATGGTCCGGAGGGAATAGGAGGCGGGTTCGTAGAACTTCTGCGATTGCCCGTGGCCGCGGTTGTCGAGCGCGATGACGCGCCGCCCGTCGCGAGCGAGCGTCCGCGTCCAGAGCGTGCTCCCCCAGTTCACGGCCTGATTCGACGCAAAGCCGTGAACAAGCACGATCGGCTCATCCCGATCCTCTCCCTCGGGCGCAAGATCTATGAAGGCAATTCGCGCTTCTCCGGATTGAAAAAATTCCATGCACTCTCCTGCCCCTCATGCAATCATCGAAGGTGGGTCCTGCGTCAATCGTCGTTTGCCGGTCAAATATGCGTTACGCCGCGCTCCACCGGTCCGGCTCCGAAAAATGGTTACCCTTTGTGGAAAGGCTCAAAAATATTGCGGATCGATCCTCACCGACGCACGGACAATTTCGTCGCAAGCGGTCCACTGTCGGAAGCAGTCCACTAGCCAGCCCGTGACAGAGAGGATAGATCGCTGCCGAACCCTTTCGGAAAGATCGTCATGGCCCACGACGCGATTCCCCATTTCCATAACGACGTCGGTGCGCGCAGCATTGCCATTCCTGCAAAGAAGCTGATGTGCATCGGGGCAAGGCCGCCGCTCGACCATCCGCACGTCTTCCTCGACATGGGCGGTGACGAGGAGATCGTCTGCCCCTATTGCTCGACGCTCTATCGCTTTCGCCCCGATCTTCACGGGCAGGAGAGCGACCCCCCGGGTTGCTCCTGGGAGCCCGATCCTGAAGACGCGATGGCTTGATGCCACCGAGCCGTGCACTCGCAAAGTGAAGCCCTGTTGCGTCGCGCATCGGGTTGCGCTAGCCCACAGCTCGGACTTGAAGATGCTGCGGTAGCTCAGTGGTAGAGCACTCCCTTGGTAAGGGAGAGGTCGAGAGTTCAATCCTCTCTCGCAGCACCAGACAATAGTCTCAAGTTATTGGTTTATTTCTTTCGGACCCAAAACAGACGAATTCCATTCCACGGATTCTCCACGGTTTTCTACTGGCAAAAGGTCCGCTTTCCTCGCCTCTTCGCTGGCCACGACATGCTCATATCGGTCGGCGCTCGCACGATCCGACCAGGCTC
>JAFBAK010000332.1 GCA_019247795.1 Hyphomicrobiales bacterium | reverse complement strand
ATGCGGGCGCTGCGAATGATGGCACGCGTGGTGGCGGTCTTTTGTGGCTCCTCATATTGCCGGTGATCGCGTTAATCGCATATCGCCTTCATCTCCGGCGTCGAAGGGCTCAGTGCCTTAGCGCGCTTAGCCAGTTAGTTGCTTCTCACGCCACGATCTACGCAAAAAACCGAACTCAGAAGGTGTACGAAGATGATTATGGGATTTTAGTCACCAAGGAGTGGGATAAGCACAAAAAATACATCTTAGAAACGGTTTTAGTTCAAAACCTATGCCAGGAAGGCTTCTCGGCTACCGAAGTTACTGCCGTCATGAATGATCGCGATCGCATATATCGATTAATTGAAGTTGCGGCGTTGAGTGTTCCAGCTCATCCCGAAAATCTAGACATCGCAAATGTAGCGACAGGAGTGGATTACGAACGCCACTGTGCAGCAATCCTCGAGGCCGCAGGATGGACGACGAAGCTCACCCAAGGTAGCGGAGACCAAGGAGTCGACATAGTTGCGGTTCGACATAACTGGCGTGTTGTGTTGCAATGCAAATTTTACCATGGCCAACCGGTAGGTAACAAGGCTGTGCAGGAAGTTATCAGCGCAAGATTGTACGAGCGTGCCAAAGCAGCTGCAGTTGTTTCAAACGCTAGCTTCACCAAATCCGCGCGACAGTTGGCCAACTCCGGTAAAGTCCTGCTGTTGCATCATGACGAACTATCATCACTGGAGCAGCGGCTCAAGGCTCCTCAAGCTTTCCTCAACGCGGTTTCCTGACTAGATTCCGACCTGACCCTTTATTCAATCATACTGTCGCTTGAAATCAATCAGTCGCCGAGCCTCTGGCGCGCGGTCGCGGCCTCGTAGGATTTGCGCGCCGCCGTCACTTCGCGCCTCGCCGAGACCTCGGGCACGGCGACATCCCACCAGGCGCCGCCCACCTCTGTCGAAACGCGAGGATCGGTCTCGATGACGACGACACTCGTGCGCGCACGGGTCTTGGCTTCCGCGAGGGCCTCCTCGAGCTCCATGATCGACGAGGCTTTCGTCGCGATCGCACCGAGGCTTTCGGCATGCGCCCGAAAATCGATCTCGGGCAAGGCCTCATGCGCCGCATGCTCCAAGAGGTTGTTGAAGCTTTCCCCGCCGCTCGCCCTTTGCAGCCGATCGATGCAGCCGAAGCCTTTGTTGTCGAGAATGATGATGATGAGCTTCTTGCCGAGCATTACGGAAGTCGCGATCTCGGAATTCATCATCAGATAAGAGCCGTCCCCGACCATCACGAGAACCTCGGCGTCCGGCTTGGCGAGCTTCACGCCAAGGCCGCCCGCGATCTCGTATCCCATGCAGGAATATCCATATTCCAGATGGTAGGTGCCAGGCGCTCCGGCCTTCCACAATTTGTGCAACTCGCCCGGAAGCCCACCTGCGGCGCAGACGAGCGTCGTCTCTCGGCCGAGCGCGCGCATGGCGGCACCGATCACCTGCGCGTCGGAGGGACGCTGGTTGCCGCGCGGCGGTTGCATGACCTTGGCGGCGGCCTTCCCCCAGGCGGCTTTCAGCGAATGTGCCGATTGGGTCCAGCTCGCCGGTGCCGAATGCCCGGCGAGCAGCTTGCCGAGCGCCTCGAGGCCGGCGCGCGCGTCGGCGATGAGCGGCGCCGCGCCGTGCTTGTGCGCATCCGGAGCGGCGACGTTGAGCGACAGGAAGCGCCGCTTCGGATTCTGGAAAAGCGCCCAGGAGCCGGTCGTGAAGTCCTGAAGGCGCGTGCCGACGGCGATTACGAGATCGGCCTTGGCGGCGAGCGCATTTGCGGCCGAGGTGCCGGTCACGCCGATCGAGCCCATGGCCATGGGATGGTCATCCGGGAGGGAGGACTTCCCGGCCTGCGTCTCGGCGATGGGGATGCCGTGGTTCTCGGCAAAGCCGCCGAGTGTGTCGGAGGCTTGCGAATAAAGCACGCCCCCGCCTGAGACGATCAGCGGCTTTTCGGCACGGCGCAGAAGATCGGCGGCGCGCAAGAGCTCCTCCGCATCGGGTGCCGGACGGCGCAAGGTCCACACGCGCTTCTCGAAAAAGCTGGGCGGATACTCGTAAGCTTCCGTCTGCACGTCCTGGCAAAGCGCAAGCGTCACCGGACCGCATTCGGCCGGA
>JAFBAK010000269.1 GCA_019247795.1 Hyphomicrobiales bacterium | reverse complement strand
CCCATCGACCCGCAATTCACCTTTGCGCACGACGCGCTGAATATGGCTGAAGGAGAGGCCCGGATGGCGCGCTTCGAGAAAACGATCGACGCGCATTCCGGATTCATCCGAGCTGACGACGAGGTGTTGCACGCCGAGTTTGTGCTCGCCGGCGCCAAGTCGAAATTGGGCCAGGTTTTGCGCCGCCTCGCTCGGCTCGGGAGAGTCTTTCTTTCCAAAGCGGGTGCCCGCTGATCCAGAGGCGCGAGCGCGCGCGGGGGCGCGCGGCTTCGAGGGGCCTCGATAAGGCTCAGGTCGGCCTTCTTGACGGGAGCGTCTCACGGCGATGATCCATCCTCGTTACTCTCGAGGGAGGTGAAGAAAGCGCAGTGCACGAGTTTGTCCAGCTCACATTCCGATGCCGTCGAGGATGAGCATCCCAATCCAGCGAAGGCAAGTGACGAGCGCCAGCACCCGCCCCCCGAGAGCAGTCTCCATTCGCCGGAAAGCCTCATCCGTGAGAAGCGTTTCACGAGCGTGAGCGCTGCCGAAAGCAAAGTGATCCTCGTCACTTGCAATCTCTCATCAGGCGCTCGAGCAGCTTCTCGCTCACTTTGTCGAGGTCGGAACCGAGGACAAATCGCCCCACCCCGAATTTCATGCCGTATTCACGCGACAATCATGCCTCGGCCGATTATGGGGGGTTCGTCTCCAGCCCTCGTCCAACAGGGACACTCGACTGATGGCGAATGTTGCCTTGCTCTCGGCGGACGCGCGCATCTTCTCGGCGCGCCGACCCAAGTGGCGCAAATGATGGCAAGCCTTCGATCCGCGAGCGGTCATGGGGCGGGGCCGGCCATCACCTTTGTCCGTGAGCACCAGTTCGATGGGGCGCGCTGACACTCCCTCATGCGTGGTCTTGATTTGCGCCCCCTGACTTGCCGCTTTCCATGTCGTCGCGCCTCCTGAGTTTCGTTTTGCCGGTTTCGCGTCACTCCCGCGACGGTGCCGACCTCGAACGGATGCGCATTCTTCTGACGTCCTTTCTCCAATTCTTCGACCTCGACGATCTCGGTCGGTTCTTCGTCGTCGTCCCTCGAGAAGAGGCCGGCCTCGTTCGTGATATCGTCAAAGAGCTGTGTGCCGATGAAAGATTCCTGGTCGTTTCCGAGCTCGACATCTGCCCGGAACTCGCGAACGCACGCGATCTCGGTGGATGGGAAAAACAGCAATTATTGAAGCTCGCCATCTCCGAGAGAGTGGAAACCTCCCATTACGTGACGCTCGACGCCGATGTGATCTGCGTCCGAAATTTCGACGCGTCGAGCCTGATCGTCGCCGGGCGCGCGCTTTGCGGTGTCGAAACGATGGGCGATTACCTGACCCTCTACACGCACGAATTTGCGATCCGGGAGCGAGGACTGAAGCAGGAGCGGGTTGTCAGGACACAATTTGTGCTCGAGACGCCGAGACCCTCTCGATATGTCGGGCGGTTCTACAGCGAAACTCCCGTCCTCCTCGAGACCAGCGTCGTGAAGTCCTTGACCGCGCACATCGCAGAGCATGGGCGCAAATCGTGGACAGAGGAATTGATCAAATCGCCGGGATGGACGGAATACGCCTTGTATTTCCAATATCTCGAAAGCGCCGGCCTCCTCGAGGCCGTGCATTTTCCCTCAAATCGCAATGCGGTGCTGCGCCTGGACCGATCGCTTTGGCATCCTCCTTCCTGCTATCCGCAAAAAGGAGATACCAAACGAGAGGATTGGGATGGAGCGTTGATCGAGGAATGGGACGCGGCTTCGGCGTTCCAGCCTCATGGGGATGGGTTTTTCGTCGTGCTCCAATCGTATTTGAAGGTCCCGGCCGAAAAGATCTGGGAGAAGATCAAACCGTATGTGCCCCGACCCGCAGAGGCGAGATCATGCTCTCACGGGTAGGCTCCATCCCTGTCGGGCGATTTTTCGCTCATGACAGACGTCCCGTCGTCACGGCGTAGACGAGGTCATGGAGGGAAAGGCCGGTCGCCACGCTGCGATCATATCCCGCCCGAAGTCGCGGCAGGATCTCCACGAGTTGGCCGCCCCTCCCATGGAGTCGAACGAGCCCGGCGCTCTGCGCATCGACCAGAAGATCACGCACATGGGTACGCGACACGCCGAACCTCTCGGCGAGTTCCGCGAAGGGAACTGGGGCGTGCGGATGATCGGGCTCAGAGAGCGCCGCATGCAAGAGCGCCGTGATGACCATATGGCCGGCGGCGCGATTGAAGAACAGCATCATCTCAGGAAGCGTCGCGAAAGCCTTGGCGCTCAAGGGCAAAAGGCGAAGCGCGACGCGACCCTGCGCAACCTGAAAGGCTCGGTCGCGTCGCAGCGCGGGTCTGTAGTCGTTTTGCGGGCGCAAGCGCGCAAGCGCCTTGTAATAAATCAGAAGCCAATCGCGATCATGCGCGAGCATCTTCTCGGTCGGGCTCAGGAGACGCAGCCGCCGATCCCCGTCGGGAATGACGAGCTCGAGGAAGCCCACGGCCCGCAAGCGGGCGACAAGATGGTCGATCTGCCTCCCGCTTGTGAGGCCGAACATCGCCATTTCCTGCTTGAGGCGCGACATGGTGAGCCAGGTCTCGCGGCGGGACAAATCTTGTGCCGCGTGCAGCACCAAGGCGACCTTGTTGACGACGAAACGGCCCGATTCGATGAGAAGGCGCGTCAAGAATGGATCGCCATCGTAAACGGCGAGGTGGCGCTCGATATAAACCCTTCGCGCCTCGGGCAAGCGCGGATGCGCGAGGATTTCATCGACCGAAAGATGCGGCACGCGCGCGACGAGCGTCTCGAGTTCGGAAAAGTCCAATCTGGGCTCCTCGGCCTTTCGTTTTCACGCCTCGCGCAGGGCTAATAGCGAATTTTCCAGCGGCGTTCGAGGATGAGCATGCCATTCCAGGCGAGGCAAGTGACGAGCGCGAGCGTAAGCGCTGCCGGAGAGCCGAGCGGAACCACGCTCAGATGCAGCACGAGGAGCGAAAGCGCAAACCCGACCATTCCGAGAAGCGAATTGGCGAACACCACCGAGGTCGCCGCTCCGCCGAGGCGCGGATGAAGGATGA
>JAFBAK010000025.1 GCA_019247795.1 Hyphomicrobiales bacterium | reverse complement strand
GAAACAGGCTCCCGTGTAGTCGCCAGGCCGTCGCATAAGCTTTGGGACTGCGTGGACCGGCGCGACTGGGACGAAGCACCTATCCATCCGGCGAGGCGGGGAAGCATCGCCGAATGGCAAAAGAGTTGCGGCGCCGCCTGCCCAGCTGCGAGGAGAACCATGGGGGCGCCGCTAGTTCGCGCCGACCCGAGAGCGCGAACTATCTGGGTCATTTCATCAGCTCCGAAAGGCAAGATGCGAGGTCCGCATCAGGATCACTTTCGAGGGCCAGCAGCGCCTGCTTCAGCCCGTCGAGCGTGAGCTTGGGCTCAACAATGAAGTCCCTCCAACGGGGCGGCAGCTCTCGTGGCAGAGCGTTGGCGAAGTCGAGCGCTTCGATGAAGGGCTTCGATCTTGCGGCGGGCGACCTCGGGTGGTGGCTCGACCGAGTGAAATCTCGCGGCATTGCCGCAGACGTTGCAATTCGGCCTCCGCGGGGCTGACCACGACGTCAGGCGAGCGCCAGGTGTGCCGACGATTGGCTTCATTGGAGAAGTGCGACCTTCGCCTCATGTTGTTCCCCGCTAGCGCGCCGCTTAATTAGTAAGATGCGACGAAGCAGCGCGAGCCTAGGCCGAGGCGATCACGAAAAGGTCGAATTTGCAATTACCCCAATAGATGAAATTAGAACATGGAAAATCAGCCGCTTAGCGTTTCGCCGGCGGCCTTAGCTGGGAAATCGTATAGGGGTCACAGGGGTTGCAGGGACGGCAGAGGTACAACCTCGAGATGCCGGAGGGGCCCACGCGCGTGCCCTCTTTTCGGGAAGGAGGGCTTACCCGGCCCTACGAGGGCCTCGCGGTGGCCGTTTTCCCGCCCACCAGCGGCCGTTCCCAGGGTCACCCGGCAGGGTGAGCGCCCCTAGGTCTCGAAGGGCTTCCTGGGGCGCGCGGTTGAGGCAGCATTTCGGGGCAGGCCCACCCAAGGTACTTGAGCCCCTTTTACGCGGGGTGTTATCGCAACGTTTCGCAAGGGCATGTTTCCGGAGGACCCCGGCATGTATGTCATCATCCGCAGGTATAGACTGGCCGGCAGCAGCCGAGAGCTGCTGCGGCGGATCAAAGAAGAGTTTGTCCCCATCATTACCAGCTTGCCCGGCTTCAGAGCCTACCATGTAGTGGACTGCGGCGGCCGCGAAGCCATGTCGATCAGCTTCTGGGACAGCAAGATAGAGGCGCGACGATCGAGCGAGGAAGCGCAGAGGTGGGTCTCGCGGTCCGCCCTAGGCTTAGCTCCATTTCCACCGGATAAGTTGGAAGGCGATACGCTTATGGACTTAAGCGGTCCGACGGGCGATCTCATTCCTCATTCATGACGCGCAGCCGCACCCCTGGGCCGCCGCCATGATCCGCGTCGAGGAAGAGGACGCCGGCCTGCTCAAGAGCCTGCCGCAACGCGAGGAGATCGGCAGGGCTGAGCGGAGCGCCGCCGCCTTCGAACTCCTCAATCACCACGCGCGGCACCACGGCCAAGCCCGCAAAGGTGGGTGGTCGAGATGTGCAGCAAGGCACGCGCGGCGCGGCATTGGGCGGGGCTGATGCGCTGGAAGGCATGGTACGAGTGCCGGCTCCCCTACCAACCTCATTGCCAACCTACGTGCTTGCGCAATAGGCTTGGCAAAATCCGGCAGGCCCCAGGGAGGAGCTGCCATGGTCATCGGGGAAGGCCGCGCCCTGCTGCAAAGGCATCTGGCCCAGGCCCAAAAGGACGTCGCCTTGGGCACTCGGCACGTCGAGCGACAACTGGAAATCCTGGCGGAGTTGGGACGGGACGGTCACCCCACGGCACAAGCCGAGGAGCTGCTGCGCACCTTCGAAGAATGCCTGCGGCTGCATATCCAAGGGCGAGATCGACTTGAAAAGGAGCTGGCTGAGGAGTGACCTTCCGGGGTTGCGAGAGGGCAGTGTTCAAGGACGCGGTTGGGCGGAAGGGGGAAGGAGTTCTGGCAATGACCACGGCAATCCTCTGCCCCGTCTGCTACGGTACCGGCACTGATCCGAAAAGCTACTTGCAGGTGCGCTGCCGAACCTGCGGCGGCTCGGGTCTCACGCCGGCATCGGGCACGCTCAAGGACATCGCCTACGATCCCCGCCACTGGCTGAACCGCGCCGAAGAGATGCGCAGCCTGGCCGAGGACATGCGCAACGAGAAGACCAAGGCGATGATGCTGCGCATGGCAGAAGACTATGAAAAGATGGCGGCGCGCATCGAGAACAGCAGCAAGCCAGCTGCGGGGGGTAGATAACCCGCCGCTCGGCACGCTCTTGACGGTGCTCAACTCTATCCTACCTTCTCTACGAAGCGAGTACCGGAGCCTCGTCCCACTGTCGCGGGCTTCGGCCATCAATCAACCTGAGTTACTTATTTCGTCGCGCAGTGAATATTCCAAAGTCGCCCGATTTTGATGACGCGATCAGGTCTGCGGCCACTGCCTATGCCGAGGCGCAGAAACGCTTGCATGCGCTGCGGCATAGTCACTCCATCATCGCTGGCATCATCGCGGCTTCGATAAATACTCTGCGCCAGAGTGGGGCCGCTTTCCACACACTGGAGAGGATCAAGTCGGAGATGCTTCCGGCGCCGGATCGCCAAGCGGCTCCAGGAGATCAGGCCAAAGCCGAGCTTGAGCAAGGCGGTCAGGAAGCGCGAATGCAGCGATTTGGCCGCGAAGGCGAGTGATTTGCAGCTGCGCGTCCCGCAGATGCGCGTGGATCAAGACCCAGGTATCCTGAGTGTGTTGTAGTCGCGAGCTAAGATCGTCGATCTTCGTTGGCCGGAAATCAGGGTCGTGCATCTAACTTCCGGCTCCGTGCGGGCTGGGCTTCTAGTTTTTTCCGCAACTGGCGCTCATGCTCCTCGAAGATGTCTTGCGAGGCGAGGAAGGTGTCGAGCAAAGTCTCCGCCCACTGGCTGGGCCGGCTACTGGCCTGCAAGTCCTCGACATACCGGCGCTGTCTGGCAACAACCATCCGGCCCTGCCTGACGTGGCGCATGCCATGCTCAATTCGTCGCTTTGCTCCATTAACGCTCGCAATGGTTCAGAGGAAACACCGACTAGCACTTTTTCAGGCGCAGTTGAAGCCGCAGCGCATCGGCCCTAATCGGCCGGTGGTCGCGTGGCTTCGTGCATCAGTAGTTCCCGAACCTTGCCAAGGTCGGCAGCGAGCTGCTTTAGGTAAGCTCGGGGGAACTCGAGAGTGGCCCCGTCCATGTAGCGCTCGGCAGCGCTGACCGCCCTCACGGCCCTCGAAACCTCGCGAGCTGCGCGGACCAACCTTTGATGGGTGCTCAATGACATGCCGCCTGCTTACCGCTGCTCTCAACCAGCCTGCGCGTTCGCCCTGGCCGTCTCCACGAGACGCCTGGCTTCCTCGATCGTTTTGACCGCCCGCATGTTCGCGGGTAGCGGGTAAAGTCGGCTAATCCGCCGTCGCCCCTGCCTATTGAGCGCAGCCCTGCGCATATGTTTTCTGCCTTCACGGCTCGGTAACTGCTCTATCTCGCGGAGCAGTTCGTCCGGGATCGTTTGGTCGTCATTGAACAGCGCCTCGGGGAGGTCGTTGTGCCTCGGCTCAGTCTGTTCATCGATGATCTTGACCCGGCCCATTTCACGCGACCTCGGTCATTTGCTGTTGCCAGCGGGCGTTGCTTTCCTGGCTGATGCGCACGGAGCGACCCAAACGCGTAATTGCCGGTCCTTCGCCTCGGGCGTTCAAGTTGTAGAAGCCGCGAAGCGAGATTTTATTGAGAGCGCACCACTCGTGGATGCACATCAACTCGCCGGGTGCAAGTACCGGCGCGCGGCTGTCGTCGCTGTCTTTGATCCGAACTCTTCGGGAGGAGGCAGGCATTTGATCATCTCCGGGTCTGTGCGCCGGAGTGACCAGAAAGATCGCTCGCGGCGCGGTTACGCGCTGCACGAGCGATCCGGGCAGGAGATCGCGTGGCGTCGCCCTCGTATGTAGGCACCTGATGCCGGCCTGCGGTCGAAGACGCCTTTCGCCTACCGGCAATCCTTGCCTTAAGGCATTTACCTACAGCGGCATCCAGCCAGGTGCGCGAGGGATATTTGTGATTGTCAAGATATTTCGTTGCACAAACCGTTGGACAAAAAGCGCGGACGGGTCCTAAGTCTTTGATTTCATGGCGCGCCCAAGGGGAATCGAACCCCTGTTTTCGCCGTGAAAGGGCGACGTCCTGGACCGCTAGACGATGGGCGCGTGCGGCGCAGGCTATAGTCGGGCCTTACTTCCAGGGCAATCCCTTTTCGCTCGCGTTCCCTCGCGGGCTCAAGTGAAGGCTCGCCTTACGAGAACTTCCTGATCTTTCTCATGGTCGCCATGAAAGCTTCCGGCGGGCGAAGGAGAAGCCGGACGGGTGATGCAGACAAGGCTCGGCTTGGCCACCTCCGCCTCGTGCAAGAGCCGCTCGAGAGGCCGATCGAGATACGACCACCATCCCTGATTTGCAGGCTCCTCCTGAGCGAAGACGAAATCCGCATCGCGCCATCGACGCAGATATGGCAAGAGCGCGCTCTCCGGCAAAGGATAGAGCCTTTCGAGGCGCAGAATGGCGGTATTGTCGATTTTCTCCATGTGCTGGTGCTTTTCGAGCTCGTAGGCGAGCTTTCCACTGCTCAAGATGACGCGGCGCACGCTGCCGTGCGGGACGCAGGAGAGCACGGGCTTGAAACTTTCCCCTTCTCCCAGGGCGGAAAGCGGCGAGACCGCCTCGGGCAGGCGCAAAAGCGTCTTCGGGCTCGTCACGAAAAGAGGCTTCCGTGCTCGCCGCAAGACCTGTCGACGCAGCAGGTGGAAATAATTTGCCGGCGTCGAGGGGTTCGCAATCTCGATATTTTCCTTCGCCGCAAGCTGCAGGATGCGTTCCGGTCGAGCCGATGAGTGCTCAGGCCCTTGCCCTTCGAGTCCATGCGGCAAGAGAAGAACGAGCCCGGAGGGCTGCATCCACTTCTCTTCGCCGCTCACCACGAATTGGTCGATAATGATCTGCGCGCCATTCGCAAAATCCCCGAATTGCGCTTCCCAGATCGTGAGCGCGTCGGGGCGTTCGAGGCTGATGCCATATTCGAATCCGAGCACCGCGTATTCCGAGAGCGGGCTGTTGATCGCTTCGAAGCTGGCTTGATCCAAAGAGAGATGGGCGAGAGGCACATGCCGTTTCCCGGTCTCGACGTCGGTGAGCGCAAGATGCCGGTGCGAGAATGCGCCTCTCACGACGTCCTGTCCGCTCAGCCGCACGCGCACGCCCTCGGTGAGCAGGCTCGCGAATGCAAGCGCTTCGGCTGTCGCCCAGCGCAAGGCATCCTGCGAGGTCGCGTGGGCGCGCATGAGGCGCGCCACCTTCCGGTCGAGGCTGAAGCCCTGCGGGATAGAGGAGAGCTTCTCGAGAAGCTCGATGAGGCGCTCCTCGCGCACTCCCGTCAGTGGCTCATTGCTTTCAGCTCGTGCCGGGACACGCGACGCCCATTTCCCGCTCGGAAAGCCGCCGCGATTCGGGCGGTGATCCGCCGCGGATTGGTAAGCCGCCTGAAGTGCGTCGCGATGTTTTTGCGCAAGCACGGTCATTTCTTCGGAGCTCACGAGGCCCACGCCGATCAATGTTTCCTCGTAAAGGGCGCGAAGCGCAGGCGCGGCATCGATCGTGCGGTAGATCAGCGGCTGCGTGAAACGAGGCTCGTCTATCTCATTGTGCCCGTTCTTGCGGTAGCAGATGAGGTCGATGACGGCATCACGCCGATGCTCATGGCGGAAATCGAAGGCAAGATCGGCGGCCCGAATAACGGCATCGGCATCATTGCCGTTCACATGCAAAATCGCGCTGTCGATCGATTTCCAGGCGCCGGTGCAATAGAGCGAGGTCCTCGCCTCGTGCGGCTCGGTCGTGAAGCCGATCTGGTTGTTGACGATCACATGGATGGTTCCGGCCGTCGAATATCCTTCCAGACCCGAGAGCTGGATCATCTCCAAGACGCTTCCTTGCACGGCGACGCTCGCATCTGTGTGCAAGATGATACCAAGCACCTTGCCGGCCCCGTCCCCCTCGCGTCGCGAGTCGTCCTGCGGCGCGCGCACGCGCCCGAGGACCACCGGGTTCACGGCTTCCAGATGGGATGGGTTGGGTACCACCGTGATCGTGACCTCGCCGGCGCTCGTCGCCACCTTTCCCTCGAAACCTTGGTGATAGGGAACGTCGGCCGCGATCCCGTCTGCTCCGGCGAAAGGATGCGCGCCCTTGAATTTGGCGAGGATCTCCACGAGCGGCTCACCGTAGACATTGGCCATGAGGTTGAGGCGACCCCGATGCATCGGGCCGATCACGATGTGGCGGATGCCCGCGCCCCCGGCCCTCTCGAGGAGGCGGTGCATGAGAGGCGCCAGCGCATCCGCCCCCTCACCGCCAAACCGCTTCTTCGTCGGCCATTTGACCGCGAGGAAGGCTTCGAATTGCTCGGCCGCGACCAGTTGCGCAAGCGCGGCCAGCCGCGTCTCGGGCGAAGGAAGCTCGGATCTCTCGAAAGCATCGATGAGCCCGGATCTCAGGCGCGCATCATCGATGTGGCTCGTCTCGATGGCGAGCGTGCCGGCATGAAGACGATGCAGGGTTTCGGCATCGCGCGCGGTGCCTTTGGGAGCTTGCTCCATGGCCAATACGGCCGCACTCGCGACCTGTGCGTCCATCGGCGCGCCGTTCGCATTTCGCAAGGGCGCGTCCAGCACACGCAACGGATCGAGATCGGCGAGGCGATGCCCATGCCGATAATAGGCAAGAGCAAGCGCCAGTGCTTGCGCTTCTTTGACCTGAGGCGGCATGTGCACGCCATTGCCGACCGGCGTCGCTGCAAGCTCATCGAGAAGCTGGAACACAGCGCGCCAGCCAGGCTCGAGCGCGTTCGGGTCTTTGCGGAAGACGGCCTCGAGCCCTTCGAGATAGTTCGCAGACGCGGCTGCGAGGGGAGAAGTGGTTCGGCGCATGAGAGAAATTTCGTGGATACTTGGCTGCGCGATAGGGCGGGTCCCTGTTGCGCACCGCCATGATGGAGGCTCGCCGAGTGTCAAACGCCTCGTGACGGGGCCCGGTCATCCAACATGGCGGTTTTGCGGGAAATTGACAAACGCGCGTCAGGCGGACGCGCATGCCGCATCCCTGTCGATCCTGACGAAGTCTCGGAAACGGGGATGGCGCCGGAATGGCGCCGTCTCTTGACCCGCGACGCTCGATCCTTCACGGCCTGTTTTTGCCTCGTCCACTGGGAGGATACGGGAATGACGATGGCCGCGGGCGCCGAACGCTTCAACCTTGCCGCGGGGCTCGCGGGCAAACGCGTGCTCGTGACAGCGGGTGCCGGCGGGATCGGACTTGCGATCGCCGAACATCTCATTCACCACCAGGCGCGGGTTTTCGTCTGCGACGTCTCGAAGCAAGCCATCGACGGCTTCGCAAAGCATCATCCGCGAGCGGGTTGCGCGATGGCCGACGTTTCGAGCGAGGCTGACGTCGATCTGATGTTCACGGTGCTGAAGCAAGAGCTCGGCGGGCTCGACGCGCTCGTGAACAACGCAGGCATTGCCGGGCCGACCGGCGGCGTCGAGGAAATCGATCCCGCCGAATGGCGCCGTTGCATCGATGTCGGCCTCACCGGGCAATTCTTATGCGCGAGGCGGGCGGTTCCCCTGCTCAAAGCTGCGGGCGGAGGAATGATCGTCAATATGTCGTCCGCCGCGGGCCGGCACGGCTATGCCTTCAGGACCCCTTATGCTTCGGCGAAGTTCGGCGTGATCGGCTTCACGCAGAGCCTCGCGAAGGAGCTTGGTCCCGCCAATATCCGCGTCAATGCCATCTTGCCGGGCATCGTGGAGGGCCCGCGCATGGACGGTGTGATCCGCGATCGCGCCGCACAGCTCGAGATCTCCGTCGAGGCGATGGAGAAGCGATATCTCGAGCGCGTCTCATTGAGGCGTATGGTGAGCCCGAATGATGTCGCCGCCATGGTTTCTTTCCTGCTTTCGGATGCAGGCCGCAATATTTCCGGGCAGTCGATCGGTGTCGACGGCAATGTCGAGACGCTTTGAAATGGAGTGATCATGTCAACCGTCGCTGTCATCGGAACTGGCTTCATCGGCAGGGCATGGGCGATCAGCTTCGCGCGAGCGGGGCACGACATCACGCTTTGGGACGAAGATCGTGCCGCCACGGATCGCGCGGTCGAGTTCATCGCCGATGTCCTTCCGGATCTCGCAGCGAACGATCTCCTGGGTGGGGCGACGCCGGCCGAACTCCTGGGCCGGCTGCACATCACGCGGGATCTTGCAGGCGCGCTCATGGGAGCCGTGCATGTGCAGGAGAATGCGCCTGAGCGGGTCGATGTGAAGAAAGCGCTGTTCGCCAAGCTCGATCGTCTGGCGCCGGAGGACGCAGTGATCGCGAGCTCGACCTCCGCCATCTTGCCTTCCCGCTTCACCGGCGAGCTTGCCGGACGGCATCGCTGCCTTATCATTCACCCGATCAATCCGCCTTACCTCATTCCGGCGGCCGAGATCGTGCCGGCTCCCTGGACCTCGGCCGATGTAGTCAAAAGAGCCCGCGATTTCCTCATCGCGGCCGGACAGGCGCCGATTGTCATGAAGCGCGAGCTTGATGGCTTCGTCATGAATCGCATGCAAGGGGCGCTTCTCGAGGAAGCCTTCCGTCTCGTCGCCGATGGATACGCCTCGGTCGAGGACGTCGACGTGGGCATCCGGGAAGGCTTGGCGCTCCGCTGGTCCTTCATGGGTCCGTTCGAGACCATCGATCTCAACGCGCCCGGTGGCGTCCGCGACTATGTGGAGCGCTACCACAACATCTACAAAATTCTCTTCGCCCAGATGCAGCGTCGGATCGATTGGGAAGGCAATGTGCTCGACGAGATCGAGAGGGCGCGCCGCGTCGAGCTGCCGGCAGCACAGCTCGCCGAGCGCCAGCTCTGGCGCGACCGCCGGCTGATGGCGCTTGCCGCCCATAAGCGCCGGGCAAATCGCGACATCGGCGACTGATGATCTGGGCTTACGAGCCATCATCAGCGGCTTCCGTTCCCGGCTGGCGCCTGAGACGCGGCACCGGCGAGGCGAGGATGATCACGGCCTGCACGAGGAAACCGCAGGTGGCGACCAGGAGGCAAGCCTTGGCGCCGGATGTCGCTCCGATGACCGCCCCGAGCGCTGCGCCGAGCGGCCTCGTTCCCCAGGTCGCCGTCAGCATCACGGCGGAAACCCGGCCGAGCAAAGGGCCGGGTGTCACCGCCTGTCGGAGCGTGGTGGTGCTGATCGTCCACAGCACGGGTCCGGCGCCGATCAGGAAGAAGCTCAAGCCGGCAAGCGCGATCGAGGGCACGAACATGGTGAGCAGCATGACGAACGCCGAGCAGACGCCGGCGATCGGACCGATCGCGACCATCGCGCCGAAGGGGATTCTTGCGGCAAGGCGCGCCGCGATGAGGGCGCCCGCCACCATGCCGATGCCGTAAGCGGCGAGCGTCGCGCCGACGCCCGTCGGCGACAAGGCAAGCTCGTCGACTGCGTAAGGCACGTAGATCGCCTGCATGATGAAGAAAGAGGTGTTGAAGAACATGGCCGTCAACAGAACCGGCCTCAGCAGGCGATGGGTGAACAGGAACCGCGCCCCTTCCTTGAGATCGCGGCCGAGGTGACGTGGCGGGAGGGCGGGGCGTGCCGGCTCGCCGAGCCCGCGTAGCAGAACCACGGCATAACCGGAGAAGGCGGCCGCGATGGCGAAGGCCGCGGCCGCGCCGATCCAGCCGACGAGAGCGCCGCCCAAGGCGGGCCCCGTCGCGAAGGCGATGCTGCGAGCGAGTTCGAGGCGCCTGTTTGCCGTGCCGAGCGCTTCGGCTCGGACGAGGGCGGGGACGAGAGAAGGCGCCGCCACGCTGTAAGCGACCGTGCCCGAGGCGCCGATGAAGCCGAGGAGAGCGAGAAGCGGCAAGGTAAGCCATCCCGCGAGGGCGAGAACGAGCACGGTCACCAGCGAAAGCGCGCGCATAGCCTCTGAAATCGCCATGAGGTCCCGCCGAGAGGAACGGTCCGCGAGAAGGCCCGCCGGGATCGCGAAAAGCAGGAACGGCAAGGTCTGCGCCGTTTGCAGCAACCCGGTTTCGCCAGGCCGCGCACCGAAGGCGAAGACTGCGATGATGGGTGCGGCCGCGAGCCCGATCTGTTCCGCGGATTGTGCGAGGAGATTCGACCAGACGAGACGGCTGAAGCCGTTTGCCAAGCCGCTTGCGACGCGAGAGGAAGGAGTAATGCCGGCATGAATCGAGCAAGACATCGGACGGTTCCGTTTTCAGATTGAGGCGTTGCGTCTCGCGCCACGCCTTTGCGATGCCTATCTGTGGGATGGCTGCGAAGAACACGCTCCGCTTTTTGGCCCGTAATTTTTGGGGACCGGCGCGGACGAAAGGGGTTGCGCGGTGGCCGCCAACAAGTTCGATTGCGACGCAAGAGACGGAGTGTCGGGCCGGGAAATGGCGCCTAGATCAGGGTCGACATCAATGCCCGCAGAAATCCGGAGGCCTTCCATGCATACCTTGTCGACAGGCTCTCGAAACTCGCTGCCGTCTCGTGTTTCCCGCTTCCCCGATGATGACGCGCGCTGGGCCGCCGTGCGCGGCCGCGATCCTGAGGCCGAGAGCGAATTCGTCTTCGCCGTCTCGACGACTGGCGTCTATTGCCGTTCCACCTGCGCGGCACGTCCCGCGCGGCGCGAGAATGTCAGCTTTTTCGCGACGCCCCTTGCGGCGGAAGCCGCCGGCTACCGCCCCTGCAAGCGCTGCCGTCCCGATCTCCCGTCGCGCAGCGAGCGCGAAGCGGCACTGATTGCCGAGGCCTGCCGGCGGATCGAGCGCTCGGAAGAGGAGCCCGCGCTGGCCACGCTGGCCGAAAAGGCAGGTTTGAGCCCGCATCATTTTCATCGCATCTTCAAACGCATCACCGGCGTGACCCCCAAGGCCTATGCGGCCGCAAATCGGCACAACAAGGTGCAGGCCAATCTCGCCGCGGGCTCGGGCGTGACGGAGACGATCTACGCCTCGGGCTTCAACTCCTCGGGTCGCTTCTACGAAGCCGTGTCGGGCATGCTCGGCATGACACCTTCGGTCTACAAGAAGGGAGGCGAAGGCGAGGAGATCTGCCACGCGATCGGGCGTTCGTCTCTCGGTTGCGTCCTTGTCGCCGCGACGCGCCGCGGCGTGTGCGCCATCATGATGGATGATGATCCTGCGGTGTTGCGCGCCGATTTGAAGGCGCGCTTCCCGAAGGCGACGCTCATCGAGCCGACCCCCGCTTTTGCGGAACTCGTCGCCGAGGTGGTGCGCTTCGTCGATGATCCGGCACGTGCCGAGGGCCTCAATCTGCCGCTCGACATTCGGGGCACGACGTTCCAACGGCGGGTCTGGGAGGCCTTGCGCGCCATCCCGGCGGGCGAGACCGCGAGTTATGCGGAGATCGCCCAGCGTGTCGGCAGCCCGCATGCGGTGCGCGCAGTGGCGAGTGCCTGCGCCGCGAACAAGATCGCCGTTGCGATCCCGTGCCATCGGGTCATCGCGACCAATGGCGGCCTTGCCGGCTACCGTTGGGGCATCGAGCGCAAGCGCCGCCTGCTCGAGCGGGAGCGTGGCTGATGTCCGCGAAGGAAGCTCGCATCCCGAGCGGCGGGTCGATCGCCGAACGATCCTCGATGCACGCCTCGCCGCTCGGCGCGCGCCTTGAAGCCATCGATTGGGAACGCATCGGCGCCGAGCTCGACGAGTTCGGCGCCGCGACCACGGGAGTGCTTCTGACGCCCGAGGAATGCGCTCGCATCGCCTCCAGGTATGAGGAGGAGGAAGGCTTTCGCAGCCGCGTGGTGATGAGCCGCCACGGTTTCGGGCGTGGCGAATACAAGTATTTCGCCTACCCGCTGCCCGGCCTCATCACCGAATTGCGCAGTGGGCTCTATCCGCCGCTCGCAGAGATTGCCAATCGATGGGAGACGGCATTCGGCCGGACCGGCGACTTCCCGCAAGATCATGCGAGCTACCTCGAGCGCTGCCGTGCGGGAGGTCAGACGCGGCCGACGCCTTTGCTCCTGCGCTATGAAGCGGGCGATTACAATTGCCTCCACCAGGATCTTTACGGCGCGTTTGCCTTCCCGCTCCAGGTCGCCTTCCTGTTGAGCGCGCCGGGCGACGACTTCACCGGCGGAGAGTTCGTGCTCACCGAGCAGCGACCGCGCATGCAATCGCGTGCCGAGGTCGTGTCGTTGCGGCAGGGCGAAGGGGTGATTTTTGCGGTGAACCAGCGCCCCTTGCAAGGAGGACGCGGCGTCTACCGGGTGAGCATGCGCCATGGTGTGAGCCGGCTGCGCTCCGGCCGGCGATTCACGCTCGGCATCATCTTTCACGATGCCGCTTGAACATGGGTCGCCGAACTCAGGCGCTCACTGTGCCGAAATCGCATGGACTCATCTAATTAGGGCGCAGCGAGCACCCTCTTCCTCCTCCGCTCGTGCCATGTTCCTCCTGTCTTGAAAGATGCTAAGACTGCGATCCCGAGATTGTGGCGATCGATTCCCAAGGCGGCGGAAGACGAGGTGGCATGACGCCGATCATCGAGACCGACGTGCTCATCGTCGGCGGCGGTCCTGTTGGGATGACGCTTGCCATGGATCTCGCCCAGCGCGGTGTCGAGGTCACCGTGCTCGAGTTGCGTCAAAGGGGCGAGCCCCCGAGCGTCAAATGCAATCATGTCGCGGCGCGCTCGATGGAGCTTTTTCGCCGGCTCGGCGTCGCGCGAAAGCTGCGCGATGCGGGCCTGCCGGAAGATTACCCGAACGACGTTTGCTACCGCACGACGATGCTCGGAAGGGAACTCACGCGCATTCCGATCCCTTGCCGGCGCGACCGCTACACGGCGAAAGGCGGCCCCGACACGTGGTGGCCAACCCCCGAGCCGCCGCACAGGATCAACCAGATCTTCCTCGAGCCCATCCTGGTCGAGCATGCAGCTTCGCTCGAACATGTCACCTTGCGCAATCGCGTGGAATTGACGGGCTTTTCGCAAGACGACGCAAGCGTCACCGCATCGGCGCGCGCGCTCGATACGGGCGAGATGCTCAGCTTCAAGGCGCGATTCCTCGTCGGTTGCGACGGCGGCAAATCGGCGACGCGACGCGGGATCGGCGCAAAGCTCCTCGGTGATCCGGTCGTGCAGCGCGTGCAATCGACCTATATTCGCGCCCCGCAGCTTTTGTCGATGCAGCAAGGACCGCGCGCCTGGGTGAATTTCTCGCTCAACCCGCGACGCAGCGGCAGCGTTTATGCGATCGATGGACGTGAGACCTTTCTCATCCACAATTACCTGCGCGAGAGCGAAGCCGATTTCGAGAGCATCGATCGCGATTGGGCGATCCGTGCGATTCTTGGCGTCGGGTCCGATTTTCAGTACGAGGTCATCTCCAAGGAGGATTGGTTCGGACGCCGGCTCGTCGCCGACAAGTTTCGGGAGGGGCGTGTCTTCCTTTGCGGGGATTCGGCCCATCTCTGGGTGCCCTATGCGGGGTATGGCATGAATGCGGGCCTTGCCGATGCGGCAAACCTCGCTTGGCTTCTCGCGGCCGTGCTCAAAGGCTGGGGCACGCCCGCCATTCTCGATGCGTATGTGCGCGAGCGCCAGCCGATCACCGAGCAGGTGTCGCACTTCGCCATGAACCACGCCCATGCGATGGCGAAGCAACGTGGCGCCGTGCCCGAGGAGATCGAGGACGACACGCCGGAAGGCGAGCGCTCGCGCGTGAAGCTCGGCAAGCTCGCTTACGACTTGAACGTCCAGCAATATTGCTGCGGTGGCCTCAACTTCGGTTACTACTACGATCGATCTCCGATCATCGCTTATGACGGCGACAAGCAGCCCGAATATTCCATGGCAGAGTTCACCCCTTCCACTGTGCCGGGCTGCCGCACGCCGCATCTTCGCCTCGCCGATGGCAGGTCGCTTTATGATGCGATGGGCGCCGATTACACGCTATTGCGTTTCGATCCGTCGATCGCAGTCGAGCCGCTCGTCCGAGCCGCTTGCGCCCGCAACGTGCCTCTGAAGCTCCTCGATGTCGCTTCCGAAGAAGCCGCGCCGATCTACAAACAGGCGCTCGTCCTCTCGCGCCCGGACCAGCACGTCGCTTGGCGAGGCGACAGCGTCCCCGCCGACCCGCTCGCGCTCATCGACCTCGTGCGCGGCGCGGCGCCGCGAAAAGGATGACGCCGTGCTGACGCCGGACGAGATTGCCGATGCCGCGCGGAGGCTCGATCATGCCGAGAAGACGCGCACGCAAATCCGTCAATTGTCGCTCGAGCATCCGGGCATGACGCTGGCCGACGCCTACGCCATCCAGAGCGCCTGGGTGGCGCACAAGGTCGCCGAGGGGAGAGTGGTCAGCGGTCACAAGATCGGCCTCACCTCGAAAGCGATGCAGGCCTCCCTCGGCATCGACGAGCCTGATTCCGGCATTCTCCTCGACGACATGTTTTTCGCCGATGGCGGCGTGGTCCCGAGCGATCGTTTCATCGCAACGCGGATCGAGGCCGAGCTTGCCTTCGTGATGAAGTCGCGGCTCGCGGCCAAGCACTGCACCATCTTCGACGTGCTGAACGCCACCGATTTTGTCGTGCCGGCCCTCGAAATCCTCGACACGCGCATCGAGCGTGTAGACACCGCCACCAAGGCGACGCGCAAGATCGTCGACACCATCGCGGACAACGCCGCCAATGCCGGCATTATCTGCGGCGGGCGTCCCATCCGCCCGCTTGACGCGGATCTGCGCTGGATAGGCGCGCTTTGCTATCGCAACGGCGCGCTCGAGGAGACGGGTCTTGCAGCGGGCGTCCTCAACCACCCGGCGAACGGCATCGCGTGGCTGGTGCGCAAGCTCAGCGTGCTTGGCCTTGCGCTCGAGCCGGGCGAGATCGTGCTGTCGGGCTCTTTCATCCGGCCGATCGAAGCGAGAAAGGGGGATACGATCCAGGCAGATTACGGCCCGTACGGCATGGTGAGCTGCCATTTCGCCTGAACTCGATCACGATCGAAACCCCTCGGGAGCCAAGCTGATGTTCCAATATGGTCGCCTCGCCACATTCTCAGTCGACGGCAAGGCGCGTTACGGCGTCGTCGCCGAGCAGGGCATCGTCGATCTTTCGGCGCGTTCAGGGAGGCTCTTCGCCACGCTGAAAGAGGCGATCGCCGCCGGCAAGCTGCGAAGCCTCGTCGAGGAAGGAGCTCGTCATTCGCCCGATCGCGCGCTCGATGCCATCTCCTGGCGTCCGCCGGTCCCGACGCCTGAGAAGATCATCTGCATTGGCGTGAATTACCCAGATCGGAATGCCGAGTACAAGGACGGCCAGGCGCCGGCGCCTTATCCGAGTATGTTCCTGCGCACCGAGCGTTCCTTTGTCGGTCACGAAACGCCCCTCGTGCGACCACGAGCTTCGGCGCAGCTCGACTACGAAGGCGAGCTCGCTCTCGTCATCGGCAAGTCCGGCCGGCACATCGCCGAAAAGGACGCGCTCGACCATGTGGCGGCGCTCACGCTCTGCAACGAGGG
>JAFBAK010000198.1 GCA_019247795.1 Hyphomicrobiales bacterium | reverse complement strand
CTGTGGCCAATCTCATCGTGGCACAGCGCGCCCGCTCGCGCGATTTTGAGATCGGCTTTTGGAATTATTTCAAGGTAGGAGCGCCGCTCACCGCGCTCAGTATCGCCTTCGGCGTTTTCTGGCTGTAAGCTCGGACCCACGACGCGTTGCTTCCACAAAAGCCGGACAACTCATGTGCTACGGCGGGAGTATTTGCCATGCTTGCCGCCCTTCCGCGGTGGATATATACCCGGCCTTGTCGGAGCGTGGCGCAGCCCGGTTAGCGCACTAGTCTGGGGGACTAGGGGTCGCGAGTTCAAATCTCGCCGCTCCGACCATTTCCCTCATCGCCTTTTTAAAGACGTGGCGCTGCGCGTCGCCCACCGGTGGGCGCCTTCACGCAGCGTTCCAAAACTTCGCCATCTTGTGTGCTATGGCTCAGGAACATTCCCGTTGCGGCACGCCCTTGTGGCGAGTTCAGGAGCCGGCCCGTGCCCAGAAAAAATCGCATCCTTCGTCAGATCGCCTTCGCGTCGCTGATCGGCATCGGTCTTTGCGGCGAGGCCTTCGCTACGCCCAAGATCGTGCTCGTGCCGCATCGCGCCGTCTACGAGCTCTCGCTCTTGTCGAGCAAAGGCGTGAACAGTGTCGACGAGGCGCGCGGGCGCCTCGTCTTCGAGATCACGGGAACGGCGTGCGACGGATATGCGACGAATTTTCGTCAGGTGACGCAGTTGAGCGGCTCGGAAAGCAGCCAGGATCGCAGCTTCGATGTTCGCTCGACTTCCTTTGAAGCCGGAGATGGAAGCTTGTTGCGCTTCACCAATGATGCAGTGCGGGGCGACAGGACGGACCACACGGAAGGCAAGGCGCAAGCAAGGCCCGATGGGGTCGAGATCACCGTCCAGAAGCCCGAACCTTCAAGTCTCACGGCCCCTTCCGAGACCCTGTTTCCGAACGCGCACATCAAGCGCCTCGTCGAGGAGGCGCTCAACGGAAGCAAGCTTTTCTCGGCCAAGATTTTCGACGGATCGGATACGGGAAACAAGGTCTATGACACGCTGGCCGTGATCGGTGCGCCGGTCTCCGCGGATGCGGCCCAGCATGCGGAGACCGCGGCAAATGCCGAGCAACTGAAGGGGCATGCCTCCTGGCCCGTCACCTTGAGCTATTTCGAGCCGGGCGCCGGCGAGCGCGAGCCGGCGTACGTGATGAGCTTCGTGCTTTACGACAACGGGGTGAGCCGGGCGCTGACGCTGAATTATGGGGATTTCTCGCTCAAGGGCGAGTTGAAAAGTATCGAGTTCCTGAACTCGCCAAGCTGCGACAAGTGATCGCCGACGCCTTTAAGACCGGCGATGCTTCTCGGCTGGGGTGCGCGCGCCGAAGACGAGGCCACGTGTGATCGCGTCATCACCGAAGCGCGCGCGGAGCGCATCGACCGCGCGTTCCATCCCGGCTTCGCGCCGAACCGATTGATCGGCGAGATCGCCACGATCGGCCTCGTGCGCCGGCACGAGTTCGGAGACGCCCACCCCCAGGAGACGGTAAGGGCCTCGCACGAGCTCCGGTTCGAGCAAGGCGCGGGCGGTCTGGTAGATGCGGCCGGCGAGATTTGTCGGAGAGGCGATCGAGCGCGCTCGTGTGATGAGCCGGAAATTGCTGGTCTTCAGCTTCAAGGTCACTGTCGAGCCGCCGAGATTTTTGGCTTTCATCCGCGCCGATACTTTTTCCGACAGGTGCATGAGGATGGGCAGGAGCACCTCAGGATCGCGCGTATCGGTATTGAAGGTCGTCTCGGCTGAAACGCTTTTCGTCTCATGCTCCGGCGTCACGCGGCGGTCGTCCCGGGCATTGGCGAGACGGATCAGCCGCGAGCCGTCGTTGCCGAGAAGCTTGAGCATGCGACGCGGGTCGAGCGTGCGCAGATCGAGAACCGTGGCGACCCCCTCCTTGGCGAAACGTTCCGCTGCGGCCTTTCCCACGCCCGGCAATATGGTGACCGGCTTCGGGCCCAGGAAATCGAAAGCCTCCTTTTCGCCGATCGCTGAAAAGCCGCGCGGCTTGTCGAGGTCGGAGGCAATCTTCGCGAGGAACTTGTTGAAGGACAATCCGATCGAGACGGTGACGCCGATGTCTCGCTCGACCCGCTCCGAGAAGACCATCAGCGTAATCGCCGGAGCGGTCCCATGAAGCGTTTGCGTGCCGGATAGGTCGAGGAAAGCTTCATCGATCGAGACCGGCTCGACGAGAGGTGTGAGCTCGAGCATCAGGCGGCGCACCTCACGGCTCACTCGGGCATATTTTTCCATGTTCGGCTTGATGACCACGGCGTTCGGACAGGCGGCGAGCGCCTTGAACATGGGCATCGCCGAGCGTACGCCGTGAATGCGCGCGATGTAACAGGCGGTCGAAACCACCCCACGGCGGCCGCCGCCCACGATGACCGGCTTCGCCGCCAGCGACGGGTCGTCTCGCTTCTCGATCGTGGCATAGAAAGCATCGCAATCGACATGAGCGATGGCGAGCTTCTCCCATTCGGGGTGGGTAAAAAGGCGCGGGCTGCCGCAATGCGGGCAACGCGGCCTCGGCTCGCCGAAAATCTTGCGGCAGTCACGGCAGATCGAAGAGGCCGCAATCGTCATCGCGCCGAGGCTTCATTGTTCGATTCGGATATGCTTTGTCGCCGAGCTTAGCGCTTTCGGCGAAAAAGATTTAGGCCCCCACTGGGCTCGAGTCCCACCTCTTCGCTTCATAGCGCTTAGAGATCATGCGAGGGATGCTGTGCCAGAAACTGCCGCGCACTCTCGACGGCGACGGGATCGATGGCGTGCGCGCGACCGAATGCGACGAGCAGCGATTCGTGAGAACATAGATAATCAAGCATTGCCGCGACGAACCCCGGATCGTTTGTCATGCGGCGCAGATCGGCGGGATCAAATCCGGTTTCCGTGAGAAAACGAGCCATCTCCTCCTCATTCTCGGCGAGATACATCAGGGCGTCGAGGGCGAACGCTTTTGCGTTTTCGAACGACGCGGTGAGGGCCGAGCGACTCGATTTGCTAAAGTTTTTGCTGTTCACTTTCAGCTTCGGAAATGCGGGGTTGATATGAGGATTGGCGACGGGGAGAGGCCTGGCCGAAAAATCACGAAAACCCTTCAGGGGACGGGGTGACACTATGAGTAAAACGGTTTTGATCGTCGAGGACAATGAGCTCAACATGAAGCTCTTCAACGATCTCCTCGAAGCACATGGCTATATCACGTTGAAGACCGGCAACGGCGTCGAAGCGGTGGAGCTGGCGCGTACGCATCGCCCCGACCTGATCTTGATGGACATCCAGCTTCCGGAAGTTTCCGGCCTCGAGGTGACGCGCTGGCTCAAGGATGACAGCCAGCTGTCCTCCATTCCGATCGTCGCCGTCACGGCCTTTGCCATGAAGGGCGACGAAGAGCGCATTCGCGAGGGCGGGTGCGAAGCCTATCTGTCAAAACCGATCTCGGTCGCCAAATTCCTGGAAACCGTAAAGGCTTATGCGGGGTGACCGAACTGCCGCTTCGGTCTGAAGAGCTCAAGCATCGCCATGACCGCACGCGTTCTCGTCGTCGATGACACGCCGGCAAATCTCAAAGTTCTCGAAACCCAGCTTTCCGCCGAATATTTCAACGTCAAGACCGCGATGAGCGGTGCTCAAGGCCTTGCCCTGCTGCAAGCTGACGAATGCGACATCGTGCTCCTCGACGTGATGATGCCTCAGATGGACGGCTTCGAGGTCTGTCGGCGCATCAAATGTGATCCTCTCACAGCCCATATTCCGGTCGTGATGGTGACGGCGCTCGATCAACCGGCCGATCGGGTCGCCGGGCTCGAGGCGGGTGCCGATGACTTCCTGACGAAGCCGATCGACGAAGTTGCGCTTGTCTCGCGAGTGCGCAGCCTCGTCAGGCTCAAAAGCGTGCGCGACGAATTGCGCGCCCGGGCGCTTCGCTCGAAGGATATGGGGATGGGCGACCCTTTGGCGCTCGCTGCGGCGGAAAGCGGGCTCAACGGCCGCATTCTTCTCGTCGAAGACCGCGCGAGCGTCTCGGAGCGCATGTTCAAATCCTTGTCGGCCTTTCACCGTGTCGAGGTGGAGGATGCGGCGGAGAATGCCGTGTTCCGTGCGGCCGAGCAGAATTACGATTTGACCATCGTCAGCCTCACGCTCGCCGGACATGATGGGCTGCGCATCTGCGCCCAGCTTCGCTCACTCGAGCGCACCCGGAACATGAGCCTTCTCATGGTGGCGGAGGCCGGGGACAAGGCGCGTCTCCTGCGCGGGCTCGATATCGGGGCCGACGACTTCCTGGTTCGACCAGTCGATCGCAACGAGCTCCTGGCACGGGTTCGGACGCAGGTGCGCAACCAGCGCTATGCCGCAAGCTTGCGGAACTCCGTGCAGCAGTCGATGGAACTCGCGCTCATCGACCCTCTCACCGGGTTGCACAATCGTCGCTTTCTCGACGCCAATATGGATGGGCTGCTCAAGGACGCGCTCCGCCGGTCACGCCCGCTCTCGCTTATCATGATGGACGTCGATCTCTTCAAGGCGATCAACGACACCTATGGACATGATTGCGGCGACGAGGTTCTCCGCGAGCTTGCCCATCGTGCCCGCGATTGTTTGCGCACGCGCGATCTTCTCGTGCGCTACGGGGGAGAGGAGCTTATCGCGATCCTACCCGAAACGGGGCATTTGGGCGCCCAGGGGGTCGCCGAGCGCATTCGGCAAGCCGTGCACGGAACGCCCTTTCTGATCGCGCATGGCGCGTGCAACGTGACGGTGACGATCTCGCTGGGCGTGGCCGTGATGCGCAACGTGCCGGAAAGCCGCCAGGATTTGTTCAAAAGGGCGGACGAAGCGCTCTATCGCGCCAAGCACGAAGGTCGCAATCGCGTCGTTCTCGACGCTGCGTGAAGCCGGGCTCCGGCCTTTCGCCGGAGAAATCTCACTTGATCTTGGCTTCCTTGAACTCGACGTGCTTGCGCGCCACCGGATCATATTTCCGGATCGACATCTTCTCGGTCATGGTGCGCGTGTTCTTCTTCGTCACATAGAAATAGCCTGTATCGGCGGTCGAGACGAGCTTGATCTTGGCCGTGATGGACTTTGCCATTTTGCACCCTGTCGCAGAAAGCGGGCCCGTCCGAAGCCGACCCTGACCCGCCGATTGAGAATGAAGGGGCCGCAACTCGCGACCTTGTAGGCTCTTCGATGGTGGATCGGCGCGCCGAAGTCAAGGTTTGGACGCTTCTCGTGGCCGTCGGCAAAGGCACGCGCCGATGCCGTGCCGCACGGATGCGGTTGGGGTGCCATTTTGCAAAATCTTTCAATTTGCTGCGATCATGCTCGTCGTTCCTCGGCGGGTGCGGTCTCGAACGGAGATTCCCAGTTTTCGAGATCATGCTCTAAGCCAGAAATTCAAAGCTGCTCGATGTCCGGAGCCGAAGATCGATGAAACCCGTTCTCGACAAACTCGAAGCCCGCAGAGCGGAGGCGCGTCTCGGCGGAGGCGAAAAGCGCATCCTGGCCCAGCATAAACGCGGCAAGCTCACGGCGCGCGAGCGCATCGAGCTCCTTCTCGATTCGGAGAGCTTCGAGGAATTCGACATGTTCGTCGAACATCGCTGCGCCGATTTTGGAATGGAGAAGACCAAGGTGCCCGGCGACGGTGTCGTGACGGGATGGGGCACCGTCAATGGCCGAAAAATCTTCCTCTTCGCGAAGGATTTCACGGTCTTCGGCGGCTCGCTTTCGGAGGCCCATGCCGGAAAGATCATGAAGGTCCAGGATATGGCGCTGGAGATGCGCGCCCCGATCATCGGGCTTTACGATTCGGGTGGGGCGAGAATTCAGGAAGGTGTCGCATCTCTCGGAGGTTATGCCGAAGTCTTCAAAAGGAACGTGATCGCGTCGGGGGTCATTCCGCAGGTCTCGGTCATCATGGGGCCCTGCGCGGGCGGTGACGTGTATTCGCCGGCCATGACCGACTTCATCTTCATGGTACGCGACACGAGCTACATGTTCGTCACCGGCCCTGACGTGGTGAAGACCGTCACCAACGAGGTGGTCACGGCCGACGAGCTCGGGGGCGCGCAGGTGCATACGACGCGATCCTCGATTGCCGATGGCGCTTACGACAATGATGTTGAGGCAATTCTGCAGGTCCGGCGGCTTCTCGACTTTCTCCCCGCAAACAATGCGGAGGGCCCGCCCGAGTGGCCGGCGAGCGATCCGCTCGAAAGGACCGAGGCCGCGCTCGACACGCTCGTGCCTGAAAATCCCAACAAACCCTACGACATCAAGGAGCTCATCCTCAAAGTCGTGGACGAAGGGGATTTCTTCGAGATCCAGGAAAGCTTCGCCAAGAACATCATCACGGGATTTGGCCGAATCGCGGGGCGCAGCACGGGGTTCATCGCCAATCAGCCGATGGTGCTCGCCGGTGTCCTCGACGCCGATGCCTCGCGCAAGGCCGCAAGGTTCGTGCGCTTTTGCGACGCCTTCGAGATCCCGATCGTCACCTTCGTCGATGTGCCCGGGTTCCTTCCGGGCACCGCCCAGGAATATGGCGGCCTCATCAAACATGGCGCGAAGCTTCTCTTCGCCTATTCGCAAGCCACGGTGCCGCTCGTCACCGTGATCACGCGCAAAGCCTTTGGCGGTGCCTATGACGTGATGGCATCGAAGCACATCGGAGCGGACATCAATTACGCTTGGCCGACCGCCCAAATCGCCGTGATGGGCGCCAAAGGCGCAGTCGAGATCATCTTTCGCGCCGATATCGGAGATCCGGAAAAAATCGCCAAGCGAACCAAGGAATATGAGGAGCGCTTCCTCTCACCCTTCGTCGCTGCCGAGCGCGGCTATATCGACGAGGTGATCATGCCGCATTCGACCCGCCGCCGCATCGCTCGCGCGCTTGCCATGCTGCGGACCAAGCGCGTCGAGCGCCCACGCAAGAAGCACGACAACATTCCGTTGTGAATCAAGGGGCGAGCGCCGAGAAGGACGACAGGGCAGGGAAGAGAGCAGGCTGCTCTTCACTTTTCACTTGTCGCTCATTCCTTGATGAGCGGTACTTTCGGCACGGTGCGCACCACCGGCTTCACGAGCTCATCCACGTCGCCATCCGCCCCTTCGAACAAGCCCTTGAGCTTGCCTCGCCTGCGAGGAGAGGAACTCCGAGTTCCTCCCGACCCGCCGCCACCTGAACGCGTTTTACGCCTTGCGCGCTTCGCCGCCTGCTCGATCTCCTTTTCGGGCTTGGGCGCCACCGGCCCTTCCGGGAACTCGAAGCCAAGCTTCTCCTTCGTCCAGCCTTCTTTCGACGCCTCCTCATCCTTGATGACAACGACACGGACCGCGCCGCCGCCCTTGAGCTTGCCGAACAGAACCTCGTCCGCAAGCGGCGTCTTGATGGTGGATTGGATGAGGCGGGCCATCGGCCTTGCTCCCATCGTCTCGTCATAGCCATGCTCGACGAGCCAGGAGCGCGCCTCGTCCGAGAGCTCGATCGTGACGTTACGATCGGCCAGCTGCGCCTCGAGCTGAAGCACGAATTTGTCAACGACCTTTGCGACGACCTCCTTGGGAAGATGGCCGAAGGAGATGACGGCATCGAGGCGATTGCGGAATTCCGGCGCGAATAGGCGGTTGATGGCTTCCTGGTCATCCCCCTCGCGCTTGGTGCGGGTGAAGCCGAAGGCCTGGTTGGCGAGATCGGCGGCGCCCGCATTCGTGGTCATGATCAGGATCACGTTACGGAAATCGATTTGCTTGCCGTTATGGTCGGTGAGCTTCCCGTGATCCATGATCTGCAAGAGAATGTTGAAGAGATCGGGATGAGCCTTCTCGATCTCGTCGAGCAGCAGCACGCAATGGGGATGCTGGTCGACGCCGTCGGTGAGGAGCCCGCCCTGGTCAAAGCCCACATAGCCGGGCGGAGCGCCGATCAGGCGCGACACCGTGTGGCGCTCCATGTATTCCGACATGTCGAAACGGATGAGCTCGACGCCGAGGCTCGCCGCAAGCTGGCGTGCGACCTCGGTCTTCCCCACGCCCGTCGGCCCGGCGAACAGATAGGCGCCGATCGGCTTTTCGGGGTCCCGCAGCCCGGCGCGCGCAAGCTTGATCGATGAGGAAAGCGCTGTGATGGCACTGTCCTGGCCGTAGACGACGCGTTCCAGCGTCTCGGAGAGATTGCGGAGCACTTCGGCGTCATCTTTGGAGACGGTCTTCGGCGGGATGCGCGCCATGGTCGCGATCGTCCGCTCGATTTCCTTCACGCCGATGGTCTTCTTGCGCCGGTTCTCGGCAACAAGCATTTGCGACGCCCCCGTCTCGTCGATCACATCGATCGCCTTGTCGGGAAGCTTGCGGTCATGGATGTATTTCGCCGAAAGCTCGACGGCGGCCTTCACGGCGTCATTCGTGTAGCGCAGCCTGTGGAACTCCTCGAAATAGGGCTTGAGGCCGCGCAAGATCTCGATCGTGTCCGGCACTGACGGCTCGTTCACATCGATCTTCTGGAACCGGCGAACGAGAGCACGGTCCTTCTCGAAATATTGGCGGTACTCCTTATAGGTGGTCGAGCCGATGCAGCGAAGCGTACCCGCCGCAAGCGCAGGCTTCAGCAGATTCGACGCATCCATCGCCCCGCCGGAAGTCGCGCCCGCGCCGATCACGGTGTGGATCTCGTCGATGAACATGATGGCCTTGGGATGGGCCTCGATCTCCTTGATCACCTGCTTCAAGCGTTCCTCGAAATCGCCGCGGTAACGCGTTCCGGCAAGCAGCGTTCCCATGTCGAGCGAGAAGACGGTCGCGTCGCGCAGCACCTCGGGCACTTCGCCGCGCACGATTTTTCGCGCCAATCCTTCGGCGATCGCGGTCTTGCCGACCCCGGGGTCACCGACGAGCAGGGGATTGTTCTTTTGCCTCCGGCACAAGACCTGAATGGTGCGCTGCACCTCGAGCTCACGGCCAATCAACGGGTCGATCTTGCCGTCGGCCGCCTTCTTGTTGAGGTTGACGCAGTAAGCCTGGAGCGCTTCGTTCTTCTTCGAACGGCCCTCCTTCGCCTCGCTGCCGCCGCCACCGGCGTCGCCGCGGTCTTCGCGATCCGGATCGGCGCCTTTTGGGGGCCGCGAGTCGCTCGCGCCGGCACGTTTTGCGATCCCATGGCTGATGTAATTCACCGCATCGTAGCGCGTCATGTCCTGTTCTTGCAGGAAGTAGGCGGCATGACTCTCGCGCTCGGCGAAGATCGCGACCAGCACATTGGCTCCCGTCACTTCCTCGCGACCGGAGGACTGAACATGAATCATGGCGCGTTGGATAACACGCTGGAAGCCGGCCGTCGGCTTCGATTCCTCGCGGCCGGAACCTGCGAGATTCTTCAGTTCCGTGTCGATGTAGTCGGTCAGATTGGCCTTGAGCTGCTCGAGGTCGACATTGCAGGCCCGCATGACGGCCGCTGCGTCCTGGTCGTCGACGAGCGCGAGCAGGAGATGCTCGAGCGTCGCGTATTCGTGGCGCCGCTCATTGGCGAGCGCCAAGGCGCGGTGCAGGGCTTGTTCGAGATTGCGGGAGAATGAGGGCAATTGCGGCTCCGTGAACGACTATTTCTTTTCCATGACACATTGCAGCGGGTGCTGATGCTTGCGAGCGAAGTCCATCACCTGCGTCACCTTGGTCTCGGCAATCTCGTACGTGTAGACGCCGCACTCGCCGACACCGTTTTGATGCACATGCAGCATGATGCGGGTCGCGTCCTCCTGGCTCTTGTTGAAGAAGCGGATGAGCACATGCACGACAAATTCCATCGGCGTGTAGTCGTCGTTGAGCAGAAGAACGCGGTACATGTTCGGCCGCTTGACCCGCGGCTTCGTCTTGGTGACCACGGCTGTGCCGGAGCCACCGCTTCCTTCCCCGTTGCCTCTCGAGGCGCCGTTCGCGGCCTGTAAGGGCCTTCGCATGTCGGCCGCCGGGTGGAAGTTTGAAAGCATCGTCGACGTGCCCCGCTCCCTGCGGATGGAACCCTTAGTATAGCGCGCACCGGCGGCGTGCCGACAGAGCCGCTTGTTGAGAACTTAAGACAGCGTGAATCGTTTCGCCAGTCCCAAAGCTTCTCATCGCATTTCTCATTGCAACGAGTGAGCCATGCTCATTGCAACAAGCGAGCCATGCTCACTGCAACATGCTCATTGCAAAGAGTGCGCCATGAGTTGGCAAGAGTGAGCCATGGGAAAAAGACGGGAATGGGGCTGACCGAGATTCAAGTTGGAAGGGCCGAGCGCCATTCGCTCATAGGCTCCCCGGCGCCTTTCCGGAAATATGGGATGACGCCCGGCAATTGCTACCTCGTCGAGCAGGACGCCATACGAAAAAGCCCGGCGCGGGGCCGGGCTCTTGGTCGCATCGTTTCAGAAGAAGACAGATCAGCGGCTGGACTTCGCGATCGTGGTCTCGACCGGCTTTGCGACTTCCTTCGCAAAATTGCTGACGAGCTGGCCGACCTTGGTCGAATGAGCAACCAAGCCCTCGAAGGACTGCTTCGCGTAATCGGCCTGAACCTCGACGGCCTTGTCGAGCGTCTTCACGCCAACGAGCTTCTCGAACGCGGCGGTGCTCGCCTCGAACTGCTTCTTCGAGAAATCGGCAACCTCGACAGCGATCGCCTGGAAGCCCTTCGACATCGTGCCGAAGTTCTTGAGGGCAACGTCCATGCCCTGCTTGCCGAACTTCTGGAAGTCGTCGTATTGCGCAAACATTGTTCGATCCTTTCCTTGCCCACCCCAAGTGGGATTGATCCTGTGAGACTGATCAAGATTGTGTGGCGTCAAAATCAGCTATCAGCGCCATGAGCAGGATTTAGTTGCGCCGCACAATAATGTCAAGATCATTTTTGTGCGCCGCACAAATTTTCTTTTTTCTGTCCCCTTAACCCCCGCGTAACTTCGTCCGTCATAAAACTTCGAATGTGACGCGTGGGACACGTTGCGGTCTCCGGCGGGGAGCCATTCAGAGTGGGGTGTCGAGTATGGTTTTGTCTGGCGTAAGAGCACGCCGCCGGTGCGGCATCGGCGTGTTGGCGTGCCTGGCGGCAATGGTTAGCATCGGGCTGTTCTCGGCGCCCGCCGAAGCGCGCCACCACCGACATCTTCATCATTGGCATCGTTTTTCAGGCGGGGGCGGAGGCTATCGTCCGCCTTTCTCGGCGATCGTGGTCGATGCCAAATCCGGCAAGGTCCTTTATGCCGCGGACGCCAGGGAGCCACGCCATCCGGCTTCGCTCACCAAGGTGATGACGCTTTATCTGTTGTTCGAACAGCTCGAGCGCGGCGCGATCAGCATGGATTCGCGCCTTCATGTCTCGGCCCATGCCGCCTCGATGGCACCGACGAAGCTCGGTCTCGAGCCCGGCGACACGATCGCCGTGTCGGATGCGATCAAGGCCGTGGTCACGAAATCGGCGAACGACATGGCGGTCGCCATCGCCGAAGCAATCGGCGGGACCGAGGAGGGCTTCGCCGAGATGATGACGCGGGAGGCCCACGCGCTTGGCATGAACGACACGAATTTCGTGAACGCTTCAGGCCTGCCCGACGACGACCAGATCACCACCGCCTCCGATCTCGCCATCTTGGCCCGCGCCATCCAGGAGCGCTTTCCGCGCTATTATCCGGTCTTCGCCACCCGCAGCTTCTATTACGACGGCATGGCCATGGCGAACCACAACCACCTTTTGGGACGGATTGAGGGGCTCGACGGCATCAAGACGGGGTATACCCGCGCGTCCGGATTCAACCTCATGACAAATGTGCGGCGCGACGGACGCCAGATCGTCGCGGTGGTGATGGGGGGCACCTCGGCAGCGGGACGCGATCACATCATGGCGAACATGATTCAGGATCATATGCGGGAAGCATCGACCGGAGAGCATATGGCCCCGGTGCTCGCCGACGCATCACCGCACGCGAAGCCTGCAGTCGTCGCTGACGCTTCAGTGCCGGCGCGCCCGCCCATGAAACCGCTAACGATCACGGCCGCGATCGGCGGTGAGGATGCTCATCTCCCGGTGGCGATCCAGGCCTATACTTCGACGACGACGCCCTCCGCGCCGCGCTGGAGCGTCGCGGGCAAGCTCATTCAAGCTTCGGCGGAGCGTGAGGAGGGGAGCGCGGCGGAACGGACCGAGGCGACGGCGTCCACACCTGGCGCGAAGCTCTTCACCGATCGTGTGCCGGCGCGAACGACAGTCGGCGTCGCGGAAACCTCGAGCATGGCGAGGACGGAAGCTTCAAAGGCCATCCTCGTGCGGCTCGAACCATCGAAGCCGGGAGCGACGAACAAGGAAGCATCGCCGCGCGGCGAAGCCGACCTGGGGAAGCCGCAAGGGAAGACCCTTGCTTCACTCAATGGCGAACCGATGAGCGCGCCGGTGATTCACCTCAGAACGGCGCCGGGGCAAGAATGGATGATCCAGCTCGGCGCCGTGCCCGAGGAGGGCAAGGCGAGCGAGCTGATCCAGCGGGCAAAGAGCAGCAGCGGCCACGTCTTGTCGAGAGCTGAGTCGTTCACCGAGAAGGTGACGAAAGACGGCACGACACTCTTCCGAGCTCGTTTTGCCGGTTTCGACGAAGATGCAGCTCAAACTGCGTGCAAGGTGCTTAAGAAGAACGGCTTCGCGTGTTTCGCGACGCGGAGCTGATGGACGAAGAGACCTAAAAGCCCATCGCGCGTGGAGTTTCAGCGATGTCGGTTCAGCAAAACGTCACGGGCCTGATTGACGCGGGCGGCGAGATAGGTCGACCCGCCCTGGTCGGGATGGAGCTTCTTCATGAGGTCACGGTAGGCTCGACGGACCGCGTCGTCGGGGGCGCCCGGCGCAAGGCCGAGAACCTCATAGGCCTCTTCCGCGGTCATCGCGCCCGATCGGCGACGGGGAGGGCCCGAGTCCGCGTGAGCATATGCGTTTTCACGCCGTCCGGCGAAGCGGCGGTCCAGATAAGCCTCTAGAAGCCTCGCGCCTTCGGCGTCGAACTTGGCGCATTCGAGCGCAAGCATGCCGAGCTGCGTCTCGGTGAGAAGCTCGAGCTCGCGGCCGGCAAAGGCGCCGGCAAGCACTGTGCCGCGCATCGCGCCCGTCCCGTGATCGACGCGCATCTCGATCATCGCGGTGCGGAAGGTCGAAACCGCTCCCGCGCCCGAGCCGGCCGGTCGACGCGATCCAAACCGAAGTCGCGGCAAGTTGAGCGAGCCTTCCATCAGCCAGATGGCGCCGAGTGCGACGAGCGAAATCTCGAAATGCCCGCGCAGGGCAAAAAGAACGGCGATCGCCAGGCAGGCGGCGATGGCTGCGACGCGCGTGAGGCGCGTCAAGGAACCCGGGCGAATTTGGATCAAGCCGCGACCCGCGCTCCAGATAACGATCAAGGTCGCGAGGACGAGAATGAGGAAAATCATGTTGCACTCGCGGCGGGCGGCGGCGGGCTTCGGTCGGCCAGCGAAAAAGCCACGCACCGGCCCCGATCATAATCTGGGCGTTCGGCAGCGGCGAGCAAGAGGGAAAATCGGTGCAAGGCGGAAGCGTCGCGGTCAGGTGCCGAGATCGGCAATCGCGGCGCGCAGCTTTGCCGCCTTCGGCGCGAGCGTCTCGTTTGATTCCACATTGGTGTGCGCGGGGAGGAGCGGCACGCCGTCATAGCGAGGCAGGATATGGAAATGCAGGTGGAAGACGACTTGGCCACCGGCCTGCTCGGAGAATTGCGACAAGGTGATCCCGTCCGCCGCAAACGCGATCTTCGCCGCTTTGGCGATGCGCTGCACTGCGAGGATGGTGCGCGAAAGAGCGTCCGGAGGTGCGTCGAGGAGGTTCCGGGCGGGCGCCTTCGGAATCACGAGCGTGTGCCCAAGGGTGCGCGGCATGATGTCCAGGAAGGCAAGCGTGTGCTCGTCCTCATGGACCTTATGGCTCGGCACCTCGCCGCGCAGAATCTTGGCGAAGATGTTGTCGCGATCATAGACGCTCATGGGCAGAAACGCTCCGGCCTCGTTCCTGATCTTGCCCGGTAGCCACGCCTCGTCAAGCGTGACGGGTCTTGCCTCAGCGCGGCAATCTCATTCGGGTGAGGCCGTCCCGAGGTCCGGAATTTTCCATCGCGTAGATGAGCGGAATTGTCCCGCCTCGCTCAATTCACCTGATGATACGACTTGAACCAGCGGGCGAATTCCTCGATGCCGAGCTCCACCGGCGTCGAGGGCGCAAAGCCAAAGTCGCGCTGGGTATCGCTGATATCCGCATAGGTGCTGATCATCTCGCCGGGCTGGACCGGAACCAGCGTCCGCTTCGCCTTGCGCCCGAGGGCCCGTTCCACGAAGCCGATGAAGTCGAGAAGCGGGGTCGGGTGGTTGTTGCCGATGTTGTAGATCTTGTGACGCACGCCGGTCGTATCGGGCGCGGGCGGGAGCTCGAGTGCCGAAACCAGGCACGAGACGACGTCCTCCACATAGGTGAAGTCGCGGGACATCTTGCCGAATCCATGCACGAGGATGGGCTCGTCGGCCGTGATCGCGGTCGCGAATTTGTAGTAGGACATGTCCGGACGGCCCCAGGGGCCATAGACGGTGAAGAAGCGAAAGCCGGTCGCGGGCAAGCCGTGCAGGTGCCCGTAAGTGTAGGCGATATGCTCGCCCGCGAGCTTCGTCGCGCTATAGAGCGAGACGGGCGTCTCGACGCGTTGATCCACCGAGAAGGGCAGCTCCCGGTTCGCGCCATAGACCGAGGAGGTCGACGCATAGACGAGGTGGAGGCACCGGTTGAGCTTTCGTGCCGCCTCGAAAATCGCGACCTGGCCCATCACATTGGCGTGCACGTAGAGCTCGGGGCGATCGAGCGAGTAGCGCACCCCCGCTTGCGCCGCGAGATGGACGATGTGGGTTGCGTCGGAATGCTTCGCGAAGAGCGCCTTCATCCGCTCGAGATCGGCGATATCCGCCTCCACGAATTCGAATGCTCCCGCGCGCGCGATATCGGCGAGCCGGTCGCGTTTGAGGCTCACAGCGTAATATTCGTTGAGATCGTCGATGCCGATGACCGTATGCCCATCGCGAAGCAGGCGTCGCGCGAGATGCGATCCGATGAAGCCGGCGATGCCGGTGAGGATGATCTTCATGCGCTCCGCCCAACGCTTGCCGGCCGATCGATGTCGTTTTGGCCGGAACACGGGCGCTACCAGTGCGCGGCGACGCTGTCCAGCGAGACGGGGTAGTAAGACGAGTGTAGCATTGCGCTCGTGATCCCACCCCGGCGGATAGCTCCCAAAGTTCAAAAGGCTTAATTGCGGTCGTAACCCATCAGCTGGGCGCATCGCCCGGCTTCGAGATGTCGCGGGCCAAGTGTCGCGGGCCAAGTGTCATAAGCCGTCTGGAAAATGCCAATTGGGACTGCTACATCCAGGCAAGATCGAATTATCCCGCGAAGGCGCCGCAGAGCCTGTTCATGCAGAATGTCCTGATCATCATCCACCTTCTCGTCGTGCTCGCGCTCGTGAGTGTCGTCTTGCTGCAGCGTTCTGAAGGGGGTGGCTTGGGCCTCGGCGGCGGCTCGAGCGGCGTTTCGGGGTTTCTCACGGGGCGGGGCCAGGCGAACGCGCTGACGCGCGCGACCACCATTCTGGCCGCGGCCTTCTTTCTCACGAGTATTTTGCTCACCATGCTTCAGACCTACGGGAAAAAGCCCGTTTCCATTCTCGACACGGGCCCGGCGAGCGCGACTTCGCAAGCGCCTGGTCAACCCGCTGCGCCCGCCGGCGCACCCGCGAATGGTCAGACGGTTCTCGATCAGCTCAAGCAGCTCCAGAACAACAATGCGGCACCGGCTCCGGGCCAGGCTCCGGCGCCGAATGGGCCGCAAGTGCCGCTGCCGCAATAAACCTTCGATTATTCCTCGCCCCCAACCCCTGCCGGAAGCGGGGGTCGAAGGTCACGGAATAGCCAGCACGCCTCGATCTCCGCCCGCGTCGGCATCGGCGGAACTGGGCGGGCGTGGCGCCAGGGCCACGACGCCAATCGGATGGTCGCGGCCTCGCAGATCTTGTGAACCGAGGCTCCGCGCCTGAAGCTCGCACGGCAATGCCGGAATGCGCGCCAGGAGTTCCGCCGAGATCAGGATCGGCTCGTCGAGAGCCCGGCACAGGCCTTCGAGGCGGGCTGTCGTATTCACCGTGTCGCCGAAATAAGTGATCTTGTGCCGATCGACGCCGATCTCGGCCGTCACCACCGGCCCGCCGTGAAGCGCGGCGCGAAAGTTCGGCGTGGCTCCGAAAAGCGATTGCCAGGCTTGGGTTTCTTGCTCGATCCTCTTTTTGAGCGCGAAGACACAACGGACGCAGCGCGCATCTTCCACACCGCGCTGCAGCGGCCAGGTGATGATCGCAAGGTCGCCCACATAGTCCTCGACCGCGCCTTCGTGGCGGCGCACAGGATCGGTCAAAGTTTCGAAGAAGCGCGCGAGATACTCCTGAGCGCGCAGATCGCCGAAGCGCTCGGCAAATTGGGTCGAGCCAACGACGTCCACGAAAAGGAAGACGCGCTCTTCGGAGACCGGCTTGTGATATCGCCCGGTCAGCAGGCTGCCGAGAGCCTGTCCGCCGACGAGATCGCGAATCCGCAGCACCAAGAGAATGATCCCCAGCACCACGAGCGAGTAGAGGAGATCCTCGCGCGACATCAGCACCGCCTCGCGGAAGCTCCCCTTGATTTCGCCGACCGCCCAGAAGAAAGCGCTGCACAGAACCGTGCTCACGACCAGCATCGTGACGTAGATCGCGAGCGACAAGGGAGCGTAGAGCGGAAAGGGCAGGCGGCGCAGGCGAAGCCCGAACCGCGTCTCGAACAACGCGCGCGGGAAGGCGATCATCGGTGCGCCGATGAAGACGCCGAACGCGGCCCCGAGGAGGGGCCGGTTCTTGCCCGCAAGGGCGACGTCGTAGAACGCGCCGGCCCCGGCACAGAAAGCGAGGATCATCCCCCAGGCGAGAAGGCTGTTGCGTCTTTGCATGAAACGGCCCTCCGGGCGATCACGCGGGTCAAACGAGGCGGCGCCGTCGAAAAGCTCGGCGAGGGTTGCCTTTCGGCTCCTGACGCACGCTCTCCTATCGAAAGTTCCGGCTCAAATCCATTCGTCACGCTGCCGCAACTCTTTCATCCGATCCTTGCTTCGCGATCTATCGCGCAGCCGGGAACGTGCTCGGCGCCACCATCTCCGTGAACCCGTCCCGTATCGCGCATGCCAGGGGGTCTAATTCGAGACTTCCCGAATCAGAAAAGGCTTGCTAAAGCTCAAATCCCATGACGCGGTACATCTTTATCACCGGCGGCGTGGTCTCTTCCCTTGGCAAAGGTCTCGCTTCGGCAGCGCTCGGCGCCCTCCTTCAGGCGCGCGGCTACTCCGTGAGGCTGCGCAAGCTCGATCCCTACCTCAATGTCGATCCCGGAACCATGTCGCCCTATCAGCATGGCGAGGTCTTCGTCACGGATGATGGCGCCGAGACCGATCTCGACCTTGGCCATTACGAACGCTTCACGGGACGCGCCGCGACCAAGGACGACAACATCACGACCGGGCGCATCTATCAGGACATCATCGCCAAGGAACGGCGCGGCGATTATCTCGGCGCGACCATCCAGGTGATCCCGCATGTGACGAACGCCATCAAGGAGTTCGTGCTTTCCGGCAATGAGGGCTTCGATTTCGTGCTCGTCGAGATCGGCGGCACGGTCGGCGACATCGAGGGCCTTCCTTTCTTCGAAGCCATTCGCCAGCTCGGCAACGATCTCGAGCGCAACCAGGCGATCTACATCCATCTCACGCTTTTGCCTTTCATCCCGAGCGCCGGCGAGCTCAAGACGAAACCGACCCAGCACTCGGTCGCCGAGCTGCGCTCGATCGGCATCCAGCCCGACATCCTTTTGTGCCGCACGGACCGAGAGATCCCCGCTTCCGAGCGCCGCAAGCTCGCGCTCTTCTGCAATGTGCGCGAGAGCGCGGTCGTCGAGGCGCGCGACGCGCCCTCGATCTACGACGTCCCGGTCGCCTATCATGCGAAGGGGCTCGACGACGAGGTGCTCGCCGCCTTCGGCATGGCGAAGCCGAAGCCGCCGGATCTCGGCCGTTGGAAAAAGATCAGCGAAACGCTCGAGAACCCCGAGGGCGAGGTCACCATCGCGGTCGCCGGCAAATATACGGGCATGAAGGATGCCTATAAATCGCTCATCGAGGCGCTCGTCCATGGCGGAATCGCCAATCGCATCAAGGTGAACATCGATTGGATCGAAAGCGAAGTCTTCGAGGGCAAGGACCCGGCGCCCTATCTCGAGCATGTGCACGGCATCCTCGTGCCGGGCGGTTTCGGACAGCGCGGCGCGGAGGGGAAAATCAAGGCGGCGGGCTTCGCGCGCGAGCGCAAGGTGCCGTATTTCGGCATCTGTTTCGGCATGCAGATGGCGGTCATCGAGGCTGCCCGCTCGCTCGCCGGAATTGCGGAGGCGAACTCGACCGAGTTCGGCGCGACGCGAGAGCCGGTGGTCGGCCTTCTCACCGAATGGTTGCGCGGCAACGAGCTCGAGCGGCGCCGGGCCGGCGGCAATCTCGGCGGTACGATGCGGCTCGGCTCCTACGAGGCCAAGCTCTCGCCGCATACCAAGATCGCGGCCATGTATGGCTCGACGCAGATCTTCGAGCGCCATCGTCATCGCTATGAGGTGAACCGCGCCTATCGCGAGCGGCTCGAGGGAAAAGGCCTCGTCTTTTCCGGAATGTCGCCGGACTCCGTGCTCCCCGAGACGATCGAATACGAGAACCATCCCTGGTTCATCGGTGTGCAATTCCACCCCGAGCTGAAATCGCGCCCCTTCGATCCGCACCCGCTTTTCAAGGGGTTCATCGCCGCCGCGAAGGAGCAATCGCGCTTGGTGTGATTTGGCCTTCGTCGCGATCGCGCTCGATACGGGAATCCGCGCCTTCGCCCTCACATGCGTGCGAAGGCGTGGATGGCCGGGCCAAGGCCGGCCAGGACGAACCGGACGTCATGCGCGCAGTTGGTGCGCGCATCCGTGTCTTCTTCGGCGCAAGCGTTTCCGGATCACGCCGCGCGCTTCTGCCGATCGAGCTCCCGATAGACGCCGCTCTCGAATTGGCTGAACAGCTCGAGCACTTTCGCATCGGCGAAGGGCAGGATTTGCGTCAAGATCACGCCGCCGATCTTGCGAGAGGGATCGACCCAGAAATAGGTGTTGCCGAGGCCCGCCCAGGCGAGGCTCCCGGCGCTTCGGCCTTCCGCCGTTCTCCTCGTGTTGATGAGGAAGCTCAACCCCCATTTCTTCTCCTGCTCGGGGTAAAGCTCGACGTCGTTCGAGAGCGCCGGCATCGCGCTCGGCAGCGTGGTGACGTTGAGATCGCCGATATGGTTCTGCCCCATGAGCGCGACGGTCTCCGGCCGCAAGATGCGCGCGCCGTCGAGCGTGCCCCCGTTCAGCAGCATGCGGATGAAGGCGATGTAGTCGCGCGCCGTTCCGTAAAGCCCGCCTCCACCCATGTGGAATTCGGGCTCTTGCGGGATCTCGAAGGCGATGGCGGAGAGCGTTCCGTCCTCGCCGCGCGCATGCATGGAGACACGGCGAGCCCGCTGGCTCTCGCCGAGCTTGAAACCGGTGTCTCTCATCTCGAGTGGTGTGAAGATGTGGTCGGTGAGATAGGCGTCGAGCCTCTGGCCGCTCGCCGCCTCGACCGCCTTTCCGACGAAATCGATGCCGATGCCGTATTCCCAGCGCTCGCCGGGTTCGGAGGCGAGGGGAATCGAGAGCGCTTTTTCGGCGCAGCTCGCGACACCCGGGATTTCGTTGCGCTCCATGAAGGCCGCGAGCTTCGCGTTCCACATATTGTAGGCGAAGCCCGAAGTGTGCGTCATGAGCTGGCGCAGCGTGATGGCGCGTTTCGCCGGCCGAAGCCGCGCCTCGCCCGTTCCGCCATCGACCTCGAGCACGTGCCGCCCGGCGAGTTGCGGCAACAGCGTCTCGATCGGCGCATCGAGCTCGAGCTTGCCATTCTCCACGAGCTGCATCGCGGCGACGCATGTGATCGCCTTCGTCATCGAGGCGATCCAGAAGACGGTGTCGAGCGTCATCGGATCGGCCTTGCGGATCTCGCGCTTCCCGAAGGCCGCTTCGTAGACGAGGCCGTCCGCCGTCGCGGCGGCCACGACAACGCCCGGCACCTCGCCCGCCTGCGTCGCTCCACGCAAGGCGCTATCGACCTCTTTCAATGTCCACATGCTCGCCTCCCTCGGGTGCCGGCCGTCGAACTCGGCGCGTTTCTTTCGCGGAAGTCTTAGCAGCTTTGAGGCGACGCCTGGAAGCGGAACGCACGCGCGTGCGCAGAGCGAGCTGTCAGACATCGTCTTGATGCGCTCGGCACGAGCGCGTCTCTTGCGCGCTGCGGTGGTTCGGGCGAGAGCGCGCTCCATTTGCATGTAGATCGGACGTCGTCGTGAGGTCCTGCCCGGCACATCGGAATCGACAGAGGTGAGCATCGTGATCAAGCATTATTCGGATCATGCCGCCAACGAGCGGACCTTTCTCGCCTGGGTCCGCACGGCGATTGCCGTGATGGCCTTCGGCTTCCTCATCGAGCGCTTCGATCTCTTCCTTCGCTTCGCCACGCCGAACCTTGCGAAGTCGCCGATCGATCCGCATCGCGAATGGCTTGCGAATGCCGCCGGCATGGCCTTCCTCTTGCTCGGCCTCGGGATGATCGCGACCTCGGCCTGGCGCTATTTTCGTACATCCAAGGAGATCGATGTTGAAAAAGAGGTCCGCGGCCCCGGCGCGCGCTTCGACCTCGCGATGGCAGGCTTGCTCGTCCTTCTGGGGCTGTCGCTTTTGCTTTATCTGTCCCACGCGGTGGTGTTGGCGCGGTGAGCTCGGCGGAATCCCGCGCTTCAGATCGCCTTGCGGACATCCGTCTTTTTGAAGTCGGAGCCTTTGAACAAGAGGGGCGATCGCAAAGCCTCGGCGCACGCGTAGGAGAAGCAATCGCCCATATTGAGGCGGCCCGGGTGCTTCGTTCCTTTGCCAAATCGCGCAAACGCGTTCACGGCCGCTCCGGCGATTTTCTCAGTGAGGGGGACGACGTCGATCGAGGCCGTGGCGAGAAGCTCTCCGACGAGCGAGGTGGCCTCGCGAGCGCTGAGTTTTCGCTCCCGCATCAACGCCGCGCATGTTTCAAAGACCGCTATGGGCGTGGTGTTGACCACCTTGGCGCTTCCGATCGCGGCAACGAAGGCTTCCGCGCCATCCTCTTTCAGAAGAATCGCAACGAGAGCCGACGCGTCGACCATCATGGCTCGCCGCTCAAATCGTCGAAGAAATCCTTATCGGCGCGCAATCCCGTCTTGGGTGCGGCCCGAACCTTGGCGATGAGCGGCTGCAAGCGGTCCCAAAGGGGGACCTTCGCGGCTTCGCGGCGGAGCTCTTTTTCGCACGCGTCGCGTATGGCGTCGAGAATCGGCTTGCCCTTCACCTTGGCAAGCTCGCGAATGATGCGATCGGTATCGGGGTCCTTGATGTGATATGCTATGGATATCTCAAACGGGATATATGGATATCCAAAAATAGATACCCAGGGCGAACCGTCTTGTCAAGGATTCGCTGGACCCTCCAGGCAAGACCGAGACTTGCGACCAGGCGACACGCGCCCTTTCACGTCATGGACGTCCTCGGATTTATTCCGAGGACCAAGCCCGGCCATCCACGCTTAAGCCTTTTCACGGCGAGCGTCACGCC
>JAFBAK010000123.1 GCA_019247795.1 Hyphomicrobiales bacterium | reverse complement strand
GGATGGCGGGCGCGACCGATGGGAAAGGCTGATGGTCGCCCAGGATACGGGGACCGCGATCGTGGGCGCCGGGCGCATCGATCTTTTCATCGGCAGCGGGGCCGCTGCCGGGGCCGTGGCCGGTCGGCAGCGCCATCATGGGCGCCTTTTCGTACTTCTTCCCCGCGGCGAGGCGCCGGCCCGATCATGAACCGCAATTTGACCCGCCGCGCGCAAGGCCGCCTCACGGATGAGGATCTTCGCCTGTGGGCGGAGGTCGCGAGAAGCGCCAAGCCTTTGAAAGGCAAGACGGTCCCCAAAATCGTGCAGGAGCCCGCGCCGCCACGAAGCAAAACAGAGAGGGGCGCCGCCGAGCCGGACCGCGAAACTTACCGCCATCGCCGCGCTCAGACGCTTGCGACGGTCGCCGGCACGACGCAGCCGCCCCTCGAGACGCTCGAACGCCGGCTTCTTCAGCGGCTGCGTCGCCGCAGGGCGGCGCCGGGCGCCGTGCTCGACCTCCATGGTCTGCGTCAGGACGAAGCGCGCCGCCGCCTTTCCGCCTTTCTGCATCATTGCCAAGCGAAAGGCAGGAAGACCGCGATCGTCATCACGGGAAAGGGCGTCACGACACCCGTGCTTGCCGGAGAACGCGGCGTCTTGCGGCGGGCCGTGCCGCTTTGGCTCGCCATGCCGGATTTCCGTCGGCTCGTCATCGGCTTCGACGAAGCGGGGCCGGGCCTCGGTGGGGCCGGTGCCCTCATCTTGCGAATTCGCGCGGTGCGGCCGTCGACTTGACCCTCCGCGGCACGAATGCGAAGGGCTCGTGCCGCACGGGCGTCTGATCCGTGACCCTCTCTCCAGCCGGAAATGGATGATGACCGAAACGCGCTATGACGTCCTGGGGCTCGGCAACGCGATCGTCGATGTCATCGCCCGCACCGATGATGATTTCCTGGCGAAGCAAAATCTCAACAAGGGTGCGATGACCCTCATCGAGGAGGGGCAGGCGGAGAGGCTCTTCCAGGCCATGGGGCCGGCCGAGATCATCTCGGGCGGCTGCGCCGCGAACACGGCATCGGGCGTCGCGTCGCTCGGCGGCCGCGCGGCCTTCATCGGAAAAGTTCGTAAGGACACGCTCGGCGATCTCTTCGCTCAGAATATCCGCGCCTTCGGGGTTGATTTCGGAACATTGCCGGCAATTTCGGGTCCAGCAACCGCACGCTCCTTCATCCTGGTGACGCCCGACGGCGAGCGCACCATGAACACTTATCTCGGCGCCTGCCAGGGGCTCGGCCCCGACGATGTGGCCAAGGAAGCGGTAGAAGGCAGCGCCTTCACCTATCTCGAAGGATATCTTTGGGACCCTCCCCTTGCCAAGGAAGCCTTCCGCAAAGCGGCGCATATGGCGCACGGCGCCGCTCGGAAAGTGGCGTTGACCCTGTCGGATGCCTTCTGCGTCGACCGTTATCGCGACGAGTTCATGGAGCTCTTGCGATCGCGGCTCGTCGACATTCTTTTTGCCAACGAACATGAATTGAAGAGCTTGTTCACCACCGAGGATTTCGAGACGGCCCTCGCAGGCTTGCGGGAGACAGGCGCGCTGGGCGTCGTGACACGCGGCCCTGCAGGCGCCATGACCGTGACGCGTGAAGAGACGTTCGAGGTTCCGGCTTTCCCGATCGAGCGGCTCGTGGATACCACGGGCGCGGGCGACCTGTTTGCCGGTGGCTTCCTGTTCGGGCTCGCGAGAGGTTTGCCGGAAAAGGAATGCCTGAGGCTCGGCGCACTCGCGGCCGCGGAGGTGATCCAGCATATCGGCGCGCGTCCGCAGCGAAGCTTGGAGGAAATGGCTCAGCAGGAGGGTCTTGCGGTCTAGGAGCGGTCCACCTCCGGCGCCGTTTCTTTCGTTCGCACAGGTCGTCAGTTCGGCAAGTCGGGTCACCTTCACAGGCCACTCGCGCGCGGCAAGCAGGGTGATATCATTCTTGTACATACATCAAGAATTGAACTTAAGTTTTGGCTATCTATTATGCTTACCCTGAATTCATCCTGGCGTGCTTGTGCCTAATCCACCATGGGGGTTAGCTACGAGAGCACCTCAATAATTAGGAAGAAGTGCCTCCCCATCGGGGTAACTATACTCAGGTCGCGAGACCACTTGGTTTTTCCAGTTCGCACCTGATCAGGGAAAGCGTCCGTTTCATCATACACAATATATTGAGAGGTATTTCCCGATCCGGCAAACCCCGTCTCGTCCCAATGGAACTCTCGGTACCGAGGCTCGCCTTTTGCCAAAGTCGCGATCTCGCGCTCGAATCGGGGGCGTTCGATTAAAAATCGTGGCCAGACGCCCGATACGTAATAGGCGTACGGAATAGCGGCGCCAAAAAGGGGAGCTATAAACGCCCCAACGAGTCGCTTCCAGCGACCGTGCCATAAGCTGACCCCCATGGCACCTAGCCACACCGGGATCAACCAGGGTGTCAAACCAAAGAATAACAGGACGAGAAGGACGAAACCTATTCCTTCATCAAATGTATAGAACGCGCGAAGCACGCTTTGACCGATGGCGAGGATCGTTACGAATGCGCCGATGCAAGCCCAAACGACCGGCCACACCCAGCTCCATCGATTTTCTGGGTTCGGTCGGGTCATTGTGCGATCGAGCCCCAAGAACGATGCGGGGCAAATCACTTTTTCGTTAAAGCTATACATTAAGTGGCTATAATAAATCCGTAGCCGACCTTTTGGTTCGCCTATCGCTTTGCCCGCTTTTCCAGTCGAGAGGACACGAAAGGTGGAGGATAACGCTGCCTTCCCGATCTTATTTGCCAGCTACCAGAAACTATAGCCGGCGAAGCGCTACCTCGACGATCTGATGCGCCGCGCCTTTACGTAAGATGAGGTCGGCGCGCTGGCGGGTCGGCAGGATGTTCTCGCGCAGATTCAAAAGATTGATGCTTCGCCAGATGTCTTCGGCGGTCTCTCGCGCCTGCTCCTCGGAAAGCTCGGCGAAGCGACGGAAGAACGAGCGCGGGTCTCGGAAAGCCGTCTCGCGCAAACGCATGAAGCGCTCGACATACCAAGTGTAGAGGTCCTCTTCGTCGGCATCGAGATAGATC
>JAFBAK010000039.1 GCA_019247795.1 Hyphomicrobiales bacterium | reverse complement strand
TGGCTGAGCGACCCCGGCGAGCGGAGCGTCGTAATGTGCTCGAACCCCGCGCGCCTCTTTGGCTTTCCTGAGCCGGCTTCGAGGACAGCGCCATGAGGAAAGGACGGACCCCGCCGCACAAAGTGGCACTTGCCGGGGCCGGCATGATCAGCTGGTACCATCTCACCGCCTGGAGAAACCTCGGTGAGCGCGTCGAGCTCGTAGCGGTGTGCGACCCTGACTCGGAGAAGGCCCATCGTCGAGCGAAAGAATTCAAAATCGCAAAGGTTTACACGGACCGCGAGACCATGCTGGCCAGCGAAGCGATCGATGCGCTCGACGTCGCCACGCCACGCGAGACGCATGCCGGCTGGGTCGAGGCAGCGGCCGGGCGCGGCATCGATGTGCTTTGCCAGAAGCCGCTCACGCCGACATTGTCAGAAGCCCAGGAGCTGGTGCGACGGATCGACGGCAAAATCCGTCTGATGGTGCATGAGAATTGGCGGTTCCGGCCCTGGTATCGCGAGCTCAAGCGCTGGATAGCCGCAGGGCTTTTGGGGGAGCTTGTCCTCGCCCGGATGGCGATGGTCACTTCCGGCTTCCTGCCCGACGCCAGCGGCAAGCGCCCAGCCTTCGTGCGGCAGCCCTTCATGCAGCACGAGAAGCGGCTGATGATGGCGGAAGTGTTGATCCATCATCTCGACGTGATGCGCTTCCTCTGTGGTGACTTGCGTGTCGTCGGCGCTCGCGGGGCTCGAACGCTCCCGGACGTCGCCGGCGAGACGGTGGCCTCGATATTTCTCGAGACGAGGACGGGCGCGCCCGTCGAGGTGACCGGGACGATGGCTGCGGCTGGCTACCCATCCCGGGCGCCCGACCGCCTCGAGATCGTCGGCAGCCAGGCAAGCGCCCTTTTCGAGCAGAGCTTGCTTCGCCGGCTCGGACCGGACCCGGTCGAGATCGCTTTCGACAATGAGAAGGGCTACCAAGCGAGCTTCGACGGCGTGATCACGCATTTTGTCGAATGCCTCGAGAGCGGAATGCCCTTCGAGACCGGTCCGTCAGACAACCTGGAGACGTTGCGGCTGGTCGAGCACGGCTATTGGGCCGCGGGACTGGAGCGCTGATTCCCGCTCAGCCCGGCTCCAAATATTGACGCGGGACGCTTGGCCTTATTGCCATCGCGAGATCGGCGATCCTGGCATGGCGCTGATGCGCGACGACGGCGTCCGTCGTGATGGTGTCTCCGCCTTGTTCACCGATGATCACCACCTCGTCACCGACCTTGGCATCCGCGATCCCCGAGAGATCGAGGCGCGTATGTTCGAGAGATGGATTGCCGAGCAGCTTGGCGCGGCGGCCGCGCACCAAGACCTCACCGCAATGAAGCTGCGCCATGCCGTCGGCCGAGCCGATCGGCATCACTCCGAGGCGCATCTCGGGACGTATCGGAAATGGCGCCTGCGCCAGGAATTCCTTCCGGTCGAGCGTACGTACATGAATGAGGCGGCTCGTGAGTTTTGCGAACGCGCCCCGAGCCGCCGGCCATGGGACATCCCCCGCCGCGCGGAAAGGCCCGAAGAACATCTGTCCCGGATCGACTGCGTTGAAAATGGCTTTTCGGCTCAGCGACAAGATCTTGCTGCTGGCAACCATCCGAATGGGAACGTTCAATCCATCTGCCTCGAGCTGGCGGCACATCGCCTCGAAGCGGCCGAGCTGCCAATCAAGATAGTCCAGCGAGGGCGGCGAGGGCACATTGGGATGCGCGTTGACGATGTGGACCTCGAGTTTGGGAAGGCCGGTGATCACGGCGATCGCCGCTGCTGCTTCTTCCGCCGGAAAACCGAGCCGCTCCTGACCGATATCGACTTTGACGGCCACTCGCAGAGGCTTCGTGGCATAGTGCGAATAGATCCTGGCCGATTCGAGATCGATCAAGGTTGGGATGAAGTCGAAAACCTCGGCGTCACTCACCGTTTGAGGCGCAGCAACCGCGCCGGGGTAAACGAGAATCGGCGCCGTCTCGCCCGCACGTCGAAGCTCGATGGCATTCATCGGATCGACCATCGACAGCATGTCGGCGCCGGAAGCCAAGACTGTGCGCGCGACCTGCAGAAGTCCAAAGCCATAAGCGTTGCATTTCAACGCCGCGCAGAGCGTGACGTCCTTCCCGACATATTCACGGATGAACCGCGTGAATTGCGAAATCGCACCAAGATCGATCTCAAAGAGATTGGGGCGAGCGTGAATTGCGAGATCGCCCACCGGGAGAACAGGGTTCATTCGGCGCCTCACACTTCGGTCAGAGGGAAGGCTACGCAGTCATCCGCACGAAAGGAGAGGCCCACGTGCTCGCCTTTGCGCACCCGCGGACCACCCCGATTGGGCTCGACAGCCAAGAGCCGCCCATCGGCGACGTCCACGACGTAGTGAATCTCTCCACCCAAGCTGACGATATCGACGACATGGCCCGACACCAGATTGTCCGAACGGCCGTCAGAATTGGCGTCCGGTCGCGTCAAGATCATCCGCTCGGGTCGAACGCAAGCCCGCCATTTCCCATCATCGATCTTCTGCGGCGCACGAATGCGGAGAAGTGAGCCCACTTCCGTCGCGAGGGCGACGAAAGCGTCGTCCGGCGCTTTGCGAAGCCTTCCGCAAAACCAGTTCGCCCGTCCGATGAAGCCGGCGACGAAGCTCGTCCTCGGCTGCGCGTATATCTCGTCGGGAGTGCCCTCCTGCTCGATGCGCCCGCGATTCATGACGATCACCCGATCCGCCAGGCTCATGGCCTCGTCCTGATCGTGCGTGACC